>CAJFVK010000042.1 GCA_904420435.1 uncultured Oscillospiraceae bacterium
AGAACGGCGCGGATCTCCTCCCACCCGGCGTCCTGCCGCAGCAGGGTGTGATCCACCTGGGATAAAATCTCTCTTGTCTCCATTGTCCCCTCCTGCTCTCAGGCCGCTGTCAGCCCCACAGGGCGGACAGCATGGGGACCACCTGCTTTTTCCGGCTCATCACCTTGGGCAGGAAAATCTGGTTATCCTTGATCTTCACATGGAAGGCATGCTCCGCCAAGTCCTCGTCCCCCAGGTAGAGGATCATGGACCCCTCCTTCAAGACATCGGTAAGCATCAGGATCATGAGCATATAGTGGTGCTCCTCCATGGTCTTGCGCATGAGATCCAGAAACTCCTCCTTGCGCTGGAGATGCCGGTCGGAGTCGATGCAGGTGATCTGGCTGATGCCGAAGTCGTGGCCCGCGATGTGGAACTCCTTGAAGTCGGTGAAGAGCAGGTCCTCGATGGGCTTGTCCTCCGGCACGGAGGCGGAGAAGATGTCCCGGCCCAGATCGTCCAGGGACAGCTCCGCCAGGCTGGCCATGCGCTCGGCCATGCTCCGGTCCCGCTGGGTGCAGGTGGGGGACTTGAACATCACCGTGTCGGACAAAATGGCGCAGGCCATAATGGCCGCCAGCTTCTTGGAGGGCATGAGGCCCTTCTCCTGGAACATGCCCGCCACGATGGTGGTGGTGCTGCCCACAGGCTCGTTGCGGAAGTAGATGGGGTTGGAGGTCTGGATGTCCGCCAGCCGGTGGTGGTCGATGATGGCCAGCACGTCGGTCTGCTCCAGGCCGGGCACCGACTGGGCTGCCTCGTTGTGGTCCACCAGCACCACCCGCTTGCGCCGGGGCTTGATGATGTGGAAGCGGGACAGGGTCCCCACCACCTGGTTGGTGTCCCGGTCCAGGATGGGGTAGCTGCGGTAGCGGCTCTGGAGGACCACCTCTTTCACGTCGTCGATGTAGTCGTCCAGGTAGAAAACCTCCAGGTCCGTCTTGCGGCACACGCAGCTGCAGGGCAGGGCGTGGAAGAGCAGGCGGATGGTCCGATAGGTGTCGTAGGGGGTGGAGATGATGCAGGTGTCCGTCTCCATCTGCCGCAGCTCCTCCGGCAGCTCCGACTGGCACAGCACGATGCAGCGGACACCGGCCTCCGCTGCGGCCTTGACCACCTCCGGCTGCCGGCCGCAGACCAGGATGGTGTCCTTGTTGCCGAAGGGCAGCTCCCTGAGGCCGCAGGGCAGGGCGATGGTCACCCGGCCGCTGATGGTGTTCACCACCTCCCGGGGCTCGTTGAGCATCTCCCCCTCCAGCACCGCCAGGATGTTGAAAATCGGGACGTTTTCCAGCACCGGGTTGGCGATGGTCTGCATGTCGTACTCGGCGATGTCGCCGGGGGTCAGCATGCCGATCAGGAAGCCGTCGTCATCGGTGATGGGCAGGGCGGCGATGTGGCGTCCCGCCTCCATGGCCTGCCAGGCGTGGTTCACGGTGACGGCCTGGTTCAGGATAGGCGGATGGTCGAAGTCCAGATCCTGGACCTGGGTGCGCATGTTGTTGATCAGCAGGGGGGGCTCGAAGCCGAAGCGGTCCAGAATTCCCTTGGTTTCATCGCTGAGATGGCCCAGGCGGGCGGCCACATACTCCCGCTCCCCCATGGCGTTGCGCAGGGCGGCGTAGGCCATGGCGGACACGATGGAGTCCGTGTCCGGGTTGCGGTGTCCGGTGACATAGATCTTGTCCAAAGCGGCAATCCTCCTTCGTAAGTTGCTATCCGGCCTGCTGGCCGGCCAGGGCCGCCAGGTAGGCGGCCGGGTCAAAGGGCTCCAGAATACTGTCCTTGCGCAGGTAGAGGGGGTGGTGGGGGTGCCCCCGTTTGCTCCTGGGGCCGGCGGTGTACCACCGGGCGCCGGCCCCTTCCCCCAGGGCGATGAGATCCCGCAGGCAGGGCAGCAGATACGGCCTCGCCTCGATGATGGTCCCCCAGGCGGCCCAGAGGGCCGGGGCGGGGGAGAGGGAGAGGGCATAGGCGAAGGCGGCCAGGTTCTCCCGGTGGAGGCGGCTGTTGTAGCGCTCCTCCAGATCCCAGGGCCGGGTGGACCGCTGGGCGTAGACGTTGAACATGAGAAAGCTGTCGTAGCCGTTTCCCAGGGCCACCCGCTCCACCGACTTCAGGGTGTTGTCCAGCCGGTCCGGCGCCGCGGTGGAGGGGTTGATCCCGACACAGATCAGGGGCCTCTGTCCCCGGGTGCCCAGGAGATAGCGGTACTCCCCGTAGGTGTTGGGCACATAGAGCCAGCGGCCCGCATCGTATGTATCCGACGGCTCCAGGGCCGCCGCCAGGGCCTCGTCAAAGGGCTGGATGTCCAGGGCGGCGGTGGGGCCTCCGGGCACGTGCATGGGCCCTTCCTCCTCTTTCCAGTTCTGCATATTCTTTCCTGCCCCTAGTGTAGCATATCCCGGAGGCCGGCGCAAGGAAAAACCGGGGGCAGAGCCGTTTTCCTGTAGAGAGAAAACCGGCCCGGCCGGCGGCCTCAGCTCTTGGAGCGCCGGCCCCGCCAGAGCTTTACGAGCATGGAGAGCCCTGCCCAGAGCAGGTAGACTCCGAAGGGCTTCCGGAGCCACCGGGGGTCCAGGAACAGGGCGGCCCCGGCCGCGGCTGCCGCCGCCAGGGCCCCGGGCAGGGCCCCGGCGCGCCAGGTGGGGCCGTCCAGATAGCCCCGCCGCCAGTGGACCAGCAGGGAGACGCCGGCGGTGGGGAGGAAGTAGATCAGGTTGATGATCTGGGCCGTCCGCTGCTCCACCTGGAGGAACAGAGTCATGCACAGCAGCAGAAGGGTTCCGCCTCCCACGCCCCAGGCGGAGAGGATGCCGGTGAGAAAGCCGCAGAGGGCGGGCAGCAGGATCTCCTTCATAACAGGTATCGGACACCTCCATAGAGCAGGAACAGGGCGAAGATCCCCTTCAGCCAGGAAACGGGGACCTTTTCAAAGGTCAGGGCCCCGAGCAGACCGCCCAGAAGGCCCCCGGCCCCGTAGGGCAGCAGGGTGGACAGATCCACGCCGCCGGAGAGCAGCCCCACCGCCGCGGACACCAGGCAGATGGGGAAGATCATGGCCAGGCAGGTGGAGAAGAGCTTCCGGGCCGGGAGGTCCGTAAAGCGGGAGAGCAGAGGCAGGAGCACCATGCCGCCGCCCCCGCCGAAAAGCCCGTTGGCCAGGCCCGCCAGCGCGGCGGCCAGGCGGATCCTGCCGGTATGCTTCATGGGAAGTTCCCTCCTTGGCGAAAGCCGGATGTAGGCGGGCGGGGAGGGGCAAACCGCTCCCCGCCGGGCGGTTACTTCATGCGGAAGCTCATGCAGTCGGTGCACTGCTCCTTGGTGGGATTGGACTCGTGGGTGCCCACACGGATGGAGCTCAGACCGCAGTAGGACTCGCTCTGGCAGTGGTTGGCGCAGTTGGTGACGGTGCACTGGATGGCCCGGTTGGGGGTGCCGTTGCTACAGGTGCTCATGATAGGTTCCTCCTTGCAGTGTGTTTTGGGGTTTTGCCGGGGATAGTGTGCCTCAGAGGAGAAAAACTATACGCGGAGCGGCGGGAGAACGGGGAGAAAGAGACCGCCCCGCAATCTGCTGGGCGGTCCTGACAATTTCATAAAAATAAAGGAAAGACAACGGCGGAGAACAGGCCCTTCAGCGCTTCTTCCTCCGCCCCTCCGGCGCCAGGAAGATAAACGCCAGGGAGCTGACCAGCAGCAGGTAGGGGTAGATCAGATAGGGCATGACCTGGAACGAGGAAACGGGATGGCCCAGCTCCGCCGCGGCGGAAACCGCAACCAGCATCTGGGCGCCGTAGGGGATGACGCCCTGGAAGATGCAGGAGAAGGTGTCCAGGATGGAGGCGGTCTTGCTGGGGGAGACGCCGTACTCCCGGCTCATCTCCTTGGCGATGGGGTTGGCCATCACGATGGCCACCGTGTTGTTGGCGGTGGCGATATCCATGGCCCCCACCAGAAGGCCCATGCCCAGCTGGCCGCCCCGGCTGCCCCGGAAGATCCGGCGGATGAAGGAGAGCAGCGCGTCGAAGCCCCCGTAGATGCGGATCAGGGCGCACATGGCCGCCACCAGAACCGCCACCATGCTGGTTTCATACATGCCGGCGGCGCCGCTGCCCATGCTGCTGAGCAGGTCCACCGCCGCCAGCTGCCCGGTGGAGAGCATGACGACCGCGCCGGAAACGATGCCGATCAGCAGCACCACAAAGACGTTGATGCCGGCAATGCCGCCGATCAGCACCAGGAGGTAGGGGATGATCTGCACCAGGTGGTAGCTGCCGACAACGGCGCCGCTGAGCTCCACCTGGAAGCTCAAAACCAGGATCACCGCCAGGGTGGCCAGGGCCGCCGGCAGGGCGATGGCGAAATTCTCCCGGAACTTGTCCCGCATGGGGACGCCCTGGCCGTTGCAGGCGGCGATGGTGGTATCGGAGATGAAGGAGAGGTTGTCCCCAAACATGGAGCCGCCCACCACCGAGCCCACGCACAATGCCGTGCTGAAGCCGGAGGCCTCGGAAACCGCCACGGCGATGGGGACGATCAGGGTGATGGTGCCCACGCTGGTGCCCATGGCGGTGGATACGAAGCAGGCCACTACGAACAGCACCGCCACGGCGAACCGGGCGGGGATCATGGAGAGCATGAAGTAGGCCACGCTCTCCGCGCTGCTGCGGCCCGCCACCCCCACAAAGGCCCCGGCCGCCAGAAAGATCAGCAGCATGGTGAGGATGTTCTTGTCCCCAACCCCCTGGGCCATCACCTCTAATTTCTGGTCGAGGGTGAGGCTGGGGTTCTGGAGGCAGGCCACCAGAATGGCAATCAGGAAAGCGATGACGATGGGGATCTGGGAAAAGCCGCCGGAGATGCCCAGGGCGTACTCAAAGGTCAGCCCCAGACCCAGATACAGCAGCAGGAATACGCCGATGGGCAGCAGGGCCCGGGGGTTGTTTTTCTTCATCGGTTGCACGGGAAAGCTCCTCCTAAAAAACACAGCGTAGGCGGCCTCCGGCATCGCTCCGGAGGCCGCCGTAGTCCTGTTACCTTACCACGGATGCCGGGCGCAAGTCAAGAGCGGCTGGAGCGCCCGAAAGAGAGGGGGGCCGGCCCGCAGCCCACAGGAGCGTTTTTGTTTCCGGCGGGACGGACGCGGCGGAGCAAAATCACTCCTCCCTGGGCAAGATCAGGTTCAGCAGCACCGCCATGATGGTGGCGATGACCACGGGGGATTTGCCGAAGATGATGATGAACTCCTCCGGCAGCTGCCCCAGAGCAGCCGAGGCCTGGGAAATGCCCACGCCCAGGGCGGCGGAGAGGCCCACGATGGTGGTATTCCGGGCGTCCAGCTTCTGAGAGGAGATCAGCTTCATGCCGGTCATGGCGATGGTGGAGAATACGGTGATGGTGGCGCCCCCCAGCACGCACTGGGGAATGGTGGTGAGGATGGCGGCGAACTTGGGGGACACCCCCGCCAGCAGCAGGAACGCGCCGGTCAGGCCGAAGACCGTCCGGTTGATGACCTTGTTGGTGGTGACGATGCCCACGTTCTGGGAGTAGGTGGCGGTGGGCAGGCCCCCGAAGAGGGCGGAGAACATGTTGGTGACGCCGTAGGCCACGATGCCCCCCTGGAGCTCCTGGTTGGTGGGGTCCCGGTCCATGCCGCCCACGGTGGTGGCGGTGAAGTCCCCGATGGCCTGGATGGAGTTGATGGCAAAGAGCAGGCCGATGGCCACGCAGGCCGCCGGGTCAAAGGTGATGCCGAAGGGCAGGAACTCCGGCAGGGCGAACCAGGCGGCGCTGCCCACGTCGGCAAAGGACACCATGCCGAAGCAGGCGGCCACCGCGTAGCCGAAGACCATGCCGATGAGGATGGAGGCCAGCTTGCAGATGCCGCGGCCCTTGTGGTTGAGGACCATCACCGCCGCCAGGGTCAGCACCGCCACCAGCCAGTTCTGCCAGGACCCGTAGACCAGGGCGCTGGTGAGCCCGCTCTCCTCCACCACCGCCTCGTAGGTGTTGGCGGTGCCGCCGGCCATGTAGTTGATGGCGGTGGGGTAGAGGGAGAGGCCGATGGTAAAGACCACGGTGCCGGTGATCACCGGCGGGAAGAAGACCCGGATCTTCTCCACCGCCAGCCCCACCACCAGGGCCACCGCGCCGCCTACCACCATGGCGCCGGCAATGGCCGCCACGCCTCCGCCGCTGCCGGCGATGGCCTCCATGCTGGGCACATAGGCGAAGCTGACGCCCAGAATCACCGGCAGGCCCGCCCCGAAGCGGAACCGCCCGCCTTTCCGGCCGATGGGGAAGACCTGGAACAGGGTGGAGATGGCGGAGAGGACCAGGGAGGACTGGATCAGCAGCACCCGCTGGGCCTGGGGCATGCCCACCACGTTGGCGATGATGATAGCCGGGGTGACGCACCCCACGATCATGGCCACCAGGTGCTGGGCCGCCAGGGAGAGGGCCGCGCCCAGGGGCGGCCGGCCGGTGAGCTGGAACAGGGCCTGCTGCTGGGGGGATGGCTGCTTCATAGGGACTGCTCCTTTCCAAAGACTGGATATGGGGGCTTGTTTTTTATCAGCATAGCACAAATTCCACAAAATGAAAAGGAATTTTCCGCCGGAATTGGCGCTTTTCTACAGGCGTAGGAGAGCGGCCGGCGGCGCGGAGCGGCGGCGGGAAGCCGCGAAGGGCCGGAATATGGCCGGCCGAACGGAGCAAGGGAAGACGAAAACCGGGACCGTTCCCGCCGCTTTCTCCCGAAAGACACGCCGGGCGGCGGAAAGCGGGAACAAAAAGCGAAAAAACCCTTGCAATTTCTGGATTTCTATGGTACGATACACAAGGTATGTCGGTACGGTTTGAGAGTGGGCCTTGGGTCCGCTCTTTTTCTTGACTTGAAACGCAGGGATAAAAATCCTTTCTTACCGCCGAAATGGGAGGGGAAGTATGGCGAAAGTCACCGAAATTGTGGAAAAATTGGCCGCTCCTGTGGTGGAGCAGGCGGGATGCCAGCTGTGGGACGTGGAGTATGTCCGGGAGGCCGGCCAGTGGTATCTGCGGCTGTACCTGGATAAGCCGGGCGGCGTGGATATCCTGGACTGCGAGGCGGTGAGCCGGGCGGTCAGCGACCTTTTGGACGAGGCGGACCCCATCGAGGGCAGCTATGTGTTCGAGGTCAGCTCCGCCGGGGCCGAGCGGCCCCTGAAGCGGCCCCGGGACTTTGCCCAGTTTATGGGGAGCCCGGTGCTCCTGAAGCTCTACAAGGCCCAGGACGGCCAGAAGGAGTTCGCCGGCACCCTCACCGGCTACGGGGAGGACGGGGCCGTCACGGTGACGGTGGGCGGCCGGGAGATGACCTTCCCCAAGAGCCAGGTGGCCCTGTGCCGCCTGCGGGTGGAATTTTAGAAACGGATTCACGAAACGATATTGGAATTTGGATAGGAGAAGCGACATGAAGTGCGACGAGATCTTTGCTGCTCTGGCAATGCTGGAGAAGGAGCGTGGGATTCCCCAGGCGTTTATGATGGAGAAGATCGTCCAGGCCCTGACCACCGCCTATAAGCGGGACCACGAGGGCGTGGAGAACGTCCTGGTCCATGTGGACGAGGAGAAGAAGGATCTGAAGATGTACGTCCAGAAGGAAGTGGTGGAGGAGGTGGAGAACCCCGGCGCCCAGATGACCCTGGACGAGGCCCGGGCCATCCGGGGCAGCGCCGCCGTGGGGGACCTGATCAACATCCCGGTGGACAACGTGGAATTCGGCCGCATCGCCGCCGGCAACGGCAAGCAGGTGATCATCCAGGGCCTGCGGGAGGCGGAGCGGGGCATGATCTACGACGAGTACAACTCCAAGCAGCACGAGATCCTCACCGGCGTGGTGACCCGCATCGACCCCCGCAACGGCAGCGTGTCCATGCGGATCGGCACCGGCACCGAGGCCACGGAGGCGGTGCTCCCCGCCAGCGAACAGGTGCCGGGGGAGAGCCTGGTGGAGGGCCAGCGGATCAAGGTCTACGTGGTGGAGGTCCGCCGGGCCACCAAGGGCCCCCAGGTGCTGATCTCCCGGACCCATCCGGGCCTGGTGAAGCGGCTCTTTGAGCTGGAGGTGCCGGAGATCTACGACGGCACCGTGGAGGTCAAGTCCATCGCCCGGGAGGCGGGCAGCCGCACCAAGATGGCGGTCTGGAGCAACGACGAGGCCGTGGACCCCATCGGCGCCTGCGTGGGCCCCAAGGGCCAGCGGGTGGGCAGCATCGTGGAGGAGCTGCGGGGCGAGAAGATCGACATCATCAAGTGGAGCGAGGATTCCGCCCAGTTCATCGCCGCGGCCCTGGCCCCGGCGGACGTGCTGGACGTGTGGATGGCGGACGAGGGCAAGGGCTGCCGGGTGATCGTGCCCGACGACCAGCTGAGCCTGGCCATCGGCAAAGAGGGCCAGAACGCCCGCCTGGCGGCCCGCCTGACTGGCTACAAGATCGACATCAAGCCCGCGTCCTACAAGGACGAGGAGTAGGAGCGGTTCCGGCCCTCCGCGCCATTTTTCCCGGAGCGGGGGGACAGCCCGGACGCCAAACAGACCGCCCCTGTGGAATAGAAGAGATCAAAGGAGGCAGCCTATGCAGAAGCAGAAGAAAATCCCGCAGCGCCAGTGCCTGGGCTGCCGGGAGATGAAGGACAAACGGTCCCTAATCCGGGTGGTCCGCTCCCCGGAGGGGGAGATCTCCCTGGATTTTATGGGGAAGAAGCCGGGCCGAGGGGCCTACGTGTGCCCCAACGCCGAGTGCCTGCGGAAGGCCAGAAAGAGCCGCGCCCTGGAGAGGGCCTTCAGCGCCCAGATCCCGGAAGGGGTCTATGAGGAGCTGGAGCGGCAGATGGAGGCGGGAGATGGATAAGATCCTGCATCTGGTGGGTCTGGCCAAGCGGGCGGGCCGGCTGGAGGCCGGGGAGGAACCGGTGGGCGCGGCCTGCCGGGCCCGGGCCTGCCGCCTGATCCTTGTGGCGAGGGACGCCGCGGACAACAGCATCCGCCGGGTCCGCCACTTTGCCGACGCCGGCCAGTGCCTCTGGATCCGCGTCCCCTGGGACAAGGCGGAGCTGGGGGCGGCGGCGGGCCGCCCGGTGTGCGCCATGGCGGCGGTGACCGACGCAGGACTGGCCGCGGCCATCGCCGAGCAGCTGGCCCGGGAGTCCCCGGAAAGCTACGGCGAGGCAGCCGGGCAGCTGGCGGCCAAGGCGGAGCGGATCAACCAGCGCCGCCGGGAGAAGCAGAAGCATGAGAACAAGCTGCGCCGGCAGGGGAGATCCGGCAAGCCCTATATCCCCACCCGGATCAAGCGCCGCGGCGAAACGCAGAGCGAAAAGCAGAGCTAGGCGCAGGGGGCCGGGCCCCGCACAGACGAAACAATCAACCTTTCATATGGAGGTGGCTCTATTTGGGTAACATCATCAATAAATACAGAGTGCACGAGGTGGCGAAGGACTTTGGATTGCCCACCAAGACCATTACGGAGATCCTGACGAAGTACGCCACTACGCCCAAAAACCACATGCAGGTCCTGGATGACAGCGAGCTGTCCCTGATTTTTGAGTATCTGACCCAGCACAATCAGGTTTCCAGCATGGAGGTTATTTTCGCCGATGCGGCCAAGGCGGAGGCTCCCCAGAGCGCTCAGAGCGCCGGGAAGGGGCCGGAGGAGCCCAGGCAGCAGCGGCCCCAGCCGGGTCAGCAGCAGGGCGGCAGGCCCCAGCAGCAGAACCGCGGAGCCCAGCAGGGTGCCCGGACGGCCGCGCCCCAGGGCGGAGCCGCGGCTCAGAAACAGCAGCCGGCGGCCGCCGGCCAGGCGAGCGCCCAGAGCGCCGGAAAGCCCATGTCCCGGGTGCCGGAGAAGAAGGTGGTGGACACCCGCAAGGCCGCCAATGTCAACCTGGAGAAGTACGACGAGCGGCTGGAGGATATCGCCGACAGCCGGACCCGCGGCGCCCACAACATGCAGCAGGGCAAGGAGAAGTTCCGCAACGCGGGCAACAAGAAGAAAAACCAGATGACCTTCTCCAACAAGCGCCGCCAGGAGGAGCAGGAGAAGATGCGCCGGCTCCAGCTGGAGATCGCCAAGAAGGCGCCGGTGAAGGTGATGATCCCCGACGAGATCAGCGTGGGCGAGCTGGCCAGCCGGATGAAGAAGACCGCCGCCGAGGTGGTGAAGGCCCTCATGAAGATGGGGGTCATGGCCTCCGTCAGCCAGCTGATCGACTACGACACCGCCGCCCTGGTGGCCATGGAGCTGGGCTGCAAGGTGGAGAAGGAAGTGGTCGTCACCATCGAGGAGAAGCTCATCGACACCGCCGAGGACAAGCCGGAGGACCTGGTGCCCCGGGCCCCCGTGGTGGTGGTCATGGGCCACGTGGACCACGGCAAGACCTCCCTTCTGGACTATATCCGCCACGCCCATGTGGCGGCCGGCGAGGCCGGCGGCATCACCCAGCACATCGGCGCCTACCAGGTGGAGATCAAGGGCAAGCCCATCACCTTCCTGGACACCCCCGGCCACGAGGCGTTCACCTCCATGCGGGCCCGTGGCGCCATGGTGACGGACATCGCCATCCTGGTGGTGGCCGCCGAGGACGGCATCAAGCCCCAGACCATCGAGTCCATCAACCACGCCAAGGCCGCCGGGATCCCCATTATCGTGGCCATCAACAAGATGGATAAGCCCGAGGCCAACCCGGAGCGGATCAAGCAGCAGCTCACCGAGTATGAGCTGGTGGCCGAGGACTGGGGCGGCGACACGATCATCTGCCCCATCTCCGCCAAGACCGGTATGGGCATCGACAACCTCCTGGAGATGGTGACCCTCACCGCCGAGATGCAGGAGCTGAAGGCCAACCCCAACCGGGCGGCCTCCGGCACCGTGATCGAGGCCCGGCTGGACAAGGGCCGGGGCCCCGTGGCCACGCTGCTGGTGCAGAACGGCACCCTGAACCAGGGGGACATCATCATCGCCGGCACCGCCGTGGGCCGTGTCCGGGCCATGATCGACGACAAGGGACAGCGGCTGGAGCACGCGGGCCCCTCCGTGCCTGTGGAGATCACGGGCCTCGGCGAGGTGCCCGGCGCGGGCAACACCTTCAACGCCGTGGCCGACGAGCGCCTGGCCCGGGAGCTGGTGGAGCAGCGGAAGGCCGAGGAGAAGGCCAAGGCCGCCGCCCCCATCCAGAAGGTCAGCCTGGAGGATCTGTTCAGCCAGATCCAGGCCGGCGAGGTAAAGGATCTGAACATCATCGTCAAGGCCGACGTCCAGGGCAGCGCCGAGGCGGTGAAGAGCAGTCTGGAGAAGCTCTCCAACGAGGAGGTCCGGGTCCGGGTGATCCACTCCGGCGTGGGCGCCATCAACGAGAGCGACGTGATGCTGGCCGCCACCTCCAAGGCCATCATCGTGGGCTTCAACGTGCGGCCTGACGCCGCCGCCCGGGACAGCGCCGCCCGCAGCAACGTGGATATGCGGATGTACCGGGTGATCTACGACGCCATCAACGAGGTGGAGTCGGCCATGAAGGGCATGCTGGCCCCCAAGTTCCGGGAGGTGCTCATCGGCCACGCGGAGGTCCGCCAGACCTACAAGGTGTCCGGCGTGGGCACCATCGGCGGCAGCTACGTCCAGGACGGCAAGATCCAGCGGGGCTGCCAGGTGCGCATCGTCCGGGACGGCGTAGTCATCCACGAGGGCGAGATCAGCTCCCTCCAGCGGTTCAAGGACGCTGTCCGGGAGGTGGCCGCCGGCTACGAGTGCGGCATCGGTATCGAGAAGTTCAACGATATCAAAGAGGGCGACATCATCGAGTGCTTCGTGATGGAGCAGATCGAGGTCTGACGCTGACCCCTGTCAATAGACGGTTCGCCGGTCGCCCTCTTTTCCGGCGCGGCAGCGCCGTACAAGCGTTTTGCCGGAGGCAAAACCTTGGCGCAAGGCGGAATTCACTTCCGCCGCGCAAATGAAACGGAGGGGGTTCCCGCAAAATCAAAGATTTTGTGGGACAGGGCGACATCATCGAGTGCTTCGTAATGGAGCAGATCGAGGTCTGATATTTGGCACTGGCCGTGCCGGGGAAAGCGGCGACGCGCCGCCGGCGGCGGGAGGAGCGAGCCGCTTTCGAGGCAGCGGCACGATTGGCGGCCCCAATCAGGGGCCGGGAATCGTTGCGCCGCAACGGTGGGCAACTTCGCCGCTCCGCGGCGGGGCAGGTTCCGCCTGCGGGCGGGTGACTGGAGTGCCCTCCTTGCGGCATAGCCGCTGCGGCCTACGCTAAAAACATGCCACCGGCATGTTTTCTTAACGCTGCGGTGTCGCCAAACAAAAGTCACCAAAAGTTGGCTTAGGGCGTTGCCCTAAGAACCCTTTTTGTGGATTAGCTTCCCTGGTTGCTTCCGTAGGGGCCGCTTTGTTGGGTAGACGTTGCAGCGTATTGGCATGGAGTATAGCAGGAGTACGCCTGTCGGCCTCCTATTATGATGGCCTCCGGGTCCGGTAGTTGCTGCCCCTGATTTGGATGAGTGTTTTGTTGTGCGGTGCGGACTTGCTGGAGTGCTGGGATGGCAGCCGCTGCTCCTGGCGGGGGTTGGGGGTGCGATGTGCGGTCGCTGCGCTCCGCATGGGGGGTGCGTTCCAGGTTACGCGGGTGCGCTGGGAATCGGCAGCAAGGCCCCGCCTACTCGCCAGACCAGCAAGGCCCCGTCCACCCGCCAGGGGAGCGCGCTTAAAGCGCGGACTCGGAGGCAGCCGTAACGTCCACCGGCGCTCAGAGGCAACCGCCATGCAAGGAGAACAGGACCCCCAGTACACGTCAGGGCAAAAGGGAGTCCTTAGAACCGCAGGTTCTAAGCGGCTTTTTCGCCCCTTTTTGGCCGACCAAAAAGGGACCCGCGCCGGGGCGCGGAACGCCCCCACAAAAAGCCACGGCATTGGGAAATGCCAAAAAACACCAGGGGCGGGCGGCAGCGCCCGCCCCTTTCCGCAGGTCGGACCGGGGCCGCCGCTATGTCAGGTCCGCCAGATCCTCCGGTCGCAGGGAGGCCACCGCCAGGGACATGCCCAGCTGGAAGCCGGCCTGGAAGGCGTACTGGCCGTAGGCCTTTACCGGGTCGTCCCGGAGGTACTCCGGCACCAGATCCGGGCGGTAGGAGGGACACCAGGCGTTGAACAGCAATTCAAACAGGACGTTCATAAGGCACCTCTAAATATAGCAATTTGCTAAGTATAAGAACAGCATATCAGCAAATTGCTGATTTGTCAAGGGGGATTCTATGTTCCAGAAAGATTTATTTGCCCAGCGCCTGCGGGCGCTCCGGAAGGGCGCCGGTGAAAAGCAGGAGGACCTTGCGGAGATTCTGGGGGTGACGGCGACCCAGGTCAGTGATATGGAACAAGCCAAAAAGACCACCACGCTGGAAAAGTTCGTGCTGATCTGCGAACACTACCGCGTGTCCGCGGACTACCTGCTGGGACTGCGGAACGAGCCCTAAAGGGGAAAGGAGTTAGCATATGGCAAGCAATCGCATCGGACGCATCAACGAGGAGATCCAGCGGGAGCTCAGCGCCCTGCTGCGCACGGTGAAGGACCCCCGCCTCCACGGGGGGCTGCTGACCATCACCCATGTGGACACCGCCAGCGACCTGCGCACGGCGAAGGTCTTTATCTCCGCCCTGGACAAGTCCCGGGAGCGGGACATGATGAAGGGCCTTAAGTCCGCCGCCGGGTATCTCCGTCGGGAGCTGGGGGCGGCGCTGCAGCTGCGCTACACCCCGGAGTTGGTCTTTATCGCCGACGACTCCATTGAGAAGGGGGCCCATGTGCTGGAGATGCTCCGGGACCCCACCGTGGTGAAGCCCGCCAACCCCGCAAACGAGCACATTGTGCTGGACGAGGAGGAGTAAGCCATGACGGTACGGGAGGCAGCCGCCCTGCTGCGGCAGAAGGACAACATCCTGATCCTGACCCACCGCCGGCCCGACGGGGACACCATGGGCTGCGCGGCGGGACTCTGCGCCGCCCTGCGGCAGCTGGGCAAGAGGGCCTGGGTGCTGGAGAATCCCGAGGCCACGGCCCTCAACAGTTCCTATACCGCCCCCTATCTGGCGCCGGCGGACGCAGCGCCGGACTTTGTGGTGTCGGTGGACATCGCCGCCCGGCAGCTGTTTTTCCCGGCGGCGGAGAAGTACCTGGACCGGGTGGACCTGGCCATTGACCACCACCCCTCCCAGGAGTTTTTCGCCCGGGAGACCTGTCTGGAGGCCAACCGGGCCGCCTGCGGCGAGATCGTCTACGCCATCTGCCGGGAGTTGGGGGAGATCACCCGGGAGATCGCCCTGCCCCTCTACGCGGCGGTGGCCACGGACACGGGCTGCTTCGTCTACGCCAACACCACCGCCAACACCCACCAGGTGGCGGCGGCCCTGATGGAGACGGGGATCGACTACTTTTTTGTGAACAAGCGGCACTTTCGCACCAAGAGCCGCCGCCGGATGAAACTGGAGGCGGACATGGTGGAGCATATGGAGTTCTTCGACCAGGGCCGGGGGGTGTTCATGGCGGTGCCCCTGAGCCTGATGGAGTCCCTCCAGGCCACGGAGGAGGACGCGGAGGACCTGTCCTCCCTGGCGGGCCTGATCGAGGGCACGGACTGCGGAGCGGTGCTGCGGCAGCTGCCCGGCGGGGATTGGAAGCTCTCCCTGCGCACCGGGGCCAACGGCCGGGTGAACGCCACCCAGGTCTGCCGGAAGCTGGGGGGCGGCGGCCACGCCATGGCCGCCGGCGCCACCATCCCCGGCACCTTAGAGGAGGTCAAGGAGAAGATCCGCGCCGCCGTGGCGGAAACCCTGGCGGAGAGCGAAGGGTGAGGCATGGCCAGCGGAATTTTGATTATTGACAAGCCCCAGGGGTGGACGAGCATGGATGTGTGCGCCAAGCTCCGGGGGGCCCTCCATGAGCGCCGGGTGGGCCACGCCGGCACGCTGGACCCTATGGCCACCGGCGTGCTGCCGGTGTTTGTGGGCAGCGCCACCAGGGCCGTGTCCTTTGCCGAGAGCGGGGACAAGGAGTACATCGCCGGGCTGCGGCTGGGGATCACCACCAACACCCAGGACACCACCGGGGAGATCCTGGAGCGGCGGGAGGCGTCGGTAACGCCGGAGGAGCTGGGAGCGGTGCTTCGCCGCTTTACCGGGCCCATCCTCCAGGTGCCCCCCATGTACTCCGCCGTCAAGATCGGCGGGCAGAAGCTCTACCAGCTGGCCCGGAAGGGCCTGGAGGTGGAGCGCCCGCCCAGGCCGGTGACCATCCACGCCCTGGAGCTGCTGGAGCAGACCGGGCCGGAGGATTTCACCATCCGGGTGCGCTGCTCCAAGGGCACCTATGTGCGGACCCTCTGCCACGACATCGGCGCTGCCCTGGGCTGCGGCGGGGCCATGAGCAGCCTCCGCCGGACCATGGCCGCCGGGTTCACCATCGCCCAGGCGGTGACCCTGGAGGAGGCTCTGGCCGGCGGGGAGGGGCTGCTGCTGCCGGTGGACCGGTTTTTTGACAGCTATCCCGCCTACACCCTGACAAGCGATCTCCAGGAGAAGCGCTGCCGGAACGGGAACCCGGTGGAGGCGGCGGGCCTCCAGGCGGGGCTGTGGCGGGTCTATGGCCGGGACGGCACGTTTTTGTGCCTCAGCCGCTGGGAGGACGGGGCCCTGCGGCCGGTCAAGACCTTTTTCGGCGGATGAGAACGCCATTCAAGCAAGCAAGTGCTGGCGCTCCCGGTGGATGCCGCGGGGCGGCTGGATGAGAGGGGGGAGCCTGTGGAGGACAACCAGAAATACGTCATCGCCCTGGGCTTCTTCGACGGCGTGTCCCAGGAAAGCGGGCTTTCCTGGGAGCCCTGTGGGGAATTTTATGGATCACCTGGGCGGAGTGAATCCGCCCAGACTCCGCGCCATGGGGCGCGGGTCGCTGCCGCTCCCGGTGGATGCCGCGGGGCGGCTGGATGAGAGGGGGGAGCCTGTGGAGGACAACCGAAAGTATGTGATCGCCCTGGGCTTCTTCGACGGCATCCACCTGGGGCATCAGGCCCTGCTGCGGCGGACGGTGGAGCGGAGCGAGGAGCACCACATGCGCCCGGCGGTGTTCACCTTTGACCGGTCCCCCAAAGAGGCGGTGACCGGGAAGCCGGTGGCCCTGCTGACCACGCCGGAGGAGCGCATCCGGATCGTCCGGGCCCTCTTCCCCATCGACACGGTGATCGTGGCCCCCTTTGACCGGGCCATGATGACCATGGACTGGCGGAACTTTGTGGACATGCTGGCCGGGAAGTACCGGGCCGGCTGGCTGGTGGCGGGCCACGACTTCCGCTTCGGCCACCGGAACGCCGGCACGCCGGAGCTGCTGCGGCGGCGGGCGGCGGAGCTGGGCCTGGGCTGCGACATTGTGGAGGCGGTGAAGATCGGCGGGGAGCCGGTGAGCTCCACCCGGATCCGCGCCCTGCTGGAGCAGGGCAGGCGGGAGGAGGCCTGCCGCCTGCTGGGCCACAGCCTGCTCTCCGAGCTGCACACCGGGAGGCCGGAAACGAACTCATGACAAAAGGACGCCTGGAGCGTGCTGACTGGCACGCCCCAGGCGTCCTTTTTTGGTTCGGGCGGACAAACGGTTCCTATCGCCGGTTCTGCTCCAGCATCAGGCGGATGTTCTGGACGATCAGCTCCCGCTGCTCCCTGGACAGGGCGCGGTAGCCCAGGATGAGCTCGCGCTCC
>CAJFVK010000043.1 GCA_904420435.1 uncultured Oscillospiraceae bacterium
CTGTGCGGCGCTGTGAGCTGGCTGGACGCCAAGGCCACCAACGAGCTGGATCCCTCCGGTCCCTGCCAGGTGGTGCCCAAGGCCCATGTGATCGACGAGAACGTGGGCCGCTGGGAGGAGGTCGACGAGGCCGTCAACAAGTACTCCCAGGGCGCCCTGGAGCACGTCACCCTGTACTCCATCATGGAGGATCCCATGACCTCCTGCGGCTGCTTCGAGTGCATCTGCGGCATCGAGCCCTTCTCCAACGGCGTGATCATCGTCAACCGTGAGCACGCGGGCATGACCCCCCTGGGCATGACCTTCTCCGAGATGGCCTCCATGACCGGCGGCGGCGTACAGACCCCCGGCTTCATGGGCCACGGCAAGCACTTCATCTCCTCCAAGAAGTTCATGAAGGCCGAGGGCGGCATCGAGCGTATTGTCTGGATGCCTAAGGCTCTGAAGGATCAGGTGGCCGACCGGGTCAACGAGACCGCCAAGGAGCTCTACGGCATCGATAACTTCTGCGACATGGTGGGCGATGAAACCATCGCCGAGGATCCCGAGACCTTGATGAGCTTCCTCACCGAGAAGGGTCACCCGGTCCTGGGCATGGAGCCCATGATGTAATCCCCTTTTTTCCCCCAGTTTTTGAAAAACCGCGGCGCAGTGCGCCGCGGTTTTTTTGCGAAAATTCCCCGCTTCTTTTTGACATTTCCCTCATCTCTGTGTATACTACAAGAGAGGCGCGCGGTTGTATGGCGCGCTCCGGCGGCGGTTGCCCGGTCGGAGGCCTCCCGCTGTTCCGCGTCGGTATTGCCTGCGAAGCATATCCTGCGGGCATGGATGGAAATTCACAGGAAAGGAAAGGTATCCTTTTATGTACAAGCTGCTCTGGAGCCGGCCCAACACGGTTCTGATGTCCATTATCTACGTGGTGCTGGGAATTGTTCTGATCCTCTTCCCCGGCCTCAGCCTTCGGGTGATCTGCACCGGCCTGGGGATCCTGTCCCTGGTCTATGCCCTGCTCAGGATCTGGCGCTACGTCAAGGCCCGCCGGGAGGATGTTTTCCTCCCCGGTGAGCTGGTGGTGGGGATCCTGCTGGCCCTTCTGGGGGCGATCTGCCTGCTGTTCCCCTCCATCGTGGTGTCCATTCTGCCCGCTACCCTGGGCTTTCTCCTGCTGCTGGAGGGGATCAGTAAGCTGCCCTCCACCTGGGAGGCAGTGAAGGGGAAGCTGCCCAACATGTGGATCTTTGTGGTGATGAACGCCATCCCCCTGGTGCTGGGCGCCATTCTGTTCTTTAACCCCTTCTCTGTAGTGGAAACCGTGGTGCTGTTCTTCGGCATCTGCCTGGTGGTGGAGGGGGTCTGCGACCTGATTGCCGCCCTGTACTCCAAGTCCTCCGCCAGCTCCGGGGACTCCCTGTAGGCACGTTTCTGGAAAAGCGGCCCAAAGGAAGGGCTTGCCACCGGGCGGCGGATGTGGTATACTGCGTTTATCTTCATATGCGAGGTGGTGGCTTGATGTCGGCTATCCGTTGACAATTGGGACAATAGAGCATTGCAACTCATCCTTTGGTGATGGGCGTCTTGTTGTACCCGATTTTGCGGATAGAAGGATATCAGCCACAGTGCGGCATGGCCGCGCCTCGCCTTCCGGGGAGGAGTTTTTCTCCTGCCCGGGGATATTCCTGTGTTTTTCTGCAGATCGGTTTTGCGGATAGCCTGTCACAAGGGCTATCCGCTTCTTTATTGTCCTGTGCCCCGCCGCAGATGGGGCGGCCATGAAAGAGAAACAGAAAAAGGACAAGGAAGAATTGCTATGAACCGAGAGAACAAACGCAGACAATACGAAAAGGGCTACTACAAGACTCACCCCTGTACCGACAGCTTCACCTGCCGGGTATGCGGCCGGCTGGTGGTTTCCGCCGGGGCGGGAAGCGGCCACCGGAACCACTGCCCCAACTGCCTGAGCAGCCTGCATCTGGACATTGAGCCCGGGGACCGGGCCGCCGACTGCGGCGGCGTCATGGACCCGGTGGCCGTCTGGGTCCGCGGAAACGGGGAGTGGGCGGTGATCCACCGGTGCCGGCGCTGCGGCGCCCTCTCCTCCAACCGCGTGGCGGCGGACGACAACCCGATGAAGCTCATGTCCATCGCCATGAAGCCGCTGTGCCTGCCCCCCTTCCCCCTGGAGCGGATCGAGGAGATGACCTCCCTGATGGGCGGCAGCGGCAGCCTGGCCCCCGCTTCCAAGGGCTGAACCGCGGCACACGGAGCTCCCGGACGTCTGACGTCCCAAAGGCTCTGCCTGCGCCGCAGGTGCCCCCACAGCGCAAATTGGAAAAGCTGCCGGGATCGTAAAACGGAAGAAGCGGAACGCAGTGCGTTCCGCTTCTATATTTTCTCCCTTGCCCTGCCCCTGCCGAGGGACGGATCAAAGGGTTAAGGCGGAATCCCTCTACCGCCCTGCCGAGGAGCTTAGGTTTCCGGCCCCGGATTCTCCGGCTGTCCGCCCTCCAGGACCGGCGCCTCGTCCCCCTCCGGCGGCAGATTGCCATCCTCCGGCATGACCCGGGGAATAAACCGCCGGGCAAACCGTCCCTTGCCCCGGCTGCGGACAAAGAAGAAGCCCACGGTAGAAAATACCACGGCGCCGATAAAGTTCACAAACAGGTCCTCCATGGTGTCATGGAGCCCCACGTCCAGATAGCCCCCCAGGCCCAGGGCCTCCTCGGTCCCGTCGCTGTGGACGATGATGACGTCGGCAATGTCCTCCACCGGGACAGCTGTGTTGGTCATGGTGGGGTCCAGCATCACCGTGGAGAACTCCGTGATCACCGTGTCCTTCTGGGTGTCCTTCAAAAACAGCTGGTCCATCCCGTACTCCCCAAACTCCCACAGCACGCCGATGGTCATGGAGAAGCAGAAAGCCGTCACCGCCATATAAAAAGGGGAGAGATGCAGGGATGGGTGGCCCCGCCGGTTCAGCAGGTCCACCAGGGAGAAGCCGATGGCGGCGCAGAGGAAGCCGTTCATGGTGTGGAGCATGGTGTCCCAGTAGGGGAATTTGACGTAGTAGGCCTGGATCTCCCCCAGGATCTCCGCGGCAAAGATAAAGCAGAGAATGATGATCTCCAGGGTGTCCGGCAGGTCAATTTTGGCCCAGCCCTCCACCAGGCTGGGGATGGTGAACAGGAACAGTGTCAGGATACAGAGGAACACGTTCTCGTAGTTGCCGTTGAAAATCTGGGCCACCATGGTCAAAATCACCGCCAGCCGCAGCAGCACATAGACCGTGACCACCAGCTTCTTGTTTTCAATCCGCCGGAAATTCTCGATCCGCCGGGAATCCTTTTTTTCGCGCCTTTGCTTCATGTCATACCTCCCCCTGGGATGTTTTTTCCTCCATTTTACCGGTTGGACTCCCCGCCGTCAAGTGACAAAAGCAGCTCTCTGTCCATGTCGCGGATGGGAAATTTTCTCCAGCTTCTCCCAGACGATGCCAAAAAAACGGAGAGGCTTTGAGAAAGCCTCTCCGCCCAGGTCGGCCGTTACGCCTTCAGGCTCTTGGGATGGACGTTGGTGATGGAGTAGCAGACCCACTCCGCAATGTTCACCGCATGGTCGCCGATCCGCTCGAAGTACTTGGCGATCATCAAAAAGTCCAGGAATCGCTCCCCCTGGTTCGGGTCCTGGCAGATGGCCTCCGTCAGCTCCGACTTCACCTTGTTGAACAGGTCGTCCACCACATCGTCATAGGCAATGGTGGCCTCCGCCATCTGCAGGTTCTTCTGGACAAAGGACTCCACGCTGTCGGTCACCATCTTGATGGTGGCCCGGGCCATGTCGCCGATGTGGGCCGCGCTGCCCACGCTGTCCTCGCCCACAAAGTTCAGAATCTCCGCAATGTCCGCCGCCTGGTCGCCGATCCGCTCCATGTCGGAGATCATCCGCATGGCCGCGGAGATGGTCCGCAGGTCGGAGGCCACCGGCTGCTGGCGCAGCAGCAGCTGCAGGCACAGGCTCTCAATGTCCCGCTCCATCTGGTCGATCTTCCGCTCTACCTCCATGGCGTTGGAGATCAGGCTGTTGTCCCGATCCAGCATGGCCTTGGCCACCGTGGCGATCGCCTGCTCGCACAGGGCGCCCATGGTGATCAGCTCCACATTCAGCCGGTCCAGCTGCTGGTCAAAGCGATTTCTCATACTTATCCGAACCTCCCTGTAATATAGTCCTCCGTCCTCTTATCCTTCGGCGTGGAGAACATACGCTCCGTATCGTCAAACTCCACCAGCTCGCCCAACAGGAAAAAGGCCGTCTTGTCCGCCACACGCAGCGCCTGCTGCATGTTGTGGGTTACCATGATGATAGTATAGTCCTTTTTCAGGTCCATGGCAAGGTCTTCTATTTTGGAAGTGGAGATGGGGTCCAGAGCGGAGGTGGCCTCGTCCATCAGGAGGATATCCGGCTCCACGGCCAGGGCCCGGGCGATGCACAGGCGCTGCTGCTGGCCGCCGGAGAGGCCCAGGGCGGACTTCTTCAGCCGGTCCTTCACCTCGTCCCAGATGGCGGCGGAGCGCAGGGACCGCTCCACGATCTCATCCAGCTTGACCTTGCTACGCACGCCGTGGGTCCGGGGGCCGTAGGCCACGTTGTCGTAGATGGACATGGGGAAGGGGTTCGGCTTCTGGAACACCATGCCGATCTGCTTGCGCAGCCAGGTCACGTTCACGCTGGAATCGTAGATCTCCTGGCCCCGGTACTGGATCGACCCGGTGATCTTGACGCCCTCCACCAGGTCGTTCATCCGGTCCAGGGTCTTGAGGAACGTGGACTTGCCGCAGCCGGAGGGGCCGATGAGGGCGGTGATCTCACGCTCCGGGATCTCCACGCTGATGTCGTGCAGGGCGTGGTGGGACCCGTACCAGAGATTCAGCTTCTCTGTCTTAATAATAGTGGACATATTCGCTTACTCCCCCTTATTTCTTTAGTTTGCGGCCCGCCAGACTGGCGGCCAGGTTGATGACCAGGGTGATGATGATGAGGACCACAGCCACGGAGAAGGCCAGGTCAAAGTCAGCCCGCACCTTGGCGTAGACGTACAGCGCCACGCTCAGCGTGGAGCCGGAGGCGGAGAAGAAGCTCTCCAGGCCGTTGCGGAAGAAGTCCTGCATCTGCATGCTCATGCCCACGGTGTAGAGGAGAACGGCGCTCTCCCCCACGATCCGGCCGATGGCCAGGATGCAGCCGGTGACGATGCCGTCGATAGAGGAGGGCAGCACCACGGTGCGGATCATGTGCCACTTGCCGCTGCCAAGGCCCAGGGACCCCTCCCGGTAGGCCTGGGGCACGGTCTTGAGGCTCTCCTGGGTGGTGCGGATCACCGTGGGCAGCACCATGATCACCAGGGTAAAGGCGCCGGCGATCAATGTCTTGCCCAGGGCCAGGGACTCGGCAAAGACCAGCACGCCCACCAGAGCGTAGATGATGGAGGGGATGCCCGCCAGGGTCTCCGTGGCGAACTCAATGGCAGCCACCAGCTTGTGGTTGGTGGCGTACTCCGTGAGGTAGATGGCCGCGCCCACGCCCAGGGGCAGCACCACAATAAGAGTGGCGACGATGACATAGACGGTGTTCAGAATGGCGGGGCCGATGCCCTGGATGTCTCTGACCACACTCTCCTCCGAAGTCAGGAATTCCCAGCTGAGGTTGGGCAGCCCCCGGTACAGGATGTAGCCCAGCAGGAAGACGAGGAGGGCCACCACAAGGACGGCCGCAACGTAGATGATGGCGCGCATACCCAGATTGTAGGCCTTGCGGCGGGCGGACAGGCCCTGGACCGCGCCTCTCTGATCCAGGCCGGTTTCTTTGATGTTACGCATGGCGCTCAGCCCTCCTTATCCCGCTTGAGGAACACATTGAGGATCACGTTGATGCACATGATGAACAGGAACAGCACAAGGCCGATGGAGAACAGGGCCTGGCGCTGAAGGCCGCTGGAATAGGCCAGCTCCACCGCGATACCGGTGGTGAGGAACCGGACGCTGGAGAGAAGGCTGGGCATGTTGGCCACGTTGCCGGCCACCATCATGATGGCCATGGCCTCGCCGATGGCCCGGCCCACGCCCAGCACCACGGCGGCAGCGATGCCGCTCTTGGCCGCCGGGGCGGAAACGCGGAAATAGGTTTCGATGTCAGTGGCTCCCAAGGCCAGGGACGCCTCCTCATACTCCTTGGGCACCGCGTTGAGGGCGGTTTCCGACACGGAGATGATGGACGGCAGAATCATGATGGCCAGCACCACGATGGCCGCCAGCAGGCTCTCGCCGGCAGCGGTGTTGAAGGTCTCCCGGATGAAGGGGACCAGCACCATCAGGCCCACCAGGCCGTAAACGATGGAGGGGATGCCCGCCAGCAGGTCCACCACGGGACGGACCACGGCGGCTACCTTCCGGGGGGCCACCTTGGAGAGGAACACCGCCATGAGGAAGCCGATGGGCACGCCGATGACGATGGCGCCGGCAGTGCCGTAGATGGAGGTGAGGATCATGGGCAGGATGCCGAATTTTGGCTCCTTCGCCGTGGAGGCCCACTCCTCGCCAAAGAGGAAGTTCACCAGGCCGATCTCCCGGATAGCGGGCAGACCGGAGATGATCAGATAGATGGTGATCACCAGCACGAAGGCGATGGCGATGAAGCCGCAGATGAAGAAGATCGTCCGCATCACCGACTCCAGCGGGCGCGTACCTCCGGCTTTGCCCTTCCGCCGGGAATCCTTCTGCACGGACTCCGCGGGAGAATTGGGCAGAGATTGTTTATTCATAGGAATACCAGCTCTCCTTTTCTTGACTCCGCTGCTGAGAAGGAGCACGAATCAGGCTTCGCAGTTCTTCCCAGCAGCGGGGTTACATGCCAGAACAAGCCCCCGTAAGGGTCGGGGGCTTGTTCTGGTCATAACGGTTGGATTTTGACTCAGGCGTTGGGGGACACGCAGCCCGCGGCCTCGATCTCGTCAGCGGCGTCAGCGCTCATGGCCCAATCCAGGAAAGCCTGGGCGGCCTCGGAGAGCTCTTTGCCTTCCACGGTGACCATGACGAAGGGACGCTGGATCGCATAGGTGCCGTCAGCCACAGTGGCCTCGGAGGGAGCCACGCCGTTGACCTGCACAGCCGTCACGGTGTCGTCCACAGCGGACAGGGAGGCGTAGCCGATGGCGTTGGGGTTGCCGGCCACGGAGCCGATCACCTCACCGGTGGACTCGTACTCGTTGGTGTACTGGCAGGCATCCTCCACACCCACGATCTCCTCGAAGGCGCCGCGGGTACCGGAGGCGGCATCACGGCCGATGACAGCGATGGGGGCGTCAGCGCCGCCCAGCTCGGACCAGTTGGTGATCTCGCCGGTGTAGATCTGGGCGATCTGCTCGATGGTCAGGTCGGTGACGGTGTTGTCGGGGTGGACCACAACGGCCACGCCGTCCAGAGCCACGATGTTCTCCACAGCGCCCTGGGACTTCTCGTCATCGGTCAGCGCACGGGAGGACAGGCCGATGTCCACGGTGCCGGCCAGGACGTTGGTGATGCCGGAGCCGGAGCCGGTGCCGGAGTAGTTCACAGTCACGTCGGGATAGAGGTCGCCAAAGGACTCCTGGAAGGCGGCCATCACGTCGGCCATGGAAGTGGAGCCGTCGGTGTTCACGGTGCCGCTCAGAGTAGTGGTATCGCTGCCAGTGTCGCCGGCGTTGCCAGCATTGCCGCCGTTGTCGGTCTGGGAGTTGCCAGCGTTGCCGCCGTTGTTGGCGCTACCGCCGTTGTTGGTGCTGCCGCAGCCAACCAGCATGGCGCAGGTAAGTACAAGTGCCAGTGCAAGAGAAAGTGCTTTTTTCATGTTAAAACCTCCTGTTAACATTTCTTTTTGTATCGATCTTGGACACAGCCCATATTCTACGGAGCCCATGTTAATTCCAAAAGCGCCGGTACGTTAAATCTAGGTAAATTTCATCTTTTTCTTTCCGCCTGCGCCCGGCATAAGAGCGCAAAAAGGGGGCGCCCGGATATTCCGGGCGCCCCTCAGCGCAGATCTTCGTGCAGCGGGGAAATCCCCGCCGCGGCTTCTCTATTTTATCTGTCAGTGGTTCCCGGCGCAGCCGTGCTTGTCCTCCCCGCAGTGCCCGCCGCAGTCGTGCCCCTCCTCGTGGTGGTGATGGGCGCAGACCATGTCCGGGTCATAGGAGAGCTTCCCTGCCAGCAGGGCCGCCACCGCGGCGTCCGCGGCGCCGGACACGCCGGGGTAGTAGGTCATCCCGGCCTCCTCCAGGGCCGTGCGGGCGCCGGCGCCGATGCCGCCGCAGATCACCTGATCCGCCCCCTGCTCCTTCAGGAAGGCCGCCAGCGCCCCGTGGCCGTGGCCGGCGGCACTGACAATCTGGGCGGAGCGGACCTGGCCCTCCTCCACCGTATAGATCTTAAACTGCTCGCAGTGGCCGAAGTGCTGGAACACCTGGCCGTTCTCATAGGTTACCGCAATCTTCATCTCAATCATCATCCTCCGTTTTCTAAAGGCTCTGAGAGCCTCTTCTCCTCTACTATAGCACCCTGAGCGGGAAAGTCAACCCTCCGCCGTTTCCTCCTGCATGGCCCGGAACACCTGGTCGTAGGCGGGACAGACCCGCTTTAAGGAAACCGGCCGGCCTCCCTTCAAAAAGCAGTGCTCGCTGCGGGCGGTCAGACGCAGCTGTCCGCTCTCCTTCTCCCGCATCTCGTAGTCCAGCACCATCCGCACCCCGTTGTAGCGGGCCATCCGCAGCCTGATCTCCACCGTTTCGCCGAAGGCGGTGCTCCGAAGGTAGCTGCACTCCAGCCGCAGCACCGGGCTGGAGATACCCTGCTCCTCCATGGCCCGGTAGCCGAAGCCGCTCTGGTCCAGATAGTCCACCCGGGCCTCCTCCATCCAGTGGATGTAGTTGGCGTGGTGGATCACGCCCATCTGGTCGGTTTCATAGTACTGCGCCTGGCGCACATAAGGCTTGAGTTCCACGCTGTTCCCCTTTCTGTTTCTTCCGTTTTCCGCTATTCGTACCGGGCCCGGGGGCCGCCCACATACTTCCCCCGGACCTTGGCCATGACCACCCGGGCCTGGCCGATCTCCCGCAGGGGCGTGTGGATGGGCACCACCACCGGCCGCAGGTGCATGCCGATCAGGGTGCCGCCGATGTCCATGCCCAGGGTGGCCTGGCCCCGCAGGTCCTCCACCATCACTGCCTGGTCCATGTGGGCGTAGGCGTGGGCGGCAAAGGCCCCGCCGGCCCGGAGCCAGGGCACCACCATCACCTCCGGCAGCCCGTACTGCCGGGCGCAGGCCCGGGATACGCACAGGGCCCGGTTGATGTGCTCGCAGCCCTGCACCGCCAGGAAAACCCCCGCCGCCTCCAGGGGCGGCATAAGCCCCGCCCACAGGGCCGCCGCGATCTCCTCACTGGAGGCGGAGCCGATCTGGTGTCCGCCCACCTCGCTGGTGGAGCAGCCGATGACGCACAGCGCCCCCCGCTCCGGCTTCGCCTCCCGCAGCAGGATCTCCGCCGCCTTGGCCGCCTGATCCGTCACCGCTCTGAGATCCGTCACAAGAACCCCTCCTCCGCCCCTCGGGCTGTTTTCCTCCAGTATAGCCCCTTCTCCCGCCCCCGTCAAGCGGACGGAGCGGCTTTCCGCCGCCGGCGGGCCCCTCCCTCCTATTGAAATAGGTCCTCCGCTGTGGTACAATACCTCATAACATCCGGAGGTCCTGCCTGGCGGCACAGTCCGGCAGAATCTTCGGTGGAAGAGAGGAGGCGCTCCACAGATGGAATACTTCTTCGCGCCCCTGGAGGGGATCACCGGGCCGGACTACCGCCGGGTCCACCACCGGATTTTCCCCGGCGTGGACCGGTACTATACCCCCTTCCTCTCCCCCAACCAGAACCACGTCTTCTCCCGCCGGGAGCTGCGCCAGGTGGACCCCGCCCTGAACGAGGGGATCCCTCTGGTCCCCCAGCTGCTCACCCGCAGCAGCGGCGACTTTCTCTGGGCCGCCGGGGAGCTGGCTGCCATGGGCTACCGGGAGGTAAACCTGAACCTGGGCTGTCCCTCCGGCACGGTGACCGCCAAGGGCAAGGGCGCCGGCCTGCTGGCCCGGCCGGAGGAGCTGGACCGGTTTTTGGAGGAGATCTTCTCCCGCTCTCCCCTCTCCATCTCTATCAAGACCCGGGTGGGCTTCTCCTCCCCGGAGGAGTTTCCCCGGCTGCTGGAGATTTTCTCCCAATACCCCATCGCCTGTCTGACCGTCCACCCCCGGGTCCGGGAGGACCACTACCGCCGACCCCTGCGGCCGGAGGCTTTCGACCTGGCCTGGGACGTCTATCCGGGTCCCCTGTGCTTCAACGGCGATCTGACCACTGTGTCCCTCTGCCAGGGCGTAAAGGCCCGCTATCCCCGCCTCAGCGCTCTGATGCTTGGCCGGGGGCTCCTGGGGGATCCGGCACTGGTCCGCCGGCTGCGGGGCGGCCCCCCGGCCCGGCGGGAGGAGCTGCGCAGCCTCCACGACCAGCTCTACGAAGGCTACTGCGCCTCCTTCCAGAGCCGCCGCAACGCGGTGTACCACATGAAGGAGCTGTGGCGCTATCTCGCGTGCCTGTTTGAGGACCGGGACCGGTTCCTCAGGAAGCTCCGGAAAGCGGCGGATCCGGCGGAATACGAATCCCTGGTGGGCCGGCTCTTCGCCGCCTCCCCCCTGCTGCCGGACCTGGCGGCGGACTGGTAGGGCCGGGCCTCTCTCCCGGGCCAGGCGGCCCCGCTCCGGAGGCATAAACAACCCCGCTCATTTCCAATAAACAGCAAGCAACCGAAAAGGAGGTTTTTGTGATGAACGAAAAGAAAGGCGGCAAGCTGATCCTTGCCATTCTCCAGGAGGACGACTACGAGGCCACGGTGGAGGAGCTGAACCACCACCAGATCTACGTGACCAAGCTCAGCTCCACCGGCGGCTTTCTGAAGCGGCGGAACATCACCGTGATGATCGGCGTGGAGGAGAGCCAGCTGGACACGGCCCTCTCCATCCTGAAGACCTGCGCCGGGCACCGGCAGTCCACCGCCTACGCCATGCCCTCCTCCGGCTCCTACTACCCCGGCTCCGGCAGCGCGGTGCCGGTGCCCACAGTGATCGGCGGCGCCACGGTCTTTGTCCTGGACGTGGACACCATGGCCAAGTTCTGAGGGGGCGGGTCGCATGGAGGACTATGCGGTACAGCGCCTGACCAGCCGCCCCATCCCGGTGGACGTCTTTTTGGAGCGCTGGGTGGACGTGCCACGGTTTCTCTCCTGCTGCCGCCAGTGCGGCAACTACGGCGAGCGGTGGTCCTGCCCGCCCTACGACTTCCAGCCGGAGGACTGGTGGCGGCGGTTCGACCACATCGTGCTGGAGGGGCGGAAGCTCTGCTTCTCCCAGGCAGCCCGGGACAGCCGCCCCCTCTCCTGGGGGATCGAGGCCCTGGGCCGGGAGAAGGACGCCCTGCTGGAGGAGCTCCTCGCCCGGGAGTCCGGCGGCAGCCAGGCCCTGGCCGCCGGCGCCTGCTCCCTGTGCCCGGTCTGCGCCAGGCGGGAGGGGGCTCTCTGCCGCCAGAGGGACCGGATGCGATACTCCATCGAGTCCCTGGGGGGCGATGTGGTTTCCATCGCCCGGGAGTGCTTCCAGACGGAACTCCTCTGGAGCGGCGACGGCCGCCTGCCGGCCTACTACTTCCTGGTGGGCGGCATGGCCTGCCCGGCGGAACAGTCATAAAATAAACCATAAGAGAACAGCTGCCCCGGAACAACTCCGGGACAGCTGTTTTTTCACGCCGCAGGCGGGGCCTCCGCCCTCAGAACTCAATGCCCTTCCGGGCGGGGATCCCCTGGTCGAAGGGGTGCTTCACCTTGCGCATCTCCGTGATGTAGTCCGCCGCCTGGCACAGGGCCTCCGACGGGTTCCGGCCGGTGAGGACCACCTCCAGCCCCTCCGGCTTGCTCCCAAGGAACGCCAGGACCTCCTCCTCCGGCACCACGCCGGTGGAGCAGGCGCTCATGATCTCGTCCAGCACCAGCAGGTCGTAGTCCGCCGCCATGGCCGCCGCGGCGCGGAAGTGACCGGTGTAGAATTCCCGGGCCTCCCGGCGCTGCGCCTCGCTGAGGGTCCGGAAGAAACCGAAAGCCTTCTCCGGCCGCAGGAAGGTCACGTTTCCCTCCCGCTCCAGCAGGCGGAACTCCGAGGATCTGCCGTCCTTGAAAAACTGCACATAGAGCACCCGCATCCCGGCGCCAGCTGCCCGCAGGCTCAGCCCCAGGGAGGCGGTGGTCTTCCCCTTCCCGTCCCCGCAGTAGATATGGATCAGTCCTTTTTTCATCGCTGTGCTCCTCTTTTACATCCAGATGGTAAAAATCCGCAGAACGCTCTCGCTGAGCTTGCGGAAAATGTTGCGCTTGCGCCACTTGGGCAGCAGGATCTCCCGGCTCTGGGCCATCACGTCCCGCACGTCCCGCAGCACATGCTCCACCGCCGGCATCCCGTACAGGGCCACGCCGCACTCATAGTGGAGCTGGAAACTCCGGTAGTCCATGTTGATGGTCCCCACCACCGCCATCTCCCCGTCCGCCACCAGAGTCTTGCTGTGGAGGAATCCGGGGGTGTACTCAAACAGCCGCACCCCGTGGGACAGCAGCCGGTCGTAGTAGGCCCCCGCCGCCAGGTAGGTGTACTTGTGGTCCGGGATACCGGGCATCAGCAGGCACACCTCCACGCCGCTGTCCGCGGCGGTGCACAAGGCCGACAGCATAGAGTCCTCCAGGGCCAGGTAGGGGGTGGTGATATAGAGGAAACTCCGGGCGGTGGACACCGCCTGGAGGTAGACCTCCTCCGCCGGGTTGTCCAGGGGGTTGTTCGGCCCGTCGCAGAAGGGCTGGCACCAGCCCTCCGCCTGCACCGGCCCGTGAGGCCGGTAGTAGTCGTACTCGCTCTGGAGCTCCCCGCCCAGGCGCTGCCACAGGTGGATAAACTGCCGGGTCAGGCCCCAGGCCCCCTCCCCCTCCAGAAGGCAGGCGCTGTCCTTCCAGTGGCCGAAGCGCTTGACAATGTTGGCGTACTCGTCCGCCAGGTTGATGCCGCCGGTGTAGGCGAAATCCCCGTCGATGCAGAGGATCTTCCGGTGGTCCCGGTAGTTGAAGTACAGGCGGTTGACATACTGGTGGACCGGGTTGAACACCAGCACGTCAACGCCGCACTGGCGCAGGGCCCCCACCATCTGATCGGAGAAGCGGGTCATGCTGCCGAAGTCGTCAAAGAGGAGCTTCACCTCCACCCCCCGGCTGGCCCGGTCCCGGAGGATGGCGTAGATCCGGTCCCACAGCTTCCCCTCCGCCACGATGAAGTACTCCAGGAAGATGAAGTGCTCCGCCCGCTCCAGGCGGCTGAGCACATCAGCAAAGAACTCCTCGCCGGTGGGGAAATAGGTGACGGCAGTGTTTTTGTAGAGCATGAAGTCGTGCTTCAAAAGGAGCTTTGCCTCCCGGCCCCAGGTGGGAAACCCCTCCTCCAGGCGCTGGATATAGTCCTGGCTCCGGGTGCGCTCGTAGTCCTTGTGGGGCGGCGGGGCCATGGGCTGGAGCATCTGCTTTTTCCGCTGGGCGCTGCCGCCCCACAGCAGATAGAGAATCACCCCCGTCACCGGGAACCCCAGCACCAGAATCGTCCAGGCTGTCTTGTAGGAGGGGCTGCCCCACCGGCCCTGGATCCCCACTGTCACGATCAGCCCGATCATCTGCAGCGCCAGGTACACCAGCACCGCGTGGGTCTGCAGAAATACGGACAGCAGCACCACAATCGCCACATTGGTGCACAGCAGCAGGGCCACCAGCCCAATGCGCAGGGCCGCAGAGATCCGCCGCTCTGTGGTCTGTTTGATCTTCATTGCCGCGCCTCCTTCCGGGCCGATGGCTCCTTCTCTTTGCTCTCCCGGCGCCGGAGGGCCGGCTTCTCCCCCGCCTGCCGCGTCCCTCGCCTCTTGACCGCCGGCTTTTTAATAGGTCCGCTCCAGCAGGCGGTACTTGATGTCCCAGAGCTTCTTGCTCAGGTCCACATAGTAGCGGTGGGGGTTGTCGAACCGCTTCACCTCGTCCCAGAGGCTGTCCACCTCCCGGTGGCAGTAGGCGCGGATCTCCTCCAGGGACGGCAGCTGGTAGACCAGCCGTCCCCCCTGGAACACAGGCACCTGCATCTCCCGGGCGGTGAAGTCGTAGACCTCCTTCTTCTTCCAGGTGGCGTCCGGGTCAAAGATCACCATGGGCATGCTGTCGTCCACCACCTCGTCGTGGACGCACAGGTAGTCGGCGATGGCCTTGCCGGTGTCGTTTCCGAAAAAGCGGTAGAACTTCTTGTAGTGGGGCGTGGTGATCTTGCTCACGTTCTCACTGATCTTGATCTTGGGCAGGATCTCCCCATTCTCCTCCACCGCCACCAGCTTGTACACCCCGCCGAACACCGGCTCGCTCCGGGCGGTGATCAGCCGCTCGCCCACGCCGAAGGCGTCGATCTGGGCCCCCTGGCGCAGCAGGTCCCGGATCAGGTACTCATCCAGGGAGTTGGACACTGTGATGGTGCACTCGCTCCAGCCGGCGTCGTCCAGCATCTTCCGGGCCTTTTTGGAGAGGTAGGTGATGTCGCCGCTGTCCAGGCGGATGCCGCACTTTTTGATCCCCAGGGGCCGGAGCACGTCGTTGAAAGCCCGGATGGCGTCCGGCACGCCGCTCTTCAGGGTGTTGTAGGTGTCCACCAGCAACACCGCGTTCTGGGGATAGAGCTCACAGTAGGCCCGGAAGGCCTCGTACTGGCTGTCGAACATCTGGACCCAACTGTGGGCCATGGTGCCCAGGGCCGGCACGCCGTACACCTGGTCGCTGAGGACGGTGGCCGTCCCCGCCACGCCGCCGATGTAGGCCGCCCGGGCGCCCACCACAGCCGCGTCGGCTCCCTGGGCCCGGCGGGCGCCGAACTCCATCACCGCCCGGCCGTCCGCCGCCCGGACCACCCGGTTGGCCTTGGTGGCCATCAGGCTCTGGTGGTTGATGCACAGGAGGATATAGGTTTCCACCATCTGGGCCTCGATGGCCGGGGCCCGCACGGTGACGATGGGCTCGTTGGGGAACACCGGCGTCCCCTCCGGCACCGCCCAGATATCCCCGGTAAAGCGGAAGTTCCGCAGGTAGTTCAGGAAATCCTCGTCGAAGATCCCCCTGTTTCGGAGGTAGGCAATGTCCTCCTCGGAGAAGTGGAGATTTTGAATATACTCCACCAGCTGCTCCAGGCCGGCGGCAATGGCAAAGCCCCCGCCGTCAGGAATCCGGCGGAAGAACACGTCAAAATACGTGATCTTGTCACGGAACCCCTTTTGGAAATAGCCGTTGCCCATAGTCAGCTCGTAAAAGTCGCAGAGCATGCTCGTGTTCCAGCTGCTTTTGGTCGTCATAATCAGAACCTCACTTCTCGTTCCCAGTCAAGCGGAAAAATATTCCCTATTAGTATAGCCCCAATCGCCCTTTTTCGCAACGGCTTTCTTGACTTTCCGGCAATTTTATCCTAATATGAGTAGGACAAACTGTCGGGGAGGAATCAGCTATGGCAGTGATTCTCGGAATTGATATCGGCGGGTCCACCACCAAGATCGTAGGCCTCCGGGAGGACACCAGCACCATCGCCATGGAGCGGGTCAAGGCGGAGGGGCCCCTGACGTCCCTGTACGGGGCGCTGGGCAGCTTTCTGACCAACAACCGCCTGGAGCTCCAGGACATCGAGCGCATCGTCCTCACCGGGGTGGGCGCCTCCCATGTGGAGGGGAATATTTATGGCATTCCCACCATGAAGGTGGAGGAGTTCACCGCCGTGGGCACCGGCGGCCTGGCCCTCTCCGGCCGGGACCGGGCGGTGGTGGTCAGCATGGGCACTGGCACCGCCTTTATCTGGGCGGACAGGGCCACCGGCGAGATGGTCCATCTGGGAGGGTCCGGCGTGGGCGGCGGCACCCTGACCGGACTCTGCTCCCTGCTGTGCGGCGCCCGGCAGTTCGAGCAGATCCAGAAGCTCAGCGGCCAGGGGGATATCTCCAAGATCGATTTGAACGTGGGCGACATCACCGGGGAGGGGTACTCCGCCCTGCCCCTGGACATCACCGCCGCCAACTTCGGCAACGTGGCGGACGACGCCACCCACAGCGACATCGCCACCGGCATCGTGAATATGATCTTCCAGTCCATCGGCACCACCGCGGTCATGGCCTGCCGGGCC
>CAJFVK010000044.1 GCA_904420435.1 uncultured Oscillospiraceae bacterium
GCCGCGTTTGCGATGGTGACAAGGCTCAGGCTCATGACCAGGGCCAGCGCCATCGCGAGAACCTTTTTCAGGTTTCTCATGGTGGATTTCCTCCTTTTTGAATTTTGCGATAAAGTTCGATTTCCACTCCCTTATGGCTGATTTTTCCTGTATTTCTATCGAAAAAGTTCCGCCATAAGGGGAGTATTATCTCCCCTTATCTTTTTTTGCTCGGACAGCCATGTCTGGGAGGATACTCACCGGCACACATACCGTGGCTAGCCGGTCCCGTATCTGTCCCGGGGGATACCTCCCCTCCATTTCGTCCTTGCGAGATCAATATACACTCCGCAAAACGAAATTGCAAGGGGGTTGACCGGTTTGTAACATACTTGTAACAAAGCAGTCAGGGGCTGGAAGCGGGGGAGAATCCTGGGGATTGGGGCGGTTTTTCGCCCCTTTTTGTGCCGATCTGTCCCCCCAGAGGGGCGGCGTTCTCTCCTGTGGCCGCGGCGGGGCCGGAGCGGTGCACACAGGTGTGCAACAGCGCCCCAGCCCCGCCGGCGGTTTTGCTTTATATTTTTATATAGTATCAGAAAAACAGCAGGGCGATCCGGTAGACCAGGAAGCTGACCACATAGGCCACCAGCAGCTGCCAGCCCAGGCACACGGCCGTCCACTTGGCGCTGTTCATCTCCCGGCGGATGGTGGCCACCGCCGCTACGCAGGGGGTGTAGAGGGCGCAGAAGGCGATGAAGGCCAGGGCCGCGGCGGGGCTGAAGGTGGCGGCCATGAGGGCGCCGGCGGCGGCATAGTCGGTGAGGGAGAAGCCGTAGAACACGCTCATGGAGCTGACCACGGCCTCCTTGGCGATGAGGCCCGTGAGCAGGGCCACCGCCGCCTGCCAGAAGCCGAAGCCCATGGGGGAGAAGATGGGGGCGATGAAGCTGCCCACCGCCGCCAGGATGCTCTGGTCAATGCTCTCCACCATCTGGAAATGGGTGTTGAAGTTCTGGAGGAACCAGAGCACGATGCTCATGGCCAGGATGATGGTGCCGGCCCGGACCAGGAAGTCCCGGATCCGCTCCCACACGTGGAGCCACAGGTTTTTCGCCGTGGGCATCCGGTAGGGGGGCAGCTCCAGCAGGAAGGGGGCCGGCTCCCCCCGGAAGAGGGTCTTCTTCATGAAGATGCCGCTGAAAACGGCCATCAGCAGGCAGAGGACGTAGATGGAGAAGACGATAAGGCCGCTGTAGGCGGGGAAGAAGGCGGCGGTCATCAGGGCGTAGATGGGGAGCCTGGCGCCGCAGGACATGAAGGGCACCAGGAGAATAGTCATCCGCCGGTCCTTCTCGTTTTCCATGGTCCGGGCGCCCATGACGGCGGGCACCGTGCAGCCGAAGCCCATGAGCATGGGGATGAAGGCCTTGCCCGAGAGGCCGAAGTGGCGCAGGGTCCGGTCCATGACGAAGGCCGCCCGGGCCATGTAGCCCGTGTCCTCCAGGAGGCTCAGGAACAAAAACAGCACCGCGATCTGGGGCAGGAACACCAGCACGCCGCCCACGCCGGCGATGATGCCGTCCACCAGGAGCCCCTGAACCCAGCCGGGGGCGGCGATGGCGGCCAGCCAACCGGACACGCCGGGGCTCAGCACGTCGTCGATGAACCAGGCCATCAGGTCCCCCAGCCACTTGCCCGGGCCGGAGAAGGTGAAGAGGAACATGAGGAGCATCATGGCGAAGAACACGGGGATGGCCCAGATCTTGTGGGTCACCACCGCGTCGATCCGCTCGGTGACGGTCTTCTTTCCGCTGTCGCTGGGCTTTCGGACCGCGTAGCGGACGGTCTTCTCCACAAAGCGGTAGCGGCTGTCGGCGATCATGGTCTCCCGGTCCCCCAGGGGTGCCGCCGCCTCGTACTCCGCGGCGATCTGATCGATCCGCTGGCGGGTGACCTCCCCCAGGCCCAGGGTCTTGGCCACGTCCTCATCTCCCTCCAGGAGCTTGATGGAGGCCCAGTGGGCGGGGATGCCCACGGCGTAGCACCGGTCGTGGATGATCTCGCCGATCCGGTGGTGGATCATGTGGGTAAAGTCGTCGTACAGATCGTCCGGCTCCAGCGTCAGCCCGGTGTGCATCATCTTGTGGGCCTGGCGGACCAGCTCGTCGATGTTCTTGCCGTCCCGGGCGGAGATGGGCACCACCGGGATGCCCAGCCGGGCGGAGAGGCGGCCGCAGTCGATGGTGACCCCCTGCTTTTCCACCTCGTCCATAAAGTTCAAGGCCATGACCGTGGGGCGCTCCAGCTCCAGCAGCTGCATGGTCAGGTAGAGGTTCCGCTCCAGGTTGGTGGCGTCCACAATATTGATAATGGCGTCCGGCTTCTCATCGATGATAAACCGCCGGGCCACGATCTCCTCCATGGAGTAGGGGGAGAGGGAGTAGATCCCCGGCAGGTCCACCAGTGTGAAGCTCAGCTCCCCCACCTTGGCGATGCCCTCCTTTTTCTCCACCGTCACGCCGGGCCAGTTGCCCACGTACTGGTTGGAGCCGGTGAGGGCGTTGAAGAGGGTGGTTTTGCCCGCGTTGGGGTTGCCCACCAGGGCCACCTTCCATGGGCGCTTGTCGTGGGCGGCGGCGTCGTACTGGCTGGGGTGCTGGCGCTGCTCGTGGATGTGGTCCCGGCGCATGGCGTCCAGGGTCTCCTTCTGCTTGCAGGCCTCCGTGCAGCTGGCGCAGTTCCCGCTGCACCCGCCCCCCAGCCGGTAGGCCGCGTCCGGCGTCCGGTTCTCCGCCGGCTCCCCTGGCTTCAGGGGACGGATCTGGATCTGCACCGCGTCCTCCCGCCGCAAAGACAGCTCATAGCCCCGCAGGGACACCTCCAGGGGATCCCCCAGGGGGGCGATCTTCACCAGACGCACCGCCGTGCCCGGCGTCAGGCCCATGTCCACCAGCCGGCGCTTCACCGCGCCCCGCTGGTTGCCCACCTGCTCAATGATGCAGCTCTGGCCCACCTGCAGGCTGTTCAGCGTCATCTGACCAGATTTTTCCTTTTCCGTCCCCATTGGACACCATCCTCTCTTTTGGACTTTTTCTTCTATGCTTAGAATAGGCGAAATATCCGCCCCCTGTCAAGGTCAGAATTCACAGATTCGCCAGGAATTACAGCTTGTTTTCTGCACATTCCTTTCGTTATAATAGCGCCGAAAGGACGGGATGCCCCATGAAACGACTGACGCCCCTGCTGATGACCCTGGCTCTGATCGCCGTGCTGACAGCCGCCGCCTCCGGCAGCGGCGGCCGGCGCACAGTCACCGTGGTCCTCAACGGTAAGACCCTGAGCTTTGACGCCGCCGCCTATCTGGAGGGCGGCCGAACCATGGTACCCCTCCGGGCCGTCGCCGAGGCCCTGGGCCTGACGGTGAAGTGGACCGGCGGCACCGACACCGCCTACCTCTACAGCGACGACTGGTACCCGGACCTCTCCGGCCGCACCATTGTGGTAGACCCGGGCCACGGGGGCAGCGCCACCGGGGCAGCCTACCATGGTGTCCGGGAGAGCCATCTGAACCTGGCCATCGCCCAGAAAACCGCCCGGGCCCTGGAGTCCATGGGCGCCCGGGTGGTCATGACCCGGACCGGGGACCGGGACGTGAGCCTCTCGGACCGGGCGGCCCTGGCCAACCGGCTGAAGGCGGATCTGCTGCTCAGCGTCCACTGCAACTCCAGCGCCTCCAATCCGGACGCCCGGGGGATCTACACCGCCCACCACTCCGCCAGCCGGGACGGCCAGGCGGCAGCGGACCTGCTGCGCCAGACCATGATGGCCTCCACCGGCGCGCCGGACATGGGTACCCACCGGCGGGACGACCTGGCGGTACTGCGGCAGAGCAAGGTGCCCGCGGCCCTGGTGGAGTGCGGCTTCATGTCCACGCCGGCGGAGCTGGACCTTCTGCAGCAGGATGCCTACCAGCAGCAGCTGGCCCGGGGCATTGCCCACGGTGCCGCCCTGTACTTAGCTGCCTGAATCTCAGAATTTTCCCCGGGAAGCACAGATGCCTCCGGGAGAGCCTTATGCTCTCCCGGAGGCGTTCTTTTTTCTGCCTCTTTCCCTTTTTCCCACTCCGCCGGCAGGGCCGCACCTCCGCCCGCCCGGCGGCATAGGCTGAAGCAGCACAAAAGGAAAGGAGGGGGCTTTCATGCCCCAGACACTGGACCAGCTGCCCATCGGCGGCGCCGCCACGGTAACGGCGCTCTCCTTCACCGGAGCCAAGCGCCGACGGATGCTGGACCTGGGCTTCATCCCCGGCGCGCCGGTTTCCGCCCTTCAGGCCGCCCCCTGGGGGGACCCGGTGGCCTACGGCGTCCGGGGCGCGGTGATCGCCCTGCGCCGGGAGGACGCCCGGCGCATCCTCATTTCTTGAAAGGGAGGCCGCAGCCAATGCCGCACCACTACACCGTCGCGCTGGCGGGAAACCCCAACGTGGGGAAATCCACCCTGTTCAACGCCCTGACCCATCTGCACCAGCACACGGGCAACTGGCCGGGAAAGACCGTGGCCACCGCCCGGGGTGCCTTTACATACGGCGGCGACCTCTACACCCTGGTAGATCTTCCCGGCACCTACTCCCTCTGGGCCGACAGCCCGGAGGAGGAGATCGCCCGGGATTTTCTCCGCTCCGGCCAGGCGGACGCGACCCTGGTGGTGGCGGACGCCACCTGCCTGGAGCGGAATCTGAATCTGGTCCTCCAGATCATGGAGGAGACCCATCCGGTGGTCTTGTGCGTCAACCTGATGGACGAGGCGGAGAGGAAAGGGATCTCCCTGGACCTCACCGCCCTTCAGGACGCCCTGGGCGTCCCCGTGGTGGCCACCGCCGCTGGGACCGGCGAGGGGCTGGACAGCCTGCGGGCCGCGATTCGGGAGACTGTGGAGCACCCCCTGCCGCCTCCCGCCCACCGGACGGGCTGCGGCGGCTGCACCGGCTGCAGCCAGGACTGCCGGTGCGCCGCTCTCATGGCCAGGGCCGCCCAGGTGGCGGCCCTTTCGGTCCGGGTGCCCCCGGACGCCCACCGCCGGGACCGGCGGCTGGACAGGATCCTCACCTCCCGGGCCACCGGCATCCCGGTGATGCTCCTGCTGCTGGCATTGGTGTTCTGGCTCACCATCGCCGGGGCAAACCTCCCCTCCCGGCTGCTCTCCGACCTGCTCATGGGCCTGCAGGAGCCCTTGCGGAGCCTGCTCTCCGCTCTGGGGCTGCCCGCCTTTCTGGTGTCCGCCCTGGCCGACGGGGTCTACCGGACGGTGGCCTGGGTGGTTTCCGTCATGCTGCCGCCCATGGCCATCTTCTTTCCCCTCTTTACCCTGCTGGAGGACGCGGGGTATCTTCCCCGGGTGGCCTTCAACCTGGACCGCCTCTTCCGCCGGGCCGGGGCCCACGGCCGCCAGGCCCTTACCATGTGCATGGGCTTCGGCTGCAACGCCTGCGGCGTCATGGGCTGCCGGATCATCGACAGTCCCCGGGAGCGGCTGATCGCCATTCTCACCAACAGCCTGGTGCCCTGCAACGGCCGCTTCCCCACCCTGATCGCCGTACTCACCATGTTTTTCGCCGCCGGCGCTGGCCCGGGGGCCTCCCTGACCGCCGCCCTCCTCCTGCTGCTGGCCATTGTGCTGGCGGTGGCGGTGACCCTGTGGGCCTCCCGGCTCCTGTCCCGGACGGTCCTCCGGGGGGAGCCCTCCTCCTTCGCCCTGGAGCTGCCCCCCTACCGCCGGCCCCGGATCGGCCAGGTGATCGTCCGATCCGTGGTGGACCGGACCGCCTTTGTGCTGCTGCGGGCGGTTTCCGTGGCGGCGCCGGCGGGCCTGCTCATCTGGCTGCTGGCCAATCTGGCCCCCGGTGACGTCTCCCTGCTCCAGCGCTGCGCCGCCCTCCTGGACCCCCTGGGAGAGCTGATGGGCCTGGACGGCATGATCCTGCTGGCCTTCCTCCTGGGCTTTCCCGCCAACGAGATCGTCGTCCCCATCGCCCTGATGGGCTATCTGTCCGCCGGTTCCCTCACGGAGTACCAGGGACTCGCCCAGCTGAGGGCCATCCTGGTCGCCAACGGCTGGACCTGGCAGACGGCTCTCTCCATGGTGCTCTTCACTCTCTTCCACTTCCCCTGCGGCACCACCTGCCTCACCATCCGCCGGGAAACCGGAAGCTGGGGCTGGACGGCCCTGGCTGTCGCCCTGCCCACAGCCATCGGCACAGCGTCCTGCGTCGCTCTCCACCTGCTGCTCAGCCTTCTGGCATAGGGAGCGCCAGCGGCGCATATACTGCCACGAGGTGAAGCTGGATGCTGATACATGTGGTCCAATCCGGGGAGACGATTGCGTCTATCGCCCGGCAGTACGGCGTGGACCCCCTGCGCCTCTCCTCGGACAACGGCGTCATCGGGGGGCAGCTGGCAGTGGGGCAGGCCCTGGCCGTTCAATTCCCGGAGGTACTCCACACGGTCCAGGCGGGGGAGACCCTCTCCTCTATCGCCCGGCAGTACGGGCTGTCCCTCAGGCAGCTCCTCCGGAACAACTACAGCCTCCAGGGCCGCTCCCAGCTGAATGCCGGGCAGGTGCTGGTGATCTCCTATCTGGGGGAGAAGCTGGGCACCGCCGCAACCGGCGGCTACGCCTATCCCTACATCCCCCAGGAGGAGCTGGACGCGGCCCTCCCCTATATGACGCTGCTAGCCCCCTTTACCTATGGCGTCACCGCCTCCGGCGGCCTTCTCCACCTGGAGGACCAGGCCCTGCTGGCCTCCGCCCGGTCCATGGGCGTCCTGCCCTTTCTCCACCTGTCCTCCCTGACGGAGGACGGCCAGTTCTCCAGCCAGCGGGTCAGCATGGTGCTGGAGGATCCGGCCCTCCAGACCCAGCTGATCGAGCAGGTGGCCGGGGCGGTGGTGGAAAAGGGCTACCGGGGGGTGGACATCGACTTTGAATTCGTCCCGCCGGAGCAGGGGGCGGCCTACGGCTCGTTTGTGGCACAGATGCGCCGGCGGATGGGCGCCCTGGGCTATCCGGTAATGGTGGCCCTGGCCCCCAAGACCTACGCCGGCCAGCCGGGCCTTCTCTACGAGGCCCACGACTACGCCTTCCTGGGCCAGGCGGCGGACTTCGCCCTGCTGATGACCTACGAGTGGGGCTACGCCTACGGGCCGCCCATGGCGGTGGCCCCCCTGCCCAACGTGCGGCAGGTGGTGGAGTACGCCGTGACGGAAATCGCGCCCCAGCGGCTCCTGCTGGGGATCCCTACCTACGGCTACGACTGGCCCCTGCCCTTCCAGCAGGGGGTCACCAGCGCCCGGTCCCTCTCCAACCCCCAGGCCGTGGAGCTGGCCCGCCGCTACCAGGCCGCCGTCCAGTACGACGAGAGCGCCCAGGCCCCCTACTTCTACTATGCCGACGGCCGGGGGACGGAGCACGTGGTCTGGTTTGAGGACGCCCGGAGCATCGCTGCCAAATGCGAGCTGATCGCCCAGTACGGCCTCCAGGGGGCCGGCTTCTGGAACCTGATGCGCCCCTTCCCCCAGGGGTGGGTCACCCTGAACGCCCTGCTGGAGATTCTCTGAGTCCAAACACAGAACAGAGGACCCCGCGCCGGTCGGCGCGGGGTCCTCTGTTCTTAGAAAAATGGAGAGAGGGAGAAAAGAAAAAGAAACACATCTCATGTACAAGTTCATTGTAACAGATTCCCCCGTTATGTCAACATCCTACCCAAAACATTCACAAACTGTTCACACCTTCTTAAAATTCTGTCCATTTTCCAGGCAAAATATCCATCCTTTGCCCGCTCCGGCCCCCCGCGAGAGCGGGATCCAGCCCCGCCGCCCCACTGTCTTTGGGAGATGGCGGAGATCGCGAAATTTTCAAAGTGTTGCAGGTGCAACAGATTTTCTCCCCCGGACTGGATATACTAGCATTGGTCATTAAATCCCGGGAGGCGTTTCCAAAAACAGAGCGTTTCCCGCCCGTTTCCTGAGGATACAAGAAAATTTGTGAGGAGGATCTCAACATGAAGTACGTTTGCGACGTCTGCGGCTATGTCTACGATGAGGCCCTGGGTGATCCCGACAACGGCATCGCCCCCGGCACCAAGTGGGAGGATCTGCCGGAGGATTTCGTCTGCCCCCTGTGCGGCGTGGGCAAGGACCAGTTCTCCGCGGAGTAAGCGGTCACGCAAAAAACAGCCCGACCGGCTGAAAACCGGTCGGGCTGTTTTCTTTTCTGCAGGAGGGGTCCGGTCACATCTTCTCCGGGGCGTTCACGCCCAGGAGGGCCATGCCGTTTCGCAGCACCGTGCGGGTGGCGGCGGCCAGCTTCAGCCGGGCGGCCTGGATCTGGGGCTCCTCCCCCTTGATGCGGCAGGCGGTATAGAACCGATGGAAGGCCCCGGCCAGCTCCATCAGGTAGCGGTTGATGTGGCTGGGGTCGTAGTCCCGGGCCGCCAGGCGCACCTCCTCGCAGTAGGCCGCCAGGGCCTTCATCAGCGCCTGCTCCGTGGGGCCGGAGAGGAGGCTCAGATCCACCTGGGCCGCGGCGGGCGCCTGAACCCCCTCCGCCTCCAGGGTCTTCAGCAGGTTGCACAGCCGGGCGTGGGCGTACTGGACATAGTACACCGGGTTCTCGCTGTCCTCCCGGACCGCCAGGCCCAGGTCAAACTCCATGGGGGAGTCGGGCTTGCCGTTGAAGAACCACCGGGCCGCGTCCACCGGCACCTCGTCCAGCAGGTCCCGCAGGGAGATGGCCTTGCCGGTGCGCTTGCTCATCCGCACCAGCTCCCCGTCCCGCATGAGCTTCACCAGCTGCATGAGCACAATGTGCAGCCGGCCGGTGCCGTCCAGGCCCAGGGCGTCCAGTGCGCCGGTGAGCCGGGCCACGTGGCCGTGGTGGTCCGCGCCCCAGATGTTGATGACCCGGTCGAAGCTGCGCTTCTCAAACTTGTTGCGGTGGTAGGCGATGTCAGCGGCAAAGTAGGTGTAGAAGCCGTTGGCCCGGCGGAGGACGTCGTCCTTCAGGTCCAGCTTGTCGATCTCCTTGTCGCTCTTTCCGGCCTTCTGATAGTTCTCCCGGAGGATCCGGGCCGTGGCCAGCCAGAGGGCCCCGTCCTTCTCGTAGGTGTAGCCCCGCTCGGTGAGCTTGTCCACGGTTTCCGCCACGTAGCCGCTCTCATGGAGCTCCGACTCGAAAAACCACTGGTCGTACTCGATCTTGTAGCGCCGCAGGTCCTCCTTCATCTTGGGGATGTTGGTGTCCAGGCCGAACCGGGCCAGGGCCTGGTGGCGCTCCTCCTGGGGAACATCCTTATACTGCTCGCCGTACTTCTCATAGAAGGCCTGGGCCAGCTCCCGGATGTCGTCCCCGTGGTAGCCGTCCTCCGGGAAGGGCACCGCGTCCTCCCCCAGGATGATCTGGAGGTACCGGGCCTCCAGGGAGGCGGCAAACTTCTCGATCTGGTTGCCGGCGTCGTTCACATAGAACTCCCGCCACACGTCCGCCCCGTTGGCCGCCAGGACGCTGGCCAGGGTGTCCCCCAGCACGCCGCCCCGGGCGTTGCCCATGTGCATGGGGCCGGTGGGGTTGGCGGAAACGAACTCCACCATCACCTTCTGACCCTCCATCCGGTCGTTGGTGCCGTAGGCGCTGTCCTCCCGCTCCACCGCCTCCAGCAGCTCCCGGTACCAGCTCTCGGCCAGGCGGAAGTTCAGGAAGCCGGGGCCGGCGATCTCCGCCGAGGCAAAGTAGCTCCCCTCCAGGTCCAGGTGGTTCAGAAGAATCTGGGCGATCTCCCGGGGGTTCTTCTTCATGGCCTTGGCCGCCGCCAGGGCAAAGGTGGTGGTGTAGTCCCCGTTGGCCACGTCCTTGGGGATCTCCACATTGGCGTTCACCGCCACGCCCTCGGGCAGCTCCCCCGCCCCGGCCGCCGCGGCGTAGGCCGCGCCCACCAGGCTGAGGATCTGCTCCCGGGCCTTCTCAATCATGTTGGTCATGTTCCTTGTTCCTCTCTCTGATATTCAGCTTCAGGCTGTAGTGTCCCAGGATCGCCCCGCCGCTGCGGAGCACATAGCGGAGCAGGACCCTCCCGCCGCCGCTGCTGCCGCTCAGGCTGCGGCCCAGGTACTCGGTTTCCGTCTCCAGGGGCAGGGTCCCCCAGGGAGTTTCATAGTCCGCCGGGCACCGCCGGCCCACAGCGAACACCATCCGGGCGCGGACGGCCCCCTGCCGCCGGAGGACCGCCTCTTCGCCGGAAAAGCGCAGCTCCGCTTCCACCGCCCCGGCCGGGCCCTCCTCCCGCCAGCGCAGGCGGGGCTCCTCTCCCTCCCACTCCAGCGCCCCGGCCAGCCGCTGCTCCTGGCAGAGGGTTTCCCCCTCCGTCCGCTGCTGGCTGCGCAGAAAAATCTCCACGTCCATCTCAGTATTTCTCAATGTCCACCGGGTGGACCTGCTCCTCCAGATCCTCCCGGAGGAAGGAGGCCGCCAGCCGCTGGAAGTCCGCCGGCCGGTCGCTGGCGTAGTAGTCCACGTGTCCGGCGCCCTCCGGCGCCAGGCGGTCCATGCTCTTCAGCTGCCGCTTGATCTCATAGGCCGACTCGCAGCCCACATCCACCAGGGAAACGGTGGGGCCCATCTCCCCGGCGATCACGTCCTCCAGCAGGGGATAGTGGGTGCAGCCCAGCACCAGGGTGTCCACCCCCCACTCCTTCAGCTCCGCCAGGTACTCCGCCGCCACCGTTTCAATCACCACATCCCCGGGCCGGAAGCGCCCCTCCTCCACCAGGGGGACAAAGAGGGGGCAGGCCTTGGCAAAGAGGGCGATGTCCGGGTGGTCCCGGCGGAAGAGCCGCTGGTAGGCCCCGGAGCTGACGCTGGCCCGGGTGGCGATCAGGCCCACCCGCCGGTTCTCCGTCACCGCCGCCGCCCGGCGCACCGCCGGCTCCACCACCCCCACGATGGGGATGTCGTTCTCCTGCTGGAGGGTCCCCAGGCAGTTGGAGCTGACGGTGCCGCAGGCGATCACCGCCGCCTTCAGGTCAAAGCTCCGGAGGAACCGCAGGTCCTGGCGGGCGTACTTCAAAATGGTGTCTGCGCTGCGGTTGCCGTAGGGCACACGGGACGTGTCCCCGAAGTATATGATATGTTCAGAGGGCATGATCCGCCGCAGCTGCCGCACCGCGGTCAGGCCGCCGAGGCCCGAGTCAAAGACCCCGATGGGACGGGAATCCAATGGGCATACCTCCTCATGGTCATTAACTTTGTCATTATACTATGCTTCCCCCGTAAGAACAAGTAAAATTTGGGGAGTTTACCCGCGATTTTCTGTGGCATTTTTCATAGACCTCTGTTATAATCTGTCCTAGAATCACGTTACGCGCGGACGCGACGGGAGGTGTCCCATGGAACTGCATTTGACGCAAAAACAATTCCGCCGCCTGCTGGACCTGGTGTACATAGGCAACTGGGTCCTCAACTCCACCCGGGGAGACGACCGGATCCGGGAGTACGACGAGGTGGAGAGCCAGGTGTTCGCCCACTGCCTGGACCACGGCATGGCCAAGCTGGTGGAGCTGTACGAGGGGGAGCTGATCCCCTCCCGGGCCTTTGCCGAGGGGGGCATCCACGAGGCCATCATGGCCTACGAGGATGTGACCTTCTTTGAGATCCTGGCCGAGGAACTGGCCCTCCGGGACCTGGGGGAGCCCACCCGGGAGAATTATGACGCCATCATGGACCGGATGGAGCGGTACATGGGGGAGTTTGAGGAGAACGGAACGGACCACATCACTGTGGATCTGGACGTGGAGTAATGAGAGAAGCGCCGCCCGGCGGGGAGTTCCCGCCGGGCGGCGCTGTGCTTGCCGGAAAAGGCCGACGCCTTATTCGGAAAAGGGGCCTCGCCGCGCTTCGCCAGGCTGCCGGAGCCGCGGAATCATCCGCCGGTCAGCCTCTGCCAGAACACCTGGAATCCGCCGATCTCATCCAGTCCCCTCGCGGCAATCTGCAAGCAGAGGAGGATAAAAACCACGCTGCCCACCATCTCCCGGTAAGCGCCAAAGGGCGCGGGGATGCTTCTTCTGTGGCGGGACAGGACAAATGCCGCATGGAGCAGGACCCACAGGCTAATTATAACTACAAAGACACCCAGCACCAATATTGTGCAGACCGGTGTTCCAAAGGTAACCAAAAAGTAATCTGTATTTAACGCTACGCCAAAAATGATGAACGCAAGAAACATGGCAATTAAAAACCACCAACGTTTCTGATATAACCGTTCAATCAAAGGCATCTCATTCTTCATATTTTACCACATATAATACTCGCCTTCGGCAAAGTCATACCTCCAGCCGCTTTCGTATGGCGCAGCACTCACATACTTCCCGCCCCAGCCGGCATAAAGTTCGGTGTAAATATTTTCTGTCACCGTACATGTGACAGAAACAGCGCCGTCTGTTCCGGCTTCAACCGCAGCTTTCAGTCTTGCATCATCAAAGGCCATAATATTATCGATAACCATTGCCGCAATTATCGCTGCAAGAGCTGCATAAGTAACAGTTATCCCGAAATATGCTTGTATCAATGAAAGTACCTCATCTGTTGGAAGAGCTTCAGTCCAATCCATAATTTGCTGGAACCAATTTGGATTTGTCCGCATAGCCAGGAACGCTTCTGCAATATCTCCTGGCATGAATATGATATACTGAGGTACACCCATTTCCGGCAACCATATACTTGTGGGCTCAAAATGATTAAAAGTCCCGCCCGCAGGACAATACATACTATCTCTGTTAGTGCTAAATGGGGCGATTGTAGACGATGGTGCGTAAATATCATATGGTACAAAGACTTCCAGCGTCCCTTCTTCTGTCACCTCAATTTCCGCACCAGGGTATGTTTCCTGAATCTTCGCAATAGCGGCGGAGATCTGGGCATTTTCACTGGCCGCCATAGCTGGAGCTGCCACACAAATTGCCATGGCAAGAGTCAACACAAGAGCCACTAACTTTTTCATCGTAATCCTCCTTCATACATTCTGCGTCAACTTCATTTTCATTCGCGCTGGGAAAGGGGGATTGCTGACAATCGTCATCAGGCATTCTGGCCCATGGGCCTCGCCCTCCTCTCTACGCTCCTCTCGTTTGGTCTATATGACCAATATCAGAATATATCATCCGTCATTGTTTATCAATATTGCCTTTACAAAATTTTTTATTATTGAGAAAAAATATTTTATCAAAGCCGGGGCGGAGAGAAGCTCCCCGCCCCGGCTTTTTCTTCCGCCTGTGCCGCCCGAGCCGGACCGGCAAAAGTCCTCCGCCGGCGCCACACTATTTTTAGTATACGATACCAACCGAAAAAAAGCAAGCATTCTTTCCTCCGTGCTGGAAGCTTCCAGCCGGGGCTCCCCCCAAAAAAGCCCCCAGGAACCGCCGGCTTTCTCAGGATCCCGGCAGGCCGGCGGTTTGCCGGCGGCTCCTGTTAAATATGGGAGTTTTTCATGGAAAAAGCAGGAAAAATCCCGCAAAAATGTTTTTTGAAAACAGCGCAAAATTTTGCTGGGCGAATGGTTTTTCTCCAGGCTGCTTCTGACAAGTTGTGCAAAATATGAAAGAAAAGTTTGGACGATTCCACAATTTATTGTTACTTTTTTCTGTAAAAATGCTGTCGGATTTGTCGACCCCTTTTTCTTGACGATTTCCTGAAAGAAAGAGTATAATTGCAGTACAGTCAGTCATAGCATCTTCCTGTACACAGGATAGTTGGAGGAGTACCATGAACCATCAGAAGATCGACCAGGTCAGCAACTATTTTTTCCACGAGGGCTCCGATATCACAGCCTACACCTACATGGGTGCCCACCCGGAGGAGCGGGACGGGCAGCAGGGCTATGTGTTCCGGGTCTGGGCCCCCAACGCGCTGTCCGTGTCTGTGGTGGGGGACTTCAACGACTGGAACCGGGAGAGGCACCCCATGGAAAAGCTCTCCCCCGGCGGGATCTGGGAGGCCTTTGTGCCGGGCCTTCAGCGCTACGATCTCTATAAATTTTCCATCGAGGGGCCGGATGAGAAGATCCGGATGAAGGCGGACCCCTATGCCTTCCACTGCGAAACCCGGCCGGGCACCGGCAGCAAGATCTACGACATCAGCGGCTATGCGTGGGGGGATGAGGCGTGGTGCCGGGAAAACCACAGCGGTCCCCGGGTGTTCCACGGGCCCATGAACGCCTATGAGGTCCATCTGGGGTCCTGGCGCCGCCGGGAGAACGGAGACTTCATCGACTACCGGGACCTGGCGGACCAGCTGAGCGCCTACGTCAAGGAGATGGGCTTCAACTACATCGAGCTCCTGCCGGTGACGGAGCACCCCCTGGACGACTCCTGGGGCTACCAGTGCACCGGGTATTTCGCCCCCACCTCCCGCTTCGGCGTCCCCCATGACTTCATGTATTTTGTGGACAAGATGCACCAGAACGGCATCGGCGTGGTGCTGGACTGGGTGCCCGCCCACTTCTGCAAGGACGAGCAGGGCCTCTACGAGTTCGACGGCACCTGCTGCTACGAGTACGCCGACCCCCTCCGCCAGGAGCACAAGGGCTGGGGCACCCGGGTGTTTGACTACGCCCGGCCGGAGGTCCGCAGCTTCCTCCTCTCCTCCGCGGCCTTCTGGCTGCGGGAGTACCACATCGACGGCATCCGGGTGGACGCGGTGGCCTCCATGCTTTACCTGGACTACTCCCGCCAGCAGGGGGAGTGGCGGCCCAACAAGTACGGCGGCCACGAGCACCTGGAGGCCATCGACTTCCTGCGCGCCCTGAACAAGACCGCCTACGCGGTGAATCCGGGCGTGCTGATGATCGCCGAGGAGTCCACCGCCTGGCCCCTGGTGACCAAGCCAGCGGAGGTGGGGGGCCTGGGCTTCAACCTGAAGTGGAACATGGGCTGGATGAACGACATGTGCCACTACCTGAAGCTGGACCCCTGGTTCCGCCAGTTCAACCACAAGGATATCACCTTCTCCATGATGTACGCCTTCTCCGAGAACTTCGTCCTGCCTTTGAGCCACGACGAGGTGGTCCACATGAAGGGATCCGTCTTCGGCAAGATGCCCGGGGACCGCTGGCAGAAGTTCGCCGGCGTCCGGGGCTTCTACGCCTACACCCTGGCCCACCCTGGCAAGAAGCTGAGCTTCATGGGCGTGGAGCTGGGCACCGAGGAGGAGTGGCACTTTGACGCCCAGCTGGACTGGGGCCTTCTGGAGCAGGAGGACAACCGGCAGCTCAACGACTATTTCAAGGCCATCAACCGCTTCTACCTTCAGCACCCGGCCCTCTGGGAGGAGGACTTTGACTGGGAGGGCTTCGAGTGGCTGGTGCCGGACGACAACAGCAACAACGTGGTGGTCTTCCTCCGGAAGGACAGCAAGGGCAACCCCCTCCTGTGCGCGGTCAACTTCTCCCCCAACGCCTACGAGGGCTACCGCTTCGGCTGCCCGCCGGTAAAGGAGTGGCGGGAGGTGTTCAACAGCGACGATCCCGCCTTCGGCGGCAGCGGCGTCCTCAACGAGCTGCCCGCCCAGGTGGAGTGGGTGGAGTCCCACGGGAAGGAGAGCTCCGTGGCCATCCGGATCCCGCCGCTGGGGGCGGTGTTCCTGGAGGGCGAGGGGACCATGCCGCCCAAGCCCAAAAAGCGGAAGGCCGCCGTCCGCGCCGCCGGAAAGAAGCCCGGAGGGAAGGGGGCCGCCCCGGAGGGCCCCGCCAAGAAGAAATCCCCGGCAAAAGCGCCGAAACAAGCAACGGAGAAAACAACGAAAAAGAGAGGCACGAGCAAATGAAGAAGGAATGTATCGCTATGCTGCTGGCCGGCGGACAGGGCAGCCGCCTGTATGTGCTGACCAGCAATGTGGCAAAGCCGGCCGTTCCCTTCGGCGGCAAGTACCGCATCATCGACTTCCCCCTGTCCAACTGCACCAACGCAGGCATCGACACCGTGGGCGTGCTGACCCAGTACAAGCCCCTGGATCTCAACAGCTACATCGGCTCCGGCCAGCCCTGGGACCTGGACCGCTCCAGCGGCGGCGTCCACATCCTGCCCCCCTACATGGTGGAGGGAGACAAGGGCAGCTGGTATAAGGGGACGGCCAACGCCATCTATCAGAATATCGGCTTTGTGGATATGTACGATCCCGAGTATGTGGTGGTTCTTTCCGGCGACCACATCTATAAAATGAACTATATGAAGAT
>CAJFVK010000045.1 GCA_904420435.1 uncultured Oscillospiraceae bacterium
GGAGCGGCTGGCCAAGCTGGCCGGCGGCGTGGCCGTCATCAAGGTGGGCGCCGCTACCGAGACCGAGATGAAGGAGAAGAAGCTCCGCATCGAGGACGCCCTGAACGCCACCAAGGCCGCTGTGGAAGAGGGCATTGTGGCCGGCGGCGGCGTGGCCTATGTCAACGCCGTCTCCGAGGTGGAGAAGCTGATCCCCGGCGTGGAGGGCGACGAGAAGACCGGCGTGCGCATCATTGCCGCCGCTCTGACCGAGCCTGTCCGCCAGATCGCCAAGAACGCCGGCGTGGACGGCAGCGTGGTGCTGGAGAAGATCCAGACCAGCGGCAAGGTCGGCTACGGCTTCGACGCCTACAATGAGACCTACTGCGAGATGATTCCCGCCGGCATTGTGGATCCCGCCAAGGTGACCCGCAGCGCTCTGGAGAACGCCGCCAGCGTGGCCTCCATGGTGCTGACCACCGAGTCCCTGGTGGCCGACAAGCCCGAGCCCCCCGCACCGGCGGCACCCGCCGGCGGCGACATGGGCGGCATGTATTGATCGAAATCCCGCTGAGCGGAGAGTCCCGGAACCTTCTCGGTTCCGGGACTCTTTTTTGACGCGGGCTTGTCGGCGGAGCCGGCCGATGGAGGCCTCGCAAAAGAGCGCAGCGCTTATGGGTCCGGGCCTGCAGGGAAAGCCGGACAGTGGCTCCACGCCGAAAAGCAAAAAACGGTGTGCGGGAAGAGTTCGGGGCTGCCCGGCCCAGACCTGCCAAAGAGCCGGAAGACGCGTATAATAAATCTGTTATGGGACAATCGGCGGCTGCGCTGGACTGGTGTGATCCTGCGCAGGGCCGGCGGGCTCCCGGCTGTCCGCATTGGTCATCAGACGAATGCCGGCATGGGAAAACAGAAACGCCCGGGAACCGGGCGAAGAAAGGAAGAAACAGTGATGAGCGGATGCCTGACGGTGATGCTGTGCCTGAGCCTGCTGCTCAGCGGCTGCGCCCCGGCGGAGAACGGAGGAGAGAATTCCCTCCTGCCGCCGGAGGTGGTGGAGGCCTTTCAACCGGAGCCCCTGGGCACGGGGGAGATTACATATGAAGCGGGAGCGGCCCTCAGCGCCGACCAGGAGGCGCTGCTGCTGGACTACTTCACCCGGTCCTACGAGGCCCTGGCCCGGCTGGAGGAGGCGGACTTCGCCGACCTGTTCTCCGACGATACCCAGGCCCGGATCAGCAGCGCGGAGGTCGACCTCCAGGTGGGGATGCGCACCATGATCGACGGCCTGGACTACTCCCTGACCGGCTACCAGTACACCATCCTCTGCCGGGGGGTCACGGCCCAGGAGGACGGCTCGGTGGCGGTGGACGCCATGGAGCGCAGCACCCAAAACTTTGCCCAGCTGCCGGGGATCACCTCCGAGCGGTCCCGGACCTTCCACCGCTTCGTGCTGGAGCAGCGAAACGGGGCCTGGACTATCCGCAGCCACATGCAGTACAACGCCCTCTTCGGCCAGCTGATGGACCTGGCGGGGGGCATGGCCGCGGAGGCGCCGGAGGCTTATCTGGCGGCAGCTGAGAGCTATCTGGACACCCTCCAGGCCGCCAGGGACGCCCTGGAGGCCCAGCGGGGAGAGGCGGGGAGTCTGCCTGATGCGGACGTGGCCTATGACCGGGAGGCGGCCCTGGCCTACGCGGACCAGTACGCCATGACCCGCAATCCGGACTGGGTGGACTACGCCGGCTCCGGCGGGAACTGCCAGAACTACGTGTCCCAGTGCCTGCTGGCGGGGGGCATCCCCATGGACACCCAGGGGAGCGCGGTCTGGAAGTGGTACGACAGCGCCTTCTCCAACGCCCCCACCGCCTCCGGCCGGTCCGGCTCCTGGGCCAGCGTCACCCAGTTTCTGACCTACGCCTCCAGCAACACGGGCTTCGGACTGGCGGCGGCTGTGGACGAGCCCTACTTTACCGGCCAGCCCGGGGACCTGCTGGAGATGGGCACCGAGAGCGGCTGGCGGCACACGGTCATCATCCGGGATCTGGTCACCGACGGCGCCGGGGAGACGGTGGACTATCTCATCAACTCCAACACCAACGACATGAAGAACTTCCCCGCCAGCCTCTACGGCTATCCGGTGGTGATCCTCACCCGGATCGCCGGCTGGAACCGGTAGCCCTTGCCACGGCGGCGGGAATATGGTACAATAACAAAAACAGGAGAAGCCCGGGCTTCTCCTGTTTGAAGCTTCAAACAGGAAGGGCTGCTGCGAAACCGGCGGGGCCCTGCTGAAAAGGGGAGGGCGGGCCGCCAAGTACGAAAGGAGAAACGATATGGGCACAGGGCGGAGAGGAACAGGCAATCGGACGCCGGGAACTGTTTCCCGGGGAGAAGGGGAGGGATAACATGGGCTGGCTTTACATTCTGTACACCGTTTTTTTGCTGCTGGTGCTGCTGTTCATCGTAGGGGAGAAGAGCAATCGCCGATCCAAGGCTCTGTGGGGCTATGTTCTCACCTATGTGGTTTCCTTCTTCTACTATAGAGCATTCAGCGTCTACGGACTTATTGGACTTAACTTTATCTACCTCGGTGATACCAACGGCATCATATCCACCGTCATGCTGTTTCTTCCCCTGCTCTATGTGGTCTGCATGATTCCTCGCATCTGGAAGACCCTTCGTGCGGCCGATCAGGCTTATGTGGCGGAGGAGCAGCGGAAGCGGGACAGAGCCTTCTATGAGGAGTGCAAAAAGTTCGGCATCCACCGGGTGTCCGATTTGAAGAAGCCGGAAAACCAGCAGCGGTTCCGGCTGCTGGCGGCCAAGCACAAGATGGAGAAGCTGACGGAGAAGGAGCTGGAGGATCTCCTGGACCGGTGCGCCGCGGCCTACCGGGAGGAAAAAGCGGCGGAGGCGGCGGAGAAGAAGCGGCAGGGGCAGGCGGCGGAGGAGCTTAAGTACCAGCAGCTCACCCGGTATGCCGGACTCCACGGCGCCGACAAGCCCCTGCAGATGCTCAAGGACATCCAGAGCGGCCTCGTAAGAGGCACCAGTGAACTGCGTCTTGTCCCCCTGAAGAAGGAGTCCGACGGGGCGGTGATGGCCGGCACGGCCGCCGGAATCGGCGGCGTGATCCCCGCGGCCATGTCCTTCTCCAACACGGAGCGGGTGAATCAGGGGATCCGTGAGCACAACGAGCGGGCAAACGCCATCAATCAGGCCAACGTGCCAGTGATCCTGCTGGCCCAGGATCGGGCCCGTCAATACCGGGAGGCGGCGGAGAAAATCCCCCTGAAGCTGATCGCGGAGCCGCCGGCGGAGGAGCTCTTCGCCCGCCTGGCGTTCGGCGAGCCCACGGTGAAGGTTTCCCAGTTCGGATCGGTAACTGTGCAGGTGAGCGTGAAGGCGGACAAGGATCTCACCATCTTCGACAAGCTCCCAGCCTTTATTGACGGCTCCATCACGGCGGAGATTTACGACGGGGAGGAGAAGATCGGCGAGGCGGTGCTGGTGTTCCCGGCCTTCGGCAGCATGACCTACCGCCTGGAGGAGGAGCGGTATCGGGACGGGTATGTGTCCGTCAAGGGGCTCCGGACGGAGCGGGGCCGGTCGGTGAAATTAGAGGGCATGTGCCTCGGCTGCGGGAAGAAGGGCAAGGAGTACACCGTCAAGCTTGTCCCCCGGGACCTGTGGGCCATGGAGCGGTGAGAGGACAAAGAAAGAGCGGAACGGGGAATCCCGTTCCGCTCTTTTGTTTTGGCGTATGGATGAGCACTCTCCGCAGGAGGGGCCAGGTCGGGTTCAGCTCTTTTGCTGGGCCAGCTCCTTCTCCCCTGCGATCTTCTGGAGCTCCTCTTCCTCCAGCTGCCGGTAGGCGACCTTGCCCACCAGGGTCTTGGGGAGCTCCGCGCGGAACTCGATGTCGTAGGGCATAGCATACTTGGCGATGTGCTTTCTGGCGTAGGCCATCAGAGCGTCCTTGGTCTCCTGGCTGGCCACCACGCCGGGCTTGAGCATGATGAAAGCTTTCACCTTCTGCATCTTCAGCTCGTCGGGCACACCGATGACGCAGCTCATCTGCACCAGCTCGTGGGCGTCGAAGATATTCTCCAGCTGGGAGGGATAGACGTTGTAGCCGCTGGTGATGATCATCCGCTTCAGGCGCTGCTTGAAGTAGACGAAGCCGTCCTCGTCCATGGTGCCCAGGTCCCCGGTGTGGACCCAGGTCAGGCCGTCCGGGTGCTTCTGGAGGGTCTGGGCATTCTCCTCCGGGTGGCCCAGGTATCCCAGCATCACCGTGGGGCCGGCCAGGCAGATCTCGCCCACCTCCCCGTAGGGGACCTCCTCCTGGGTGCCGGGCTTGACAATCTTATAGTAGGTGTCCGGGAAGGGGAGGCCGATGGAGCCCTCCTTGGCCATGTTCAGCGGCGTCAGGCAGGAGGCGGTGACGCACTCGGTGAGGCCGTAGCCCTCCCGCACCTGGATGGCGGCCTTGTGGTCAAAGAGGAACTTGTCAAAGCGCTTTTTGAGCTCCACACTCAGGCTGTCGCCCCCGGAATAGACGCCCTTCAGGCAGCTCAGATCCGCGTTCTTCATCTTGGGCAGCCGCAGCAGGGCCTCGTACAGGGTGGGCACACCGGCGATCAGGTTGCAGCGGTATTTCAAAATCAGCTTGGCGTAGCTCTCCGGGGTAAAACGGGGCACCAAAATGCAGCACCCGCCATGGGTCAGCATGGTGTGGATGCAGATGCCCAGACCGAAGCCGTGGAACATGGGCATGACGGCCAGCATCTTGTCCCCGGGCCGGAAGAAGGGGTTGGTGGCCAGGACCTGCTCCCCCAGGGCGTTGAAGTTGTAGTTGGAGAGGAGGATGCCCTTGGTGACGCCGGTGGTGCCGCCGCTGTAGAGGATCACCGCCGGGTCGTGGGCGTTGATTTTGGCCCGGTACTTCCAGTGGTAGGCCCGGCCCCGGGCCAGGAACATGTTCCAGCGGATGATGGGGGCGTCCTTGGGGATCTTCTGGAGCTTGCGGCCCTCGGTGAGCATGTAGCCAGCTTTGATGGGCTGGCTCAGGGCATCCTTGATGGAGGCGATGATGATGTTGTCCAGATTCACATTCTGGCGGATGGCCTCAAACTTGTGGTAGAACTGGTCCAGGGTGATGGCGAAGATGGAGCCGGACTCCTTCAGGTAGAACTCGATCTCCTTCTCGCTGGAGAGGGGATGGATCATATTGGCGATGGCCCCCACCATATTCACCGCGTAGAACATGATGACCGCCTGGGGGCAGTTGGGCATGGCGATGGTGATCTTGTCCCCGGCCCGGACGCCGATGGATTTCAGGGCCCTGGCGCACAGATGGATCTCCTGGACCAGGGCGCGGTAGCTGGTCTTGCGGCCCATGAACACATAGGCGGTCAGGTTGGGGTACTTCTCGGCGATCTTCTCCACGCCCTCGCACATGGACCACTCGGGGTACTCCAGGTGGGCGGGCACATCCCCCAGGTTCTTGACCCAGGGGGTCTTGACGGTGCAGGTTTCCTTTGCGGTTTCCATATCAGTAATCAACCTCTTCTATCATGGGGCGCTCCAGCAGCTCCGGGCACTCCAGCAGTTTTTTCAGCAGGCGGACGGTCTTGGAGTAGTAGTAGCCGTCGGCCAGGCGTTCGTCGATGGTCAGGCCCAGCTGGACGGTTTCCCGCATCTCCACGCTGCCGTCGCTCTGGAAGAAGGGGGAGAGCTTCTTCTCCCCGATGATGCAGAAAATCGAGCAGGTGCCCCAGTTGGTCAGGTGGTGGTAGCCGCTCTTCAGGCGGATGGAGCCCAGATTGGACACCACGCAGGAGGTGTAATAGGGATCCGTGGCGATCATGGAGTAGGGAACCCAGCCGTGCTTATCCAGCCAGCAGATGAAACGCACCGCCGCCTTGGAAAGAAAGCGGGGGAGGCTGTTGAGGATGTCCATATTCTCCGTGCTGCTGTCCACCTTGTCGCTGCGGCAGAAGGTGACCTGCTCCTCGATGTAGTCGTGGACAGCCTCGATGGTGTCCCCATCCTTTACATGGAGGACGGCCAGGGCCTCCGCCCCCTGGTCGGAGAACTGCTTTTTCACCACGAAGGACACGGAAACGCCCTTGCGCTGGTAGAAATTCCGGTTGGCCACAAAGCGGTTCATCTTGGGCCGGAGGGTGATGGTTTTGGCGATAGCCGCCACGATCACCTGGAAAAGGGTGTAATGGAAGTCCGCCCCTTCATTTTTCTTTTTCAGATAGGCGTTGACATTGGTGAGGTCGATGGTTTCGGAGATATAGGCCTCGTTGTCGCAGCGGTTGGGATAGATGATGCCGGTGATAAAATGCAGGGAATCCAAGTTCCGCAGGAGGGTCCCGTCCCGGCGGTCCCCCCGGCGGCGCTTTTGCTGTTCCATATGTCATCTCCCTTCTCGGTATTTCAACACAACATGGCATTATATCATATGGTTTGCCAAATATCCAGCGGTTTTTCAGGGAAACGCAAGAATTTGAAAGAAACGACGGGGCCGCGGTCTGCCGCGGCCCCGCAGGGAACGGATGATATGAAATCGGGAAGGCAGGGTCGGAAAACCGCTTGCGGACAGGGGCGGCGGTCAGACGGCCAGGCGGCCCTGGCGGAGCAGAGCGGCCCGGAGCAGGCTGCCCAGAATGCCGACAGAGATCACCTCGCCGACGCCCACGGTGAGCACCATGTACCACATGGCGTCCCCCATGCCGTAGCCGAAGCGGAGCACCAGGGGGACGATGACGGCGTTGGAGAGGATGGGGGGCAGCAGGGCCGGGATGGGGTGGCGGCGGAGGAAGTAGGTCCCCAGGGCGCCGATCAGGGTGGCGATGGGGCCCATCAGGATGTCCAGGGCCACGCAGCCGGTGAGGATGTTGGCCAGCAGGCAGCCCACGTACAGCCCCGGCACGGCGGCGGGGAGGAACATGGGCAGCACGCACAGAGCCTCCGACAGGCGGACCTGGATCACGCCGGAGGAGAGCCCCAGGAGGGAGGCGATGTAGGTCAGGGCCACGTACAGCGCGGCGATGACGGCGCCCTGGGCCAGGGCGCGGGTGGTGAACGCGGAATGTTTCATGGTGTTTTTCTCCTTAGTTTTGTTTTTTCGCCGCTCCGGGCGGCTGGGTGAGGATGGTTACGAACTCACCGGGGGCTATCATAGCAGAGGGGCCGGGAAAAAGCAAGGCAAAGTTTTCGCCGTCCCCGACAGGCAGAAATTTCCGCCTCCGGAGGGAAGGGGTTTTTCCCCGGTTGCTGTTTACTTTCCAGCAAAAAAGTGGTATCATAGAGGCGTTGTTATGTTGACCTGAACAGGTCCTGAAAATCCCTCGCAGAAGGAGAGTGTCATGAAGAAACGATTCCCCAAATTCCTGTCCGCCGTGCTGGCGGCCGTGCTGCTGCTGTCCATGGTGCCGGCTATGGCCGCCGACGCCTACGGCCAGCAGCTCCAGGAGCGGTCCGTCCAGCTCAACGAGGGCACCCAGCTGCAGATCGAGAACTATCTGAGCGGCAGCGGCGGCCTGCGGCAGGAGATCTATGTGACCTATTCCCCCAACGAGAACGTGACGCCGGTGGTGACCTACGGCGGCAGCGTCACCGGCCGGCAGAACGCGTCCGCCGCCGCCAGGGAGCTGGAGGAGGCCGGCTACCGGGTGGTGGCCGGCGTGAACGGGGACTTTTTTGACAGCAACGGCGTCCCCACAGGCATCCTGGTATCCGGCGGGCGGCTGCTCAGCTCCGACGGGGGCAACTACGCCGTGGGCTTCCGGGACGACGGCTCCGCCGTCATCGGCCGGTCCGGACTGTCCCTCACCGGGAGCATCAACGGGGAGGGCAGCTTCTATGTGGCCGGCGTAAACAAGGCCCGCAGCAGCAGCGGCGGGATCTATCTCTATACCTATGAATTCAAGGCCGCCCACAACACCGGGACCACCGACCCCGGCGTGGAGGTGATCCTGGAGCCGGTGGAGGAGGCCTGCCCGGCCATCGGCGCCACCACGGAGTACGAGGTGGTGGAGGTGGTGGAGAGCACCGGAGGCGCCGCGGATATTGAGGAGGGCCAGGTAATCCTGTCCGTCAACGCCGCCGCGGCCGCCTGGGAGCTCAACTACATGCGCTCCATGGAGCCGGGTGACACCTTCGGCCTGACGGTGACCGCCGCGGACGAGGACTGGAACGACGTGGTGGAGGCCGTGGGGGGCCTGCATCTCCTGGTGGAGGACGGCAGAGCCCGCTCCGGCCTGGACAATGCGGCCAATCCCCGGACGGCCATCGGCGTCAAGGAAAACGGCGATGTGGTGATCTACACGGTGGACGGCCGCCAGAGCGGCCACTCCATCGGCAGCTCCCTGGACCTGCTGGCTCAGCGGATGGAGGAGCTGGGCTGTGAGACCGCCATCTGCTTTGATGGCGGCGGCTCCACCACCGCCGTGGCCACCATGCCCGCCGGCGAGGAGGCCCAGGTGCTCAACCGGCCCTCCGACGGGAGCCTGCGGGCGGTGACGGACTGCCTGTTCCTGGTGGCGTCCGGCGAGGCCACCGGCGAGGCAGGCCAGGTCCACCTGTGGGCGGACAGCAGCTTCGTGCTGGCCGGCAGCACCGTGGAGATCACCGCCACCCTGACGGATACCAACTTTATTCCCATGGATGAGGCGGTGGAGCTGGACGCCTCCGACGGGGACACCGACGGCAGCCTCTTCACCGCCCCGGAGGACGGGGGCTCGGTGACCATCACCGGCCGGGCCGACGGGGAGCGGAGCACCCTGGACCTGACGGTGGTGGAAACCCCCGATGAGATCCGCCTCTACAGCGGCAGCAGCCAGGTGACGTCCATCACCCTGGCCCCCGGCGAGAGCCTGGATCTCACCGCGTCGGCCATCTACCGCCGGCTGGAGATCCTCTCCTCCAACACCGGGTATGACTGGGAGGTTTCCGGCGACGTAGGGGAGGTAACGGAGGACGGCGTCTTTACCGCCGGGCAATTCCCCGCCTCCGGCACCCTGACCGTCAGCGCCGGCCGCACCAGCCTGGAGATCCCGGTCACTGTGTCCACCAAGACCCCCAGGCTCCTGGAGGGCTTTGAGGGGGATCTCACCGGCCTGACCGGCACCAACGCGGCCCTCTCCGCCGCCGACAGCCTCCACGTCCACAACGGCTGGGCTGCGCTGCGGATGGACTACACCCTCACCGCCCCGGAGGACGCTGAGGAGGGCGCCGCGGGCACCGCTTCGGTGGCCATGGCCCTCACCGTCCCCAGCGGCTATGACCGGCTGACCGCCTGGGTCTGGGGCGACGGCAGCGGCAGCACCCTGGCCCTGACCACCGGCTCCGGCCAGTCTGTGGAGCTGACGGCGCTGGACTTCACCGGCTGGCGGCAGGTGACCGCCCAGCTGCCCTCCGGCACCACCTCTGTCACCGCCCTGACGGTTTCCGGCCAGGCGGGCCAGAGCGGCACCCTCTACCTGGATCAGCTGGTGGCCGCCTATGAGGACGCGGTGGACAGCACCCCGCCGGTGATCACCGGCTCCCTCAGCGACGGCGTTCTCACCGCCACGGTGACGGACGCCGTGGACGGGACCCCAGCCGCCTCCCAGCTGACCCTGACCTGTGACGGCCAGGTGATCGCCTTCCAGCTGGACAGCGCCGCCGGTGCCATCACCGCGGACCTGAGCGGCATCCTCTCCGACGGCGGCGCCCACCGGATCACCCTCTCCGCCCGGGACCAGAGCGGCAATCTGATCCGGGCCTCCTGGGATGTGGCCCGGGAGAGCAGTGAGAGCCCCTTCCCGGATCTGACCCTCGCTGACGGCGGAAAGCACTGGGCGGCGGACTATGTAAACTACTTCTACCTCCACGGCGTTGTGACCGGTGTGGAGCGGGACGGCGAGGTTTACGCCGAGCCGGACCGGGGCATGACCCGGGCGGAGTTCGCGGTGATGATCAACCGCTGGCTGGGGCTGAACGCCTCGGACTACGCCCAGACGGAGCTGCCCTTCTCCGACGCCGGGGAGATTGAGAGCTGGGCCCTGGATGCGGCCCGGGCCATGTACGCCGAGGGGATCATGCAGGGCACCGGCCGCTCCGACGGCACGGTGACCTTTGACCCGGATGAGATCATCACCCGGGCCCAGGCCATGACCATGCTGGGCCGGCTCCAGGAGCGGGGCTATGTCACCGCCTCCCTGGAGGGCTTCAGCGACAGCGCGGACGTGCCCGACTGGGCCGCTCCCTATCTGGAGACCATGTACGCCCAGGGGATCCTCTCCGGCAGCGACGGCCGGCTGGAGCCCAACGCCCCCATGACCCGGGGCCAGGCCTGCAAGGTGCTCTATATGCTGTGGTGAGAGAAGCGGGAACCGGCGCGGGGCGCCTCCTTCAAGGAGGCGCCCCGCTTTTCGTTTTCTCCTATTCCGATGTTCCCGCCGTGCCGGTGTAGAGCCCCACGGTGGTGCCGGTGTAGTACCAGGTCAGGATCTCCTGGTAGGTTTTCCCCTCCTGGGCCATCACGTTGGCGCCGTACTGGCTCATCCCCACCCCGTGGCCGTAGCCGGTGACGGAGAAGGTAACGGCGTTGTCCGTAAAGGAGATGGTGAAAGCGGCGCTGCGCAGACCCAGGAGGCTGCGCATCTCCCCGCCGGTGACGGTGATGCCGCCCACCTGCAGGGACTCCACCGCCCCGTTCTCCGTCTGATGGATGTTGGTAAACCAGTTGGATGGGGTGCCGGAGAGATTGGCGGTGGGGTACTCGGCGATGAAAATCTCCCGGAACTCGGTCAGGGTGAAGGTTTCCTTGCTGTAGTAGTTGGGGACGCTGTCCTCCCCCTCGGGGGTGGTCACGCTGCGCAGATAGGGCAGCTCCTGCTGCCACACGTCCTCCACATTCCGGGTGGCCCCGGCGGAGGAGGAGTGAAAGGCGGCCAGTACCGGGGCGCCGTCGTAGAGCACCACCTGCCCGTCGGTTTCCGCCACAGCCCGCCGGACCTTCTCCTCATATTCGGCGGTGGAGATGCCCCAGCTCTCCGCGGCCTCCTGGGCGCTGCGGTAGGCCTTGCAGCAGTTGACGTCGTCGCAGGCGTCCGCCTCCGGGTGATTGGCGCTGCCGCCGTGCTCCATCCGGTAGAGGGTGTAGGTCCGGGCGGCCACGGCCTGGGCTTTCAGGGCCTCCTCCTCAAAGGACGCGGGCATCTCCGCCCGGACCACGCCCTGGAGATAGGTGGACATATCCATTTCCTGGACAGCGCCGTCGATCAAAACCCGCAGATGGATGGCACTGTCGTATGTTGACGGGGAAGCCCCGCTGTCCCCTTTGCCGCTTTCGTCCCCCGGGGCTCCTTCCTGAGGGGAGCTCTCCCCGCCTCCCCCCGCCAGCAGCCAGGGGAGCGCGAACAGCAGCACCAGCAGGGCGGCGGCCAAAGCCATGCTCTTTCGCAACCGGTATCGCCTCCTCGGGATACTCTATGTTTTGCCTGTCCGAAAAATGATGACAAATGAAAAGCGGGGTGGTATACTATATAAGATACGGCGCGTGGCGCCGCCCCTTAGTTTGTCACATGGAAAGGATTCCGCCCATGAAAAAAGTGATCTCTCTGCTGCCGGCCGTGCTTCTGGGGGCCGTCGGCTTTCTCCTGCGCTGGAGCCAGGTGCGCTCCGCATTTGACGCCCAGACGGGGCTGGCCGTGCCGTCGGTGCTGCACCTGCTCCTGGCGGTCTGGGTGGTGGTGACGGCTGTCCTGCTGGCCCTGTGGTTCCGGAAGATGCCCAAAATCGCCGAGGGGGCTGCGGCCGCCTTCCGCTGTCCGGACGGGGCGGAGCTGATGGTCCTGATCGGCGGGGCCTTCCTCTACCTGGCCGCCGGTGCCTGGCAGATCCTGGGGGTGGAAACCGGTTTCGCCTGGCGTCTGCTGGGGGCCCTGGGGGTCCTGGCGGGCGTTTCCCTGCTGGCGGCGGTGTTCCAGTGGCGTCGGGGGGGACAGATGGGAAACCTCCTGCTGGTGCCGGTGCTGCTGAACGTGATGTGGCTCCTGGTAACCTATCGGAACCACGCGGACGACCCGGTGACGGAGCGGTACTTCCTGCCCATCCTGGCCATGGCCGCCCTCACCTACGCCTTCTTCCAGCTGGCGGCCCTGTGCTTCTCCGCCGGCCGTCGGCGCCGGGCCCTGGTGTTCGCCGCCCTGGCCCTGGCTCTGAGCATTGCCGCCCTGGGGGATGCCGGCGATCTGGCGGAGCTGGGCTACTGGGCCGGCGGGATTTTGTCCATGGGAGGCTTCCTCCTCTGCGCCAGGGGCCCGGAAGAGGTGCCGGAGGAGTAGGCGCTGCCCCGGAAGGGGAGCGGCCCGCAGGCAGAAAATAACATAGGAGAGGGGAGCGGCACTGCCGCTCCCCTCTCCTATGTTTTGGAAGATTGGATGAAAAGAAGTTATTGTCTCTTGCAATTCTTATGATACGGGGGAATCATTAAAAAAGATAGGGCCAGGTATTACAAAAGTATGAAATCTTACAGGAAATCTTTGCCAGCCTCCTCCGGCGCCCCGCCCCGCCGCAGGGAGCGGAAGAAATCCGACAGCAGCTGCCGGGACTCCTGGGCCAGGATCCCCCCGGTGAGCTGGGGGGAGGTGGGAAAATGTTCCATAAACAGGTTCAGCACCCCGCCGCAGGCCCCCCAGATCTCGTCCCGGGCCCCGTAGAACACCCGGCGGATCCGGGCGTTCAGAATGGCCCCGGCGCACATGGGGCAGGGCTCCAAAGTCACATACAGGTCGCAGTCCTCCAGCCGCCAGGAACCCAGGCGGCGGTTGGCGTCGGCGATGGCCTCCGTTTCTGCGTGGGAGAGGGCGCTGCCCTTCTCCTCCCGCCGGTTGCGGCCCTGCCCCACCACCGCCCCGTCCCGGACGATGACGCACCCCACCGGCACCTCCCCGGCGGCGGCGGCCTCCCGGGCCAGCTGGAGGGCCCGGGCCATATACTCCCTGTGGTCGGCCATAACTCGACCTCCTTCTCGGTTTATTGGCAGTCATATTTGTCCACAATAGCAGGTAAGATATGGTAGGAACCAATACTGCAAAGGAGGACAACTATGCTGCGGCGCATATCACCCATCCACCAGCAGGGGAAGGGCTCCAAGGAGCGGGAGGAGCTTACCCGCTCCCTCCAGGAGGCGCAGACCGCCCTGCAGCACGCCTACCTGGCCTTTGACGACCTGACGGAGCCGGAGCTGGTGGAATCCTGCATCTTCGAGATCCGCTCCCTCCAGGCAAGGATCAACTACCTGCTGCGGAGGCTGAAGGAGCAGGAGAGCCGGGAGCCCCAGGCGGCCTCCGCGGGGGGAGGGAAGCGGAAATGGGTCTGACGGAGAAGATCGCCATCGGCCTGGCGGCCCTCTTCCTGATCGGGGCGGCGGTGCGCCTGTTCAAGGCGCCGCTGAAGCTGGCACTGCAGGTCCTGGGCAACACCCTCCTGGGTTTCGGCGCCCTGCTGCTGCTGAACCTGACCTCCGCCGTCACCGGCGTGGCCCTGGGGGTCAATCTCCTCAACGCCCTGGTCATCGGCGTGCTGGGGGTCCCGGGCCTGGGGCTGCTGGTGCTGCTCCAGTGGCTGTTTACATAGGAGAGATTGGCGGCGGAGAGGGGAAAAGCAAATCCAAATCGTGATCATCCGACGAAATCATACAAAAAGTAATCGAAATCTCAATCAGCGGCCCCCTGATTCCTGTGGATCGGGGGGCCCTCCCGTCCCTCAGCGCTGCCGCTCCTCCCGGCTCCAGCCATAGAGGGGGTAGCGCTGGATGGCGCCGAAAATCTTCTTCTTCACCCCGGGGAAGCGGCCGTCCAGCTCCCGGAGGAGGATCTTCATCTCCTCCCGCTTGGTGGAGCCGTTGGCGGGGCAGGGGTTCTCCACCACCGGCAGGCCCAGCCGCCGCACGGCTCCCCGGACCTCCCGCTCCTGGACGTAGAGGAGGGGGCGGATCTGGGTGACCTCCGTCCGGTCCAAAAAGGTCACCGGCTGGAAGCAGCTGATCCGGCCCTCCAGGAACAGGGACAGGAGGAGGGTTTCCACCGCGTCGTCGTAGTGGTGGCCCAGGGCGATCTTGGAGATCCCCAGCCGGTTCAGCTCCGTGCTGAGAGCACCCCGTCGGAACTTGGCGCACAGGGAGCAGGGGTTCTTCTCCTTCCGCTCCAGGAACACCACCTCATAGATGGGCACGTCCACCAGGTGGTAGGGCACCTCCAGCTCCTCGCACAGCCGTGCGATGGGGGAGAAGTCCATCCCCGGGGTGCCCGCGTTGATGGTGATGGCCTCCACCCGGAAGGGCTTGGGGTAGAAGCGGTTGAGCCGGGCCAGGGCGGCCAGGGTCAGCACCGAGTCCTTCCCGCCGCTGACCCCCACCGCCACGGTTTCCCCGGCGTCGATCATATCGTAGTCCTCCACACAGCGCCGGACCAGGCTGAGTATCTGCTGCATATGGGCACCTCGCAAAAAAGAAAAATTGAAAATGAGATATCAAGAGAAAATAAAAGAAAACGAGCGATTAGAAGAGCATTTCCTATTGTAAATAAAAATAAGGTTGACAGGGGGCGGGCCCTGTGTTATAAATAGGATTGTTCGCTGTGGGTATTGTACCCGATGGCGGGCCAAAACGCAAGGATTCCTTTGGTCACGAAAGCACAGGGAAGGCGCCTGGCCTTTCGTGATCAAAGGAGCGAAAAAACGAACGAAGGAGATACGACCATGTCCACTTATATGGCAAAAAAGGGCGAGATTGAGCGCAAGTGGTACGTTGTCGACGCCGCCGGCAAGCCCCTGGGCCACACCGCGGTGATCGTCGCCGACCTGCTGCGCGGCAAGCGCAAGCCCTCCTACACCCCCCACGCCGACTGCGGCGACAACGTGATTGTCATCAACGCCGCCAAGGCCACCCTGTCCGGCAAGAAGCTGGAGCAGAAGATGTACCGCACCCACTCCGGCTGGGTGGGCGGCCTGAAAGAGGTCAAGTACAAGGATATGATGGAGAAGAAGCCCGAGCTGGCCATGAAGGTGGCTGTCCGCGGCATGATGCCCCGGAACACCGTCACCCGGGACTCCCTCAGACGCCTGCACATCTACGCCGGCGACACCCACGAGCATCAGGCCCAGAAGCCCGAGCTGTGGACGATGGACTAAGGAGGTAAACGAACATGTATCAGTCTAAGAAGCCCTATCTGTACGGCACCGGCCGTCGGAAGTCCTCCGTTGCCCGCGTCCACCTGTTCCCCAATGGCACCGGCTCCATCACCATCAACGGCCGGGACATTGAGGAGTACTTTGGCCTGGAGACCCTGAAGATGGCCGTCCGTCAGCCCCTGGTCACCACCGGCACCCTGGGCCAGGTGGATATCGTCGCCACGGTCAAGGGCGGCGGCGTCAGCGGTCAGGCCGGCGCCCTGCGCCACGGCATCGCCCGGGCCCTGCTGCTGGCCAATGAGGACTACCGTCCCCTGCTGAAGAAGGCCGGCTTCCTCACCCGCGATCCTCGCATGAAGGAGCGCAAGAAGTACGGCCTCAAAGCCGCGAGACGCGCTCCCCAGTTCAGCAAGCGCTAAACTTTATCAAAAGTGGTCAAAAACCCCGGAACTACGCGGTTTCCG
>CAJFVK010000046.1 GCA_904420435.1 uncultured Oscillospiraceae bacterium
GCAGAGCGGGCCTTTGCGCGCAAGCAAAGCTTCTTTGCGGCGGGAAAAACGGCTGAGAATGCCTGGGATTTGATTTACCGCCGGCTCTTCCCCATCCGCTCCAGGTCCTCCGGCCGGTCCACATCCATCAGCTCCACCCCATCCGTTTCCATGAGCCGCAGGGCCTCCGGGTGCCGGTCGATCACCTGCCCGCCGCCCCGGTCCCCCTCCAGGGCCAGGAGCTCCGGGAAAAACCGCTCCGGGAACAGGCAGGGGTTGCCCCGGCGTCCCCCGCAGCCCAGGGCGGCGATCCCCTCTGGTTCCGCCAGCCAGAAATCCGCCAGGGCCGACACGGTTTCCCGCCGCAGGAGGGGCTGGTCCGCCACCAGGAAGAGGGCCCCCTGGCAGGGCATCACCGCCCTGAGCCCCAGACGGAGGCTCCCCGCCGCCCCCGCCTCCGGCCGGGGGTTCTCCACCGGCTGGAAGCCGAATTCCGCCGCCAGCCGGAGGATCTCCCTGTCGCCGCTGACCACCGCCGTCCGAACCACCCGGTCCGCCGGCACCGCCTCCAGGGCCCGCCGGATCAGGCTCCGCCCCTCCAGCTCCGCCCAGAGCTTACCACCGCCGAATCGGGTGCCCAGCCCCGCGGCCATCACCACGCATCCGATCCCCTTCTCCACGGCAGCCGCCCACCTCCTTTTTCTGCCAGTATACCCGCTTTTCTCCTCCGGCGCAACGGCTGCCAGACGATATTCTTCAAATAAAATCACGAAATCACACACCCTGTCTGTACACCTAAAAATTTTTGTGCTATAATGACAACAAATCAGAATGGGCAACTTTTGGAATCTTCCAAACTCCACAAAATGACAAGAAGGGGAGGATTTGCAATGAGCAAACAAGTCGGCCAGAGCAAGGTCCGGGTGGACGCCTTTGACAAGGCCACTGGCCGGGCCAAGTATACGGACGATCTGTGCGGCCGGGAGGCTCTGGTGACGCGGATCGTCCACTCCACCATTGCCCACGGGCTTGTCGCCGCTGTGGATACCGCCGCGGCGGAGCAGGTGCCCGGCGTGGTGAAGGTCTTCACCTGCTTCGATGTGCCCAACTACCCCTTCCCCACCGCCGGCCATCCCTGGTCCACGGATCCCCACCACCAGGACGTGGCGGACCGGCTGCTCCTGAACCGCCACGTCCGCTACTACGGGGACGAGGTGGCCGTTGTGGTGGCGGAGGACGAGGTAGCCGCCGCCCAGGCGGCCCGGCTGGTGAAGGTCAGCTATGAGGAGTACCCCTTTGTGCTGGACCCCCAGAAGGCCATGGAGCCCAGCGCGCCCCAGATCCACGAGGAGTTCCCCGGCAACGTCCTGGGTCACACGGAGATCCGCAACGGGAACTACCAGGAGGCCATCCGGGAGCCGGGGCTCATCAAGGTGGAGGGGTGGTACGACACCCCCACCGTTCAGCACTGCCACATTGAAAACCACGTCTGCACCGCCCACATGGAGGGGGGGCGGATCGTGGTGGTCAGCTCCACCCAGATCCCCCACATCATCCGCCGGGTGGTGGGCCAGGCCCTGGGGATCCCCTGGGGCAAGGTGCGGATCATCAAACCCTACATCGGCGGCGGCTTCGGCAACAAGCAGGACGCCCTCTATGAGCCCCTGTGCGCCTGGCTCACCACGCAGCTGGGGGGCCGGCTGGTGAAGGTAGATTGCAGCCGGGAGGAGACCTTTGTGTCCAACCGGGTCCGCCACGCCATCCGCACCCATATCATCTCCTGGGTCCGGCCGGACGGCAGCTTTGCCGCCCGGAAGATCGAGGCCTGGTCCAACCAGGGGGGCTACGCCTCCCACGGCCACGGCGTCACCGCCAAGGGGGTCAACGCCTTCCCCCAGCTCTATCCCTGCCCCAACATCGAGGGGGACGCCTGGACGGTGTTTACCAACATGCCCGCCGCCGGCGCCATGCGGGGCTACGGCATCCCCCAGGCCATGTGGGCCGGGGAGTGCCACCTGGACGACGTGGCCAAAGCCCTGGGCCGGGACCCGGTGGAGTACCGCCGCCAGGTGGTGATGCCCGTGGGCTACAAGGACGCGTTCAGCAAGAACGAGAACTACTTTGACACCTTCAACCAGGTGATGGACAAGGGCATGGCCATGATCGACTACCAGCGCAAGCGGGAGCTCTACAGCCAGGAGCAAACCGGCCCGGTGCGCCGGGGCGTGGGGATGGCCCTCTTTTGGTACAACACCGCCGTCTGGCCCATCTCTCTGGAGTCCTCCTCCTGCCGGATGGTCCTCAACCAGGACGGCTCCCTCCAGGTGCAGACCGGGGAGACGGAGATCGGCCAGGGCTGCGACACCGCCTACGCCCAGATGGCCGCCGACGCGGTGGGCGTCCCCTTTGAGGACGTACATATCATCTCCACCCAGGACACCGACGTGACCCCCTTCGGCACCGGCGCCTACGCCTCCCGCCAGACCTACATCGGCGGCTTCTCCATCCAGCAGACGGGGCAGATGCTCAAGGAGCGAATCCTCGCCTACGCGGTGGAGCTGACCCGGCAGCCCCGGGCCAACCTGGATCTGATCGACGGGCAGATCGTCCGCATCAGCGACGGGCGGGAGCTGATGAGCCTGGGGGACCTGGCCACCGAGGCCCTCTACAGCCTGGAGCACAGCCAGCATATCACCGCCGAGAGCACCTATCAGATCAAGAACAACGCCTACTCCTTCGGCTGCACCTTTGCCGAGGTGGAGGTGGATATCCCCCTGTGCCGGGTGAAGCTCCTGAACATCGTCAACGTCCACGACTGCGGCAGGCTCATCAACCCCGCCCTGGCGGAGGCCCAGGTCCACGGGGGCATGTCCATGGGCATCGGCTACGCTCTCAGCGAGGAGCTGAAGTTCGACCCCAGGACCGGCCGTCCCCTGAACAACAACCTGCTGGACTACAAGCTGTCCACCACCATGGACCACCCCCACCTGCAGGCGGGCTTTGTGGAAAATCCGGAGCCCACCTCCCCTTACGGCACCAAGGCCCTGGGGGAGCCGCCGGCCTGCTCGCCGGCGCCAGCCATCCGCAACGCGGTTTTGCAGGCCACCGGCGTGGCCATCGACCGGGCGCCCATGAGCCCCCAGGTGCTCTTCGCCGCCTTCCGGGAGGCCGGCTTGTTCTGAGCAGTGTTTCCAAGGCGCTATGCCTTGTTCCATTCCAGTAAGGAGGAGAGATTCCATTATGTACGACATGAAAGCACTCTATGAGGCCAAAAGCGTGGAGGACGCCGTCCGGCTGCGCCTGGAGCACCCGGAGGCCCAGATCATTGCCGGCGGCACCGACGTGCTGGTGCAGATGCGGGAGGGCAAGCGGGCCGGGGCGGAGCTGATCTCCATCTACGGCATCGACAGCCTCCGGGGCGTCAGCCTGGACGAGGAGCAGAATATCCGGATCGGCTCCCTCACCAGCTTCAGCCACATCACCAAGGACCCCATCATCCAGAAATACATCAAGGTGCTGGGCGAGGCGGTGGACACCGTGGGCGGCCCCCAGATCCGGAACGCCGGCACCATCGGCGGCAACACCTGCAACGGCGTCACCAGCGCCGACTCCGCCTCCACCCTCTTTGCCTGGGACGCGGTCATCGAGCTCACCGGCCAGAACGGCCGGCGCCGCCTGCCCATCCAGGACTTCTACCTGGGCCCCGGCAAGGTGGACATCCGCCCCGACGAGATCCAGACCGCCATTCTGATCTCCCGGGAGAGCTATGAGAACTGCGTGGGCCACTACATCAAGTACGCCATGCGCAACGCCATGGACATCGCCACCACCGGCTGCAGTGTCAACGTGGTGCTGGGGGCCAGCAAGAAAAACCTCCTCCGGACCCGGATCGCCTTCGGCGTGGCCGGCCCGGTGCCCCTCCGCTGCCCCACGGCGGAGAAGCTGGTGGACGGCAAGCGCACCACCCAGGCCACCATCGACGCCTTCGGCCAGGCGGTGCTGGAGGACATCCACCCCCGGGACAGCTGGCGGGCCAGCAAGGACTTCCGGGAGCACATCGCCGTGGAGATGGCCAAGCGCTGCCTGGTGGAATCCATCAAACTATCAGGAGGTGCGGTCCTGTGAGTACACAGTATAAGCTGGTGCGGTGCACCATCAACGGCAAGGACGTGGAGCAGATGGTGGACGTACGCGCCAGCCTCACCGATATGCTCCGCAACGACTTCCGGCTGACCAGCGTGAAGAAGGGCTGCGAGGTGGGCGAGTGCGGCGCCTGCAACGTGATCATCGACGGGGAGTGCTACAACTCCTGCCTCTATCTGGCTGTCTGGGCGGACGGCAAGAGCATCCGCACCCTGGAGGGGCTTATGGGGCCCAACGGGGAGCTCAGCGACATCCAGCAGGCCTTTATTGACGAGGCCGCCATTCAGTGCGGCTTCTGCACCCCCGGGTTCATCATGACCGCCGTGGAGATTCTGGAGAGCGGGAGGGAGTACACCGATGACGAGCTGCGCAAGCTCCTCTCCGGTCACCTGTGCCGCTGCACCGGCTATGAAAACATCCTCCGGGCGGTGCGGAAGACCATGCTCCGCCGGCTGGGCAAGGAGGCCTAGCGCTTTCCCGGCCCGCCGCCAGAAAATCGCCGCTCCCGGCCCTTCGCCCAATGCGAAGGGCCGTTTTTTTCGCGCTGCCCCGGTTGTTCTCCACCTTAGGCTGTGGTATACTAAAAAAGGACGATCCGGGCGGGGCCCGATTTTACTTGATCGATCACAAAAAGGAGGATTCCGTCTTATGAAAAAGCGCGTAGGTATCCTGACCTCCGGTGGCGACTGCCCGGGACTGAACGCCACCCTCCGGGGCGTGGCCAAGGCCCTCTACCAGCGGATGGGGGACAACGTGGAGATTATCGGCGTCATCAACGGCTATTCCGGACTGATCAATGGGGACTGGCGGGTCATGCAGCCCAGCGAGTTCTCCGGCATCCTCACCGTGGGCGGCACGATCCTGGGCACCAAGCGGACCCCTTTCAAGCTGATGAAGGTGGTGGAGGAGGACAACGTGGACAAGGTGGCCGCTATGAAAAAGAACTACGCCGCCATGAAGTTGGACTGCCTCCTGTGCCTGGGGGGCAACGGCACCCACAAGACCGCCAACCTCCTCAGCGAGGAGGGGCTGAACATCATCGGCCTGCCAAAGACCATTGACAACGACATCTACGGCACCGACGTGACCTTCGGCTTCCACACGGCGGTAGATATCGCTACCGAGGCCATTGACCGGGTCCACACCACCGCCGGCAGCCACAGCCGCTGCATGGTGGTGGAGCTCATGGGCAACAAGGCCGGCTGGCTGACCCTGTACGCCGGCATTGCCGGCGGGGCGGACATTATCCTGATCCCCGAGCTGCCCTACACCATCGACAACGTGTGCGCCGCCATTGAGAAGCGGGCCTCCCAGGGCAAGCACTTCTCCATCCTGGCGGTGGCCGAGGGGGTTTACGACGCCGAGGAGGCCCGGATGAAGAAGAAGGAGCGGATGGCCAAGCGGGCGGAGAAGGGCTACACCACCGCCACCAACCGCATCGCCCACCAGATCGAGAAGATGACCGGCATTGAAACCCGGATCTGCGTCCCCGGCCACATGCAGCGGGGCGGCAGCCCCTCCCCCTACGACCGGGTGCTGGCCACCCAGTTCGGCTCCTACGCCGCCAAAATGGTGGAGGACCAGAACTACGGCATCACCGTGGCCATGAAGAACAACCACGTGGGGGAGAACAAGCTCAAGGACATTGCCGGCAAGAGCCGCCTGGTCCCCGAGGGCCACGGCATGCTGGAGGTGGCCCGGCGGATGGGCCTGTGCCTGGGCTGATCCGGTTTCCGTTGCCCCGGGCGGGGCGTGCAGATGTAAAAATACCCGTCGGAACGGCAGCAGCCGTTCCGACGGGTATTTAACTTCCCGCAGCCTATTCCTCCACCGTCACACCCATGGCGGGCCAGTAGTCCTCATTGCTGATGGTATCCAGCACCAACATAAACTCGTCCCAGGTCCGCCGGTCAATGCCGTAGTAGGTGCGCTTCCCCCGTTTTTTCTCCCGCAGCAGCTTCCGCTCCGTCATGGCCTTCATGTGGTGGGACAGGGTGGGCTGACTGATGGAGAACGACCGGAGCAGCTCGCTGGCGCACATCTCCCCGTCCACCAGCAGCTTCATAATCTGGAGTCTGTGGGGATCGCTGAGCACCTTGCAGATTTCCGCCACCTCAGACAGCTGCATGGCGCACCTCCTCTCACAACAGCCTGGATTTGGATTTTATGATACGGGAAATTTTTCCTCATGTCAATGGGGTTTTCTCAAATCCGCGTTTCAAACCTTCTGGCCGGAAATCGGCAGGACGGCCGAATCAGCCTATTTCTTGGCCTCCACGAACCAGACGCCCTTCTCCAGCCAGAGATAGGTTTCTTTTCCCCGGATGAGGCAGGTGTACCGGTCCCCCACGCCGCCCACCCGCTGGCAGGCGGCCCGCCGGACGTCCAAAACCTTGTCCACCACATATTGATGCTCCTCATCAAACTCCACAACCAATGGGCGCAGTTTTCCGGTGGTTTCAAACCGCACCACCACCGGGACATACCGCTTCTCCCGTTTCTCCATGACTGTTACCCCCCGAAATATCCCACCGGATGGACGGTGTGGCCGTCCTTTACATTGATGCGCCCCAGCAGCGGGTCCGTGTCCAGCACCGCCCTTCTGACGCTCATATAGCCGTACCGCTGGCGCAGATGGTCCACCGCCGCGTCGATCCGCTCCCATTTGTCCCGGCGCTGGTCCTCCGCGAACAGGGAGAGCTGAAGGCTGCTCTGCGCCTCCACCAATCCCGCCCCCCGAAGGCCGACGCTCCGGATGGGCCGGCGCCAGGGATAGTGTTTTTGAAACAGGTCAAATCCCACCTGGGCCAGCTCCTGGCTGGAGCAGGACGGCGCCGCCAGCTTCCGCTGCCGGCTGAAAGAGTTCAGCTCCGTATCCCGGACATAGATCTCCACTTCCGTACACCGGGACACCAGTTCCCGCATCCGGGAGCAGACGCTCTCAGCCAGCAGAAGCAGCATAAGTTTCACATCTTCCTCGTTCTCCAGATCCCGGGGCGTGGTGGCGCTGTTGCCGACGCTCTTGATGTTTGGAATATGGTCACTGCGCTGGACCGGGGAACTGTCCCGCCCATTGGCAAAGGTGTGGAGTACCGCCCCCATTTTCCCCAAGCGGCGCGCCAAAACCTCCACCGGGCACTCCGCCAGCCGGCCGATGGTGCTGATCCCGATGTCCCGCAGTTTCTTCGACGTCGCCGGCCCCACATAGAGAAGATCCTCCACCGGCAGCGGGTAGACGATCTCCCGATAATTGTCCTCCCCGATCCGGGTGATGGCGTCCGGCTTTTTGTAGTCGCTGCCCAATTTGGCGGTGATCTTGTTGTCCGCCACGCCGATGCTGGCTGTGATGCCCAGTTCAAACTTGATCCGCCCGCTGATCTCCCTTGCAATGGCCACGGGATCTCCGAACAGCCTTACGCTCCCCGTCACGTCCAGCCAGCTCTCGTCCAGGCCGAAGGGCTCTACCTGGTCGGTGTAGTCCTCGTAGATCTCCCGGGCCATGCGGCTGAAGCGGATATACTCGTCCATATCCGGCGGGAGGATCACCAGATGGGGGCACCGCTGCCGGGCCTGCCAGATGGCCATGCCCGTCTTCACGCCGTAGGGCTTGGCGATATAGTTGGCGGTGAGCACGATCCCGTGCCGCTCCTCCTGGCTGCCGCAGACCGCCAGGGGCTTGTCCCGCAGCTCCGGACGCCGCTGCATCTCTACGCTGGCATAAAAGCAGTTCATATCACAGTGCAGGATGTGCCGGCGTCGGTCCATCTCTCTCCCTCCTGCCTCTATCATAGAACATTTGTTTTATATAAGCAACCGGTTATTTCTGGAAAATGGCTCCCGACGAATCGTGCACCGTGAAAGATCTTCTGTATTCCATGGGGAACGTATGGTACACTATATTTAACCCATATTTTGCCCATACCCATTTGGGCATACGCAGGAGGGGCAGAGAGATGTGCGGAAGGTACCAGCTCGCCGCGGCGCAGTCGGCGGAGATACAGCAGATCCTGAACGCTGTCCAAACGGCATACGGCAACGGAAGCTGGGCGCCCGGCGAGATCCGCCCGACCCATCGCGCGCCGGTGCTGACGGAGGCCGGCGGCGTGATCGTGCCGCGGCTCATGAAGTGGGGGTACCAGCTGCCCCATACCCTGGTCATCAACGCCAGGGCGGAAACAGCGGCGGAGAAGCCCCTGTTCCGGGAGAGCGTCGCTTCCCGCCGATGCCTGGTACCCGCCACGGGCTTTTACGAGTGGGACAGCCAGAAGCGGAAGTACCTGTTTACCCTGCCGGGTGAGAGCGCCCTCTATATGGCGGGGCTCTATGACCGGCGGGACGGCGAGGACTGCTACTGCATCCTGACCACGGCGCCCAACGACTCCATGCGTCCCATCCACGACCGGATGCCCCTGATCCTGACCGAGCCCCAGCGGCGGCAGTGGCTTGCAGACAGCGGCGCAGCGGCGGATCTGCTGGCTGCGGTGCCGCCGGAGCTGCAGCGGCGCTCTGAGGAGCGGCAGATCAGCCTCTGGTAAAGATGCCGGAATGTCAATTATGCACAAAATTGGGGGATCACAGCGGCGGTGCTGCGGCCCCCTGATTTTGTGCGGCCTTTTTCATCAAGTCAACGGTGTTCCAAACCATTTAGACCCATCAACTTACGTCAAGCCGAGTGATCCTCTGATTATGCCAGGAGGCCCCCGCTCGGCCGAGCGGGGGCCTCCCTTTGCGTTGTTATCAGATTTTTCCCGAAACGACCCTTACGCCGCGTAGGCCTCGATGAAGCGCATCAGAAGGGTGGCGGTTTCAGCGCGGGTGGCGGAGCTCAGGGGGGCGATGGTGTTGCTGCCGATGCCGTTCACCAGCCCAGCGCTCACCGCCCAGTCCAGGCCCTCCAGGGCCCAGCCGGAGATGTCCTCGTAGTCCGCGAATTCCTCCACATCCGCACCGCTCTGGGTGGTGTCGTAGGACTTGTACTCCGCGTACCGGTACAGCATGGTGCCAGCTGCTCCCGGGTGATCATGGCGTCGGGCTCGTAGATAGAATGTCCCGCTTGCCTCTAATTTTTCAACAGGCCCCTTCTCTGTTCCTCCCTATTCCACCGGGTACTCCCAGCGGGTGTTGGTCCCGCCGCCCCACTGGTAGCTGGCGTCCAGCAGCCACTTCCCCTCCATCCGCCACAGCCGCAGGGGACACAGGGAAACCTCCTCCATAATGTTGCTGTACCGGTTCTGGCAGATCAGGACGATGGCGTCCCGGTCGTTCCGGTATACGGTAAATTTCTCCAGATTCCAGACGTACATGGACAGGGACATAGCGGCCACGGACATGTTCTGGGCCAGCCCCTGGTCCGTATCCTCGTACATGGGCGACGTTTCCAGCCAGAGGTCCTCCGCCACCCAGGGCACAAAGGCGTCGTAGTAGCACCGCCGGACGGTGTCCCTGCTCTGGAGATAGGGCACTGCCTCCGGGACCTTCTCCGCCGTCTGCTCCAGGTCGATGACCTCATAGTGGTTCGTGCTGTAATCGCTCTGGGGACGGGCAATGGTGGGGAAACTGGCGGTGCCGATCCATCTGCCCGCCAGGTGGCCCCGGTCCATGGCGTCCTTCAGGATCTCCCGGATCTCCTCCCGGGTGTAGAACCCCTCCGCCGGGTCATACTCCTGGGGGCTGAAGCTCTCGTCCAGCAGCCATGCCCCGTCCACCTGCCAGAGGGTCAGGGGCAGGACCGCCTGGTGGCCGGTGAGCATGTACCGCCCCTCTAATTCCACCACCAGCTTCTCCTCCGTCCACTCTAAGATCTCCTGAACCGTCCGGTCCCACACGATCAGGGACAGGGGCGTGGTGGCGGCCTCCAGATTCCGGGTGGGCTCCCCGTCCTCCCCCGCCACATAGACCGGCACTCTCCCGTGGAGCAGCTGGTCCAGGTAGCTCTCGGCCAGCTCCGGCACAAAGGCCCCCCGGTAGACCGCTTCAATATCCGCCTCCGTGTGGAGGGAGGCTTCCAGCTCCGGGGCGTTCACCTTGGTGCGGAAGGGCATGGCGAAGTCAGTCCACTCCTGCTGCCTCCAGAACCAGCTGTCCAGCTCCCCGGTGTGGATCAGGTTGGCCGCCTCCCCCCGCTTCAAGGCGTCCGCCACGATCTCCTCCGCCTCCGCCAGGTCCTCCTGGGTGAACACCGGGGGCGCGGGGGTGTCCCCCACCTCCGGGTTCTCCGGCGGCTGCTCCTCATTCTGTGACCCCTGGCATCCGCTGAGCACCATCGCCAGGGCCAGCAGCAGCGCCAGGATCCGACCCTTCCTCATATCGCTCCCCTCCTTCTCTTTTCCTCTATTATACCAGACGCTCCGGGAGAAAAAAAGTTCCCTGGCTTTTCCGTTTCATCGATTTTCTGGAGCCAAAGGACGGAAACCGTATACAGCGTTACGCGCGAGCAAAGCACGGAGGGACGTGGATCGTCTGCGGCTCCTCTGTTTTTCCCTGTATTTTTCCCTCAGCCGTTGACGCCGATGTGAAGGAAGCAGTAGGCCCGTGCAGTGGAGCCGTCCGGGGCGGTCACCGTACAGGTAACGGTGGCGTGGCCGTTGGCAAGGGCGGTGAAGGACGCGCTTTGGCCGTCGGCGCTGGGGGTCAGGCTGAGCAGATCCGGCCGGTCACAGCTCCAGGAAACAGTATGGTCCTGTCCGTAGAATCTGCTGGTGGAAAAGACGTAGAGCTCCGTACTCTGCCGGTCACCGACCTCCATGGTGGCCGCATGCAGGGAGAGGCTCACACTGTCCTCGGCGGCCACCACCTGCACCGTGAGGCGGGCGGAATGTCCTCCGGCGGAAACGGTGACGTAGCCCACATCGCCGGTCGAGGCGCTCCGGCTGGCTGTGACCTGTATGGAGCGGCCTGTGGCGGCGGAGAGGCTCAGGAGGGCGGGCGTCTCGTTGGTCCATCGTGACGATATTGCCGTCCTCATCCACCAGGACAAACTGGTTGAAGGAGTGGGACACGTAGCCCGCAGCGGTATTGGCCACGCCGGAGAAGGAGTCGGTGATCTCCATATCCGACTGGCGCACGGAGAAGGTCAGGTTGGCCTGGTGGTTCAGGCCGTCGCCGCTGGCATACATCTCGTGGCTGGTGCGGACGTAGAGGTAGCCGTCGTACTCGTCCATGCGCAGGGAGCCGGCGTCAAAGGGGATGGTGGTGTTGGCCCCGTAGAGGCTGGCCTGGCCCAGGCGCCGCCAGTCTTTGGCGTACTTCACCACCCGGATGACCTCCGCGCTGTCGTTCTCCTCAGGGTTCTCCTGCCCGAAAATGACAAAGTTGTAGTCCTCCCCGGCGAAAAATCCGCCCCACAGGGGCAGCTCCAGCTCCAAAGTCTTGGCGGAAACCAGCTGGAATTGGCTGTTATAGGTCTCCACCACCAGCTGCCGGGGGGCCAGCCACTGGATGAGGGCCCCGGTCTGGCCGTCCACCAGCCGTTGTCCCTCGTCGTATTCCACCCGGATCAGGCTGTCCCCGTCCTGATAGAGATAGGAGGTGATCGGCACGGCCCAATTGCCGTTGTAAAGTCCCCCGCGGTTGACCGTCTCCAGCGGGGAAATCCCGCCGGAGGCCATAACCGCCGGCATAAGGCCCGCAGCCATGGTCGCGGCGCACAGCAGCGCCGCCAATTTTTGCCGTACATTTTTCATCGTTTGTTCTCCTTTTCAAAATGTTTCTCTGGTGAGAGCGTCTTTCGCTGGCGGAGCCTCTCCCGGCAGGATGCCCGCCGGCCAGATTGGCCGCCCTCACCGTTCTCTGCCTCTTAGTACCACTTTTTCGTCTTTCGGTTTTACTCAGGAGAAAACTTTTTGGGTTTTTTCTTTCCGGCCTGACACAGGAACGGGGGACCCTGACGGCGGATCGCCCATCGGATCACCGCCCAGCTCCTGTCGGCACGGCGCTGAAAATCCCGCTCCGCCGCCTCCCGCCCCAAAAGCTGCGGAAGGCAGATGATGACCGCGGCGCTCTTTCGGTCCATGGCTGGCGCCTCCTCTCTTGATGGATTCACCTATAGGTACCGCTTTCCCCCGCTTCGGTTTTATTCCCCTGGAGAAAAATTTTGCTATAGTTTCGGTAATATATGCAAAACAGACCATACTGCGTGCTAGGCAGTCTGGCCTGTTGCTTATCTTAATGAGATTAGGCTTAGCCGGAGGTTTTGGCCTGGTAGTTTTCCGCTCCGGAGAAATGGGGCCGGTCACTCCATCGACACCTCAATGCCGATATCGTACCACCGCCAGGCCTGGGGGTCGATCAGCACGGAGGCGGGCGCAAGCTTCTGCAGCTCCTCATTGACCGCCGCCAGGTACTCGTGGGTCTTCTCCTCCCCCCACCGGCCCAGCAGAGCGTCGTGGTGGAAGGGGAAGATTACCTGGACCTGGTATTTGGCCAGCAGCCGGGCCAGCACAGGGGGCTCCACCTGCTTGCCGCCCATGATGCTGCCGCCGGGCTCCCGGACCCCCGCCTGCCGCAGGAGCACGTTGGGCGCCTTCTGCCGGCAGGCGTCAAAGAGGTCGCTCCAGATCACCTGGCCGGAAGCCATCAGGATCGAGAAGCTGTTGGGCAGGGTGATCATGTAGTCAAAGGACTCGATGGACCCCAGCTGGTCGCAGCGCTCGTGCCCCTTCAGGCCCAGCCGCTCGTAGGCCTTCGCAAACCCCGCCGCCTGGAAGGAGAGTCCGCCGTTGGGATTGTGCTTGGCCTGGAAGGTGTCCAGGGTGAAGTCGGGCAGCGTGTAGCGGCAGTTGGGGTAGACCGGGCACAGGTTATCGTAGGGCACGTGGTGGAACTTCAAAACCTCCTCCGCGGACAGCACGCCGATGCAGTTGGTCATCACGCCTGTCATGCCTGCGTAAATCAGCAGCAGGCACCCCAGCACCAGCCACGCCTTATGGGGTCTGCCAAATTTCTTCATATGATCCCCTCCTCCCCTTCTCATCGGTATTTTCCCATGAAAGCCCGCGTGCGGCGGCCCCGAGAGAGGCCGCTGCACGGTTTCAAGCGGAGAGGCCTCAAAGCCCTCTGCCGGGCTCCAGTTCTCAGAAATCTTTGACCGAGCCGTCAAAGGCCCGCTTGGCGGCGCTGCTCCCCCGCTCCTTCAGGGGATAGAGCTCCTCCGCATTGTCGGCAAGCTCGATGCCGATGCCCGGAGCCTCGGGAATGAGCAGGCACCCGTCCTCATACCGGAAGGGCTCCTTGACCATGGCGTCCTCCGCCCCGTTGAGGCAGAAGCCCGGCAGCTCCTGGATGCCCAAGTTAGGGATACAGGCGCAGATCTGCAGGCAGGCGGCGGTGGAAACGGGACCCAGGGGGGTGTGGGGGATCACCAGCACGTCGTTGGCCTCAGCCATGGCGCAGATCTTCTTGGAGGCGGTGATGCCGCCCACGGCGCACACGTCGGGCCGGATGTACTGGGCCGCGTGGCGGCTCATGAGCACCTGGAATTCCCGCAGGCTGATAAACCGCTCGTCGGTGGCGATGGGAACGCCGATCTTGGATGCCACCTCAGCCATGGTGTCCACATTCCGGAGCATGGAGGAATGGTTTTTGGAGCAAACCGCGCGCTATGGAAAGGAGTTTCCCAACGGCCTGAAGGTCGACTGCTACGTACACGACATTCTGGGGTTCCGCTACAACTGGCACAACTATATGTACGAGCTGAACATTGTGATCCAGGGGAGCATGGACTTCTATTTGGAGGGGCGAAAACATCGGCTGGAGCAGGATGACGTCATCATCGTCAACCCCAACAAGGGCCACGCCTCCATCCTGCTGGAGCCTGACACCAAGGCCCTGGTGATCCACTTCTCCTCCAAGGTTTTTCGCCCCCTGCTGAAGGAGGGGCAGGTGCTGCGCTTCGTGTTCGCCACGGACCGGGACACCCGGGACGCCCTCCCCTTCGCCGTCATCCGCTGCTTTGCCGCGAAGCTGGTCCGGGACATGGCCCGGCCCCAGTCCACCATGGCGGACGCCGCCGCCCTGCTGGATCTCATGTCACTGGTTTCCGTCCTGTACAGCATGTGCCGGCCCAAGGTGTTTGACAACAAGATCAACACCAGGCGGGAGCCCTTCTCCGGAGAGATGACCGAAATGATCCGCTTTATTGAGGAGAATGTGGCGGGGAAGCTGACTCTGGAGGACGTGGCCATCCGCTTCGGCTACAATCGGACATACCTGTCCCACTTCTTCAAGAAAAATCTGGGCACAAATTTCTATGAGTATCTCACCAATGTGCGCTTCCAGAATGCCGTGCTCAGCATGCTCTCCTCCGACAAAACTCTGACCCAGATCGCCCTGGAGAGCGGCTTTCCAGACCTGAAGACCCTCAATAAGGTGTTTCGGGAGAAGTTTCAGCTCTCCCCGGCGGAGTATCGCAGGGCTTACACCGGCGGCTTTCCGGAGAAGGGGCGGCAGCAGTTCCACCACCCGGAGGAGCCGGAGGTGTCCGCCGTGCTGGACCGCTACACGGCCTGCTTCCCGGCGGGCATGCCCTGTGCGCAGGAGTGTGACCCGCTGCACGGGCAGTAGCACCGTAAAAACAAAAGATCGGATACGCCTGAAGGGAAGATTCGTGCCACTACTTCTTCCCGTACCCAACTGGATATTTTTTCATTCCTTTTTTCCGGACGTTCTAAGGCCCCCTAATGTAGTCCTGTTTTCCTACATTAGGGGGCCTTCTGTCTATTGTCCGTTTCTACTGGAGCGGTTCACATGAGCATGGGGCTCCTGCTGCGCTGCTATCAGATTTTTCGAAATCCGCTTACGCCGCGTAGGCTTCGATGAAGCGCATGAGGAGGGTTGCGGTTTCCGCGCGGGTGGCGGAGCCGGTGGGATCCAGCAGGTTGTTCTCCTTGCCGTTCACCAGCTCAGCGTTCACCGCCCAGTCCAGGCCCTCCAGGGCCCAGTCGGAGATGTCCTCGTAGTCCGCAAACTCCCGGATGGCCATGCCGCCCTGGGTGGTGTCGTAATCCTTGTACGCCGCATACCGGTACAGCATGGTGGCCAGCTGCTCCCGGGTGATCATGGCGTCGGGCTCGTAGGTGGTGTCGCCGGTGCCCAGGACGATGCCCTCGTCCACAGCCCAGCGGACCGCCTCGGTGTACCAGGTGCCGGGCTCCACGTCCTCGAAGGGCAGGTCGGCTCTGGACTC
>CAJFVK010000047.1 GCA_904420435.1 uncultured Oscillospiraceae bacterium
AGCGTCCGCCGGGGAAAGGGAGCTCCCTTTCCCCGGCGGACGGCGCGCTACTTTCCGAAACCGAAGAGCCCCCGCTTCCTGTAAGGGGTTTCCTCCACTGAAACGGCGGTGTAGCCCGTGGCGTCGATCACCCGGCGGATCTCCGCCGGGTCCAGGGGCTCCTCCGAGAGGATCACCGTCTCCCCCTTGCCGTGGGAGGAGGTGACCTTCTTCACCGGCAGGGCCTTCCGCACCGCGTCGTTGACATGGGCCTCGCACATGCCGCACTGCATCCCGTCTACCTTCACCGTATACTGTGTCATTCCGATTCCTCCTGTCCCATCGGGCGCTCCCCCATTCGGACGGAGCGCTTGACCACGTTTATAGCACCAGGTGATTGACCGCCATGGCCTCCGCCTCCGCCGGGTCGTGGGTCACCAGCAGCACCGTCCGGCCGGCGCTGCGGCGGCGGGTATCCTCCATCACCAGGGCCTTGGTATCCTCGTCCAGCCCCCGGAACGGCTCGTCCAGCAGCAGCAGGTCATACTCCGCCAGCAGGGCCCGGAGGATGGCCACCCGGCGGCGCATCCCGCCGGAAAACTCCTCCACCCGCTGCCCTCCCGTTCCCGCCAGACCCACCGCAGCCAGGGCCTCCTCCACGGCGCTCTCCTCCAGCCGGGGGTTCACCAGCCGGATGTTGGCCGGGGCGCTCAGCCATTGGCACAGCCGGTCCTCCTGGAACACCGCGCTCAAACGCAGGCCCTCCAGGCCCAGGATCCGGCCGCTGTCCGGCTTCTCCAGACCCATCAGCAGCCGGAGCAGGGTGGTCTTCCCCGCGCCGGAGGGGGCCATCAGGCTGGTGGTCTTCCCCAGGGGCAGCACGGCGGAGAAATCCCGCAGCACCGCCTTGTCCCCGTAGGACTTGCAGAGCCGGTCCATCACGATTCCTTCCATGGCTCACATCCTCTCCAGCGCCCGGGCCCCGACCTTCAGCAGCCGCAAAAACAGCTTCTCAAAGGCCAGGCTCACCAGGACGATCACCAGCGTCCAGGCGAAGAGGTCCGGCGTATCCAGGTAGATCTTGGCCTGCTGGAGCCGCTCCCCGATGGAGCCCTGGGGCATGCCGATCACCTCCGCCGCCACCCCCGCCTTCCAGCACAGGCCCAGGGCCACGCCGCAGGCGGCCTCAAAGAAGGGGTACACCTGGGGCACGTAGAGGTAGCGCAGCCGCCGCCCCACCGGCAGGCGGAACACCCGCCCCATCTCCAGCAGCTGCCGGTCCGCCGACCGGATCCCCTCCAGCACGTTGGCGTACACCACCGGCAGCACCATCAGAAAGGAGATCAGCACCGCCAGGTTCCGGGAGGAGAAGAGGATCAGGGCCAGGATGATGAAGGACGCCACGGGGATGGACTTGATGGCCAGCAGGGCCGGCGCCAGCAGCTCCTCCACCCGGCGGAACCGGGCGGACAGGGCCGCCAGCAGCACCCCCGCCGCCGTGGCGGCCAGGAAACCCCCCATGATCCGCAGGGAGGACATGCCCACCGCCCGCCAGAAGGGGCCGGTGACAACCAGCTCCCCCAGCCGCCCCAGCACCCGCAGGGGGGACACCAGGAACAGCTCCTGGTCCAGGGCCATGGCCCCCAGCTGCCACACCGCCAGCCAGAAGAGCACCGCCCAGAGCCGGATGGCCCGCGGCTTTCCCCTCATCTCAGCGGCTGTAGTAGAAGTCGTCCCCGGGCAGCTGACTGCCCACGGACTGGGGATTCTGCTCGAAGAGCACGTTCAGGTAGCCGGAGAGCTTCTCCCGCATCTCCGAGCCGTCGATATAGACGATGTTGCAGGCGGGGATGGCACGCTCCGCCACCTCCGCGGTGACGATCTCATAGCTGCCCACCAGCTGGGCCGCCTCCGCCACGTTGGCGTTTACGTATTCCACGGAGGCCTTGTAGTGGTCCAGGAAGGCGGACACCGCCTCCGGGTGGGCCTCCACAAACTCTGTCCGGGCCACCACCACGCCGGTGAGGAGGGCGGAAGGCGTTTCGCTGCCGGCCTGGAGGGCGTCCCACTCCTCCGTCAGGTCCAGGGCCACCCGGATGCTGTCGCTCTTGGTCTGGGCGGTGGTGACAAAGGGCTGGGGCAGCATGGCCACGGAGCCCTCCTCCGCCAGCAGGGAGGCCAAGCACTCGGCGTGCTCGCTCTTCCACTCGATGGTCACGTCGGCGGCGGGGTCAATGCCGTTCTGGCTGAGGATATAGTTGAGGGCGTACTCCGGCGTGGCCCCCTTGCCGCTGGCGTAGATCGTCCGGCCCCGCAGATCCTCCACGGACTGGACCGTATCTCCGCTCTCCACAAGGTAGAGCACCCCCAGGGTGTTGATGGCCAGCACCTGGACGCCGCCGTCCAGGTTGTTGTAGAGCACGGAGGCCAGGTTGGCGGGCACGGCGGCGATATCCGTGGTCCCCTGGCCCAGGGCGGCGGTGACCGCGTCGGTGGCCGCCTCAATGGTGAACTGGTAGTTGTTGTCCGTCAGCTCCCCGCCGTCCGCCTGGCGCATCATCTCCACCATGCCCATGGCCGTGGGGCCCTTCAGGGCCGTCACCCGCACGTCCACCGGCTGGGCGGTCTGCTCCTCTCCGGCGTCCCCCTGGTCCGACACGGGCGGGGTATTCCCTCCTTCGTTCCCGGCGTTCCCGCCGTTATTTTCCGTGTTTCCGGTGCCGCAGCCCGCCAGCAGGGACGCCGTCAGGCACAGGGCGCACAGCAGTGATAGAACTCTTTTCATCGTACAGTTTCTCTTCCTTTCCTGTGGTCTTTTTCTCCGGCCCCGCCGGCATATCCGCGGAAAACCGCCGGCCGGCCGCCGGCTTGTCGTACTGGTCTATTGTACACCGGCTTCCGTAGTTAGTAAATGCTAACTATCTGTATTGTAGATGCGCACCCCCGGGAAGTCAAGGGAAATCTTCCTCTCCCGTCAAATTTTCGCCCCGGCGCAAAACCCGCCGGGGACGGCTTCCCCGGCGCCCTGCGGCCCCGTTTCCTCCTTCGGAACCCGCCCCAAGGAGCAGGCTCCCCGGCAAGGCCATCAGCCTTACCGGGGAGCCTCTCTGTCTTTTTCCAATCGAAAACCGCACGGCGGCTACAGCGGGTCCTGTCCGCTCTTCTGCCGGTCCAGAAGCCCCTGCATGTAGGCCAGTGCCAGGGCCTTTCCCCTTTCATCCAGCCCATCCCAGCTCCGCAGGCACCGCCTCTGGTCCGCCGTCAGCCGGGCCCCCTCGTCCTCCGCGGAAAAAAATTGGGCCAGGGTAATGCCAAACCCCTGGCAGATCTTCATCAGCGACGGCAGGGAGGGCACGTTGCTCTTATGCAGCATGGTGCTCAGCGTGGAATAGGGGATTCCGGAGGCCTTGGCCAGCCGGTAGTAGCTCCAGGAGCGCGCCTCGCAGAGCTCCGCAATGCGCCCGCTTACGTCGAATTCTTCCATGAAGCACCCCCCGGTCTTTTTGGTTCTATTTTACCCAGAAGTCCCACGGCGCGTTAGATAATAATTTCCGATATAGATTTATTGATTTTATGTCAATTATCCGTTATAATATTGAAACCAGCTCCCTGTTTTCGCCCTGCTTCCACCCGGGCCGGACCGGCCCGCCGCAAAATCCATGGGATTCGTTCCCGTTTTTTCTCCCTCCGCCAAAATATCCGCAATTTCGCGGGGGTTGGGCAGTAAAATTTTCTTGGCGCCGGGCTTTTCCCCGCCGGTTTCCCCGTCTGCGCTCCGGGTGTTCCCCAGCAGCGCGGGCGCGAAGCGGCCCCGGCCATCCGCCCCCTGAGGCTTGTCCCGGCGGGGCCTGTTCCCGTTTCCGCCGGTCAGGAAACGGCCGGCTTTTCATAAGTGATTGAGAAGGAGGTATACGAAATGAAACAGCGTTTTTTGCGGTATCCGGCGCCGCCGGCAGGGTGGCGCTCCGGCTCTCCCGCCCAGGAGAGGAGGGGTGTGCTGTGAGGAGACGAATCTTACGGCGGACAGGCTCCCTTCTGCTGAGCCTGTGCCTGCTGATCGGGCTCCTGCCCGTGTCGGCCCGGGCGGTGACCATAGATGACGTGGCAGGCGCGGGCTGGGCATATTCCATCCCCCCAACATCCATTGAAAACTGTGATTTGACCGTAACAGTCTACCAGAGGTGGGATACCTCCGTTACGCCGTGGGTAGCGGAATACGCCATTGTCATCGCGCCCGATTCATCCGGCAGCGGGAACTTCGATATGCCGGCAAAGCCCGCCGGCGGCTGGCCCTGGGAGGGCGATGTAACGGGAATTACCAAGTATCTGATCATCGCGGACGGGGTGACCGGCATCAGCGACGCCGCCTTTGCCGGCATGACCAATTTGGAGGAGGCTTACCTTCCAGCCAGCCTCACCCAAATCGGCGGTAACGCCTTTTCCGGCTCCAGCAAGGTCGTGTTTAATGACGCCGTTGATGACGCCGCCCTGGACCTCTCCAACGTGGTCTCCATCGGCGAGGGCGCCTTTCAAAACTGCGCCGCCATGGGCGGTACGGCCCAGGCCCCGGTCACCGTGCAGTTTGGGGATGGCCTGGCCTCCATCGGGGCCTCCGCCTTCCAGAACGCCGGCCTGAGCCGGGTGGACTTCAGCAAGGCGGGCAGCGCCGTGATTAGCGACAGTGCCTTTGCCGGCAACCGGCTGACGGCCCTGGACCTCTCCGGCAGCGGCATAACGGAGATCGGCGCTTCCGCCTTCGAGGACAATCCCCTGACGAGCCTCGCCCTGCCGAACTCCCTGTCCTCCATCGGGAGGCGGGCCTTCTACCGCTCCACCCCCACCCAGAGCGGCATCACAAGCCTGGTGATCCCCGCCGATGTGAACTCCATCGGCGAGAGCGCCTTTGAAAACAACATGCAGCTCTCCCAGGTGGAAATCCTGTCCAAAAGCCTGACCCTGGGCGATAAGGCCTTCGGCAACACCGCCGAGAACGCCTACCACGACCAAGGGACTCTGACCCAGGTGGAGTACGTGGATGGGGACCTGGCCACCGCCACCTCCGAGAATATTGAAACTGCCCGGAATGTGGCATACAGCTACGGCGCGGAATTCCGCATCCCAGCGGAGCTGGCGGACTACTTTACAGAACGGGCCGGGGAGGCGTACTACGCCGGCAACCGGAGCCCCCTGGTGTACAACGAGGCATGGTCCTACCCCGCCACCTGTCTGGCGGAGGGGCTGAACGCCTACTTCTATACCCTGGGCGACTACACCAATGTGCTCCATCGGGAACCTTTGGATCGGATCGACCACGTTTATTACGCGGACGAGGGATATAATGAAGGCTACTATGACCCCTCCTGCACCGTGGGCGGCTACACCCAGCTGTTCTGCGATGAGAACATGCGGGCGGCGAACAGCCACTGGCCGGAGGTTCCGGCGCCCAGCACCCGGCACGCCGGTGAGCGAAAGTATGATGGTACGAATGGTATCCCCGGCCAACACGACTACCAGGTGGCCGACATCGAAAACCCGACTATCGCCGCCGGGAACACGACGACCATCACCTATATCTGTCAGAACAACAACCACGACGACAACATGGAGGCGCCTCCCTATACCAAGGAGCGGACGGTGTCCTTTGCCGGCGTGAGCCTGACTGCCACCACCACCCAGACAGCGGTGGGCACCAGCAACCAAAACAAGCTGACCCTTCCCACCGTGGAGGGCGGCACGCTCGCCTGGAATACGGCGCTGCTCACCAGCAGCAATAGTACCTATGGCCAGTACGCCGGGGAGAATCTGCCGGAGGGGACCTACCGGCTGCCGGTGGTCTTTACCCCCTCCGGGTCCAGCAGCGAAGGCCTCCCTGCCGCCAGCGGCGACGGCCAGACGGACCTGACCATCATGGTCACGGTCAGCAAGGTGGAGCTGGACTTCACCAACACCCGGTTTGAGAACAACAACCGGTACATCGGCCTGAACAACGAGGATTTCAACATTCTGGATCTGCCCGGGGACGTGGCGTGGGACTGGGATGAGGCCACCTACAATACGTCCGACGGCAACCGCCCCGACGAGAGCGAAACCGCCCAGCCGGGGGACTACCAGATCACCGTCCCCTTCACCTACTCCGACGAGATCTACGCCTTCCCCACATCGGCGCAGAACAACTACGGCCTGACTATTGAGCAGACCGGGGCGGGGCAGGGCACCATCACCGGCCCCTACAACGTTTTGCGGGCCACCATGGCGGGCATCAAGGCCGATGCGCTGAACCGGACCTACACCCTGAGTGCCGGCGCCGGCGGCACGCCGGAAGCGGTGGAGCAGTCCATCGTGCAGCTCACCGGTGTGCCCACCGGCTCCACCGTCACCGTGCAGTGGAAGAAGGCCGGCGCGGCGGACTGGGAAAAGACGGAAACCTATCCCAATACCACCATCCCCAACTTCAACGTGGCCTTTGTCACCCAGGCCGGGAACTACGCGGTTTTGATCCGCGTCGAGCACGAGATATACGAAAACCGGGAGATTTCCCTCCCCTCCGTCACCGTCAACCGCCGGTCTGTGGCGCTGCCGCAGGCTGTCGAGGGATTGCCCTATAACGGCGCCCGCCAGACGGGGACGAGGGACGGGAGCACGAACAACGCGCTCTACTACACCGTCGTGGACGGCAGCAACTCCGCTGTCAATGCCGGCACCCACACCGCCCGCTTCCAGCTGGACACCAACAACTGCTTCTGGGCGGACGGGACGGGCAGCGCGGAGAACACGGTGGCGTTCACCATCGCCAAGCGCGGCATCCGGAAAATTTCGATCACTGACGACAGCCACAGCTATGACGGCAGCCGGAAATCCGCCGTCACCTACGACGGCTCGGGGAGCGATCATGAGAACAGCTACACCTATACGGACAGCGCCGCCCTGGAGGACACCTCCATCACCCGGACCTACTCCTACGCCGGGAAACCCGCCTTCGAGATTACCGCTGTCAGCGCGGTAGACGCGGGCACCTACATGCCGAGGGCCACCATCCTGGACACCACCAATTTCTATTGGGAGGGCGAGGATCCGGATACCGGCGCCACCTCCTATGTTCTCAGCGAGAACGGCTGGACCATCGCGCCCATGGCCCTGACCCAGCAGGCGCCGGTGGTAACCCAGGACGTCGACTATACCGGCAAGCCTTTTGACGAGAGCAACATCCAATTCACCCTGAACAGCGAGGTTGCAACGTACTTCCGGCAGGAGGGCTACCACTACTTCCAGGGCAGCAACGCCTCGTCGGCCTCTTCCATCCCCCACCCCATCAATGCGGGGAGCAACTACTATGTGGCGGCCAACCTGGTCCCGCTGGACGGCGTCAATCCGGAGAACTTCCTGATTACATACACCTATTCCTCCGGCACGGGATCCAACCGCCACGGCAGAGCTTCCTTTACCATCGAGAAGGTCCCCCTGCGCCTGCTCCCCCCCGAAGAGGAAAACCTGAAGGTTTCCTACACCGGGCAGCCCCAGACCGCTCCCGTCCCCAGCTGGCAGGAGAGCGATCTGGTGGGACAGGATGCGGACAAGGGTCCGGAGGACGGGGTTTTCACCTTCCAGTATTCCATCACGGACCCGGACGGGACATCCTCCGGCCCCTTCTCGGAGCCTCCCGAGCGGACGGCCGTAGGGGACTATCGGGTTACCGTCAGCATCCAAAGCACCAACTACTACGGGGTGGGCAACGACGTCGGCGGAACCACCAACACCCTGGACTACACCTGGACCATTGAAAAGGCCAGTCAGGAGATCACCCTGACGGACCAGAGAGGTGAAGGAACCAATCTGCCAACCGATGGCAGCGGTTCCGTGTCCGTATCCCTGACCGACGCCCCCTTTGTGGTGGAGGGTGCCGCCACGATGTTCGACGAGGATGGGACACCTGCAGTTATCACCTATGCCCTGGCAGACGCGGCAGAAGGGATCATTACCGTAGGCGCGGACGGCACCATCACCCCTCTGAGGGTGGGCGAGGCCACCGTGGAAGTGACGGCGTCGGAACTGACCAACGTGGCCTCCGAAACGGTTTCCTACAAGGTGATAGTCACACAGGGTACACCCAAGGTGACCGTTGACCCCCAGGCCTTTGATTTCAACAGTGATCTGACTGGCTATGACAGCCCAGAGAACGTCCACGTCACCAGTTCCGCCCATACGGACGCGGTCAAGCCCACTGAACCGTCAGCGGATAACCTGACCTTTACGCTGTACGATACAGCGGATCATGCCAATGCAGGCGGGGATGCAGGCAAAATCACCGACGTGAGCGGCCTGGGCGCCGGGACCTACCACCTGCGGGTGGACTATGCGGGCGACGCCAACTATGCCAGCGCTTTCGACGTCGGCACCCTGACCGTCAGCTCCATCAGAATGGATGCCGCCCCTGTTTCCGACATGGAATTTAACTACGACGGCAGCGACCACTATAACGAGATGGTCCAGAAGGTGAAAGACGCCGTCACGGCCCCTGAGGATAAGGACTTGACCGTCACCATCATCAAGGCCAACAGCGGGGAGAGCACCGCCCCTGAGGAGAGCTCGGATCGCTGGAACGGTGCAGCCCCCTCCGTGGTCAACGTGGGCACAGACGAGGGCCTGTACTTCTACCGGATCCAGGCGGAGAACTACGCGACGGTCACCGGCAGCTTCCAGGTTACCATCAACCCGGCGGAGCTGACGGTGGACGCGGTGACACTGGAGAAAACCACCAAGACCTATGATGGCACCACCGGGATCCCCGAAGGCAACCCTGATATGGACAGCCTGCCCGTCACCGGTGCAGTCGGTTCGGAGAGCATCACCGCCTCTGCGGAAGCCGCGTATACCAGCAAAAACGCCACAGCAGAAAATGGTGCAAACATTGACATCAAGTACACCATCACCTTTAAAAACGGCGTACTCCCCTCCAACTATACCTACGGGGACGCAGGTGTTGAAATCGTGGAGAACGGCCAGACCTGGACCTTCACCCGGACCGTCAGCGGCACCATTGAGAAAAGGCCCCTGACCAATATCAGCGGTATCACTGCCGTCGGCCGGGATTACAACGGCACCATATTTGTGGAGCTGGCGGCCGAAAGCGGCATCACCTTTACCGGCAAAGTGGAGCCGGACGACGTGACGTTGTCCCTCCGGGCAGGGGCAACTGGTACACTCCAGCCCTCGGCGCCAGGCGCAGATGACGCGGCCAACGCCGGCAACGACAAGGACGTGACCGTCCAGCCGGGTGATATCGAGATCACCGGTGAGGACGCGGGCAACTACGACATTGAAACCGCGTACACCACCCAGGTGGACATTGCCAAGGCCCAGCGGACCCTGACCTTTGACCAGGATGAGGACGGAAATCTCGCCTTCTCCGTGTCCTACGACGGGAAGCCCCTGGATGATACCGACCTGGCGGTAACCGTCACCGGCTATGCAGACGGGGATCCTCAGGCAACGGTGGAGTACAAGTTCTATTCTAACGAGTCCTACTCCACGGAAATCGACCAGAGCGCCACCTCCGCCGCGGGGACCTACTACGTGACGGTGATTTTGAAAGAGGAACCCAACTACGCCCTGGTGGAGGTAGAAGCCGTCATCACGGTGGACCGCTCTGAGCTCACCATCACCCCTGATAATCCGACCTATACGGGCACCTACAACGGCGCCTCCCACAAGGATGCGATCCTGGATGTCATCACCGTTGCGGGCATCGGCGGGGAGCTCACCCTGGGAACGGACTACCAGCTGGCCTTCCAGGAAAAGACGGGCGATACCGCGCCCGGCGCGGATGATGACGGCTGGGTGTCCAGCGATGAGATGGAGTTTGTCAACGCGGAGACCACCACCTACTGGGTGCGGGTGGATGCGGAGAGCTACCGCTCCCGGGTGGTGGAGATGGAGATCACCATCCGCCCCGCGGCGCTGACCCTGGACAGCCAGCTGACCACCCAGAGGGACTATGACGGCACGAACGACGCCGCGGTCACCAACGGCAGCGTCAGCGGCGCGCAGAACAGCGAGGTCCTGGTCACCGGCGTCACCGCCGCCTATGACACGAAAGATGTGGGCACAGGCAAGGCCATTACCACGACCTACACCCTGACCTTCGGTAGTGGGGCAATACCTGGCAACTACCAAATTGCCAACGCGGGAGCGGTGGTTGAAGGCGGGGACACCAGCACCTGGACGGTCAAAACCACCGTGGACAACGGCGAGATCCGGCAGGCCCAGGTCACCGTCACCATCCAAAACCAGGAAGACACCTATGACGGCGCGCCTGCGGAGCTGAAGGAGGACGCCTGGGAAACCACCCAGGGGAAGTTCTTCCAGGGTGACGATGTGGTCATCACCCTGTCGGCTGACGGGGCCCAAAACGCGGGCCCGCACAGCATTACCGGCTCCGCCGGGGGCAGCGACGCGGGGAATTACCAGATTTCCTTTGTTGCGGGGACGCTGACCATCCTCCCCCGGCCCGTGGCCATCCAGATCGGCGACGCCGACGGCGTCTACGGCAATGAGCACAGCCTCTCCGCCGGAACCGGCGCGGGCCAGGTCATCCTGACCGACATCACAGCAGAGGGTACGGGCGGCATCGTGGACACCGAGAATATTTACAGCGTTCTCACCGGCCTGACCCTTCGTACGGACGCCGAAGCCAAGAGTCCTGTAGGAAATACCTACACCATTTCCGCCAGCGGCGGGAAGGGAGAAGGACAGGACGTTTACGGCAACTACCAGGTGACCTTCACCGAAGGCAAATTTACCGTCACCAAGCGTTCCGTCACCGTAACCATTTACGACAAGGACAGCCTCTATGGCCAGAATCTTGTGGCGCTGGATTGGGCCGTCACCACCGGCACCATGGCTGAGGGGGAGGATCTGGGCATCACCCTGGCTACGGACGCCACAGCGGGGAGCGGCGCGGGCGACTATGCCATCTACGAGGCCTCCCGAGATGAAGCCGTCGCCGCCAACTACGAGGTGACCGTGGTGGGCGAAACGCACTTCGGCGGCGACGCCGCCAAGGGCACCTACACCATCGGTAAGGCAGTGCTGACCGTCGCGCCGGATCGCCCGGTGGTCTACGCCCAGTACAACCAGAGCATCGCCAACCCCCTGACCTTCACCAACGCCAGCATCACTGACGGCGAGATCACCGCGGGCAGCGCCGACTACAACGCCCTCTCCGCCGTGGTGAGCTATGCGTTCCAGCCAGCAGACGGCCTGACCCTCACCTCCACAGGCGACAGGGCCGCGGGCGAGTTCACCGTCAACGTGTCCAACCAGACGGTGACGGTCACCGTCACGGTGCCGGAAACGGACAATTTTGAGGAGGCTACTGCCAGCTATGCCGTCCAGGCGACCTCCTCCGGCGATCTGAACGTAAGTCTGCCCTTCGCCGAGCGGACCTATAACGGCACGGCCCAGCAGCTGCTGCGCGAAGGGCCCGCCCTGCCTGAGGGCATAGCCATCCGGTACAAGGTGGGCGAGAGCGGCACGTGGACGGCGTACAGCAGCGAGGATTCCGAGAACTGGAAGCAGGTGACCGGCACCGACGCCGTCCCCTACACAGTGTACTGGGAGACCACCGCCGCCGGCGGCTACAGCGCCTCCAGCGGCAGCGCCGTGACGTCTATTGCTCAGGCAGAGATTGTGGGAACCTTTACCGATCTCCCAGACGGGAGCATCTCCTTCCTGCTGGCTGAGATTCCGGATAGGTATGTGATCCCGCTGGATCTCTCCCAGAACCCCAATTACACCCATATTGACGGAAGCGGCGTGAGCTACTTCAGCAATAACCTTGATGTGGCCTCTGCGCTGAACGGCACGGCTACCCTTGAACTGAGGGGCGGAACAGGTACAGCGGAAATTACCATCACCTGTCTGGGCGATACCAACTACAAAGCCACTACCCTGAAGTTTACGGTAACTGTATCCGAAACGATGCAGGAAATCAAGGTGGATGAAACCACAACGGTGGACCAGTCCGTCCCCTATAACGGCGAGGCCCAAACCATTCAGCCGGTAAAGGCCCAGAACCTGGCCGAGGGCGACTACGCTGTGCATTACTGGAACGAGCAGACGCAGCAGTATGATCTGACCGAGCCCCCCGCCTATGTGGACGTGAAGCGGCCGGCGGGTGACGCCACCGGCACGCCGGAGGCCTATGTGATCGGCTACCAGATCACCGCCACGGGCTACACCCCCGCGACCGGCACGGTAAAGCTGACCATCACCCCCAAGGAGATCACGGCGGACATGTTCGAGGACAGCATCGGCTTCTACACCTACACCGGCGGGCAGATTACACCCGAGCCGGTGGTGGTGGACGGAAACGTGCAGCTGGCCAAGGGCACGGACTACACCGTGGACTGGGGCACTAACACCGCCCCGGGCGAGGGCGCGGGCAGCGTCACCATCTTCGGCAGGGGCAACTATGACACCACCAATCCTCCTGCCACCGTCACCTTCAACATCAACCCGGTGGGCAGCGGCCTGACCGCCCTGCTGAGCCCCGGCTACGGCGTCTACAACCCGGCTGCGCCGGCCACCGCCACGGTTACCGTGACCCACCATACGGCATCCGACCACGAGGTGCTACTGACCGCGGACAACACCGTCTACGACATCACCGCCAGGGATCTGACGACAGGTACAGAAATCACGGGCCACGGTGCCACCGGCAGCGGCGATACCCTGACCTTCACCCAGCCCGGCGTGTATGACATCACCCTGAAGCTGACGGGCGACCACGAGGGCACCTTCCACTTCACCTACACCCTGCTGCCCATGAGCGGCGGCGACGGCGGCCTGACCCTCACCGTGGGCCTGGACGACGAGCCCCAGAAGGTCTATATCTACGGGGACACGAACATCGACGGCGACATTCAGGTCAAGGCCGGTGGAACGCCTGTAACCAGCCAGTGTGATCTGACCTATGTCTACACCCCCTTTGACGGGACGGGGACCACGGAACCGGCAGAGTATAAGCCCGATGTGCTGCAAGAGGCCGGCGTGTACACCGTGACGGCCACACCCAACGACGCCAGCGTCACCGGTACCGGCACCTTCGTGTTCCTGATCCAGCAGCGGAATCTGGCAGAGGCGAAGCTTACTGTGGCAGGAGACGACCTGACCTACAACGGCGCGGCCCAGGAGCCGGCGGTCACCGTCAGCCTGGCCGGTAACCCGGAAGAGAACAAGGACTACACCGTGAGCTACCACGACAACGTCAGCGCCTCTGTGAACGGGGCCCAGGCGGTGATCACCGCCGCGGGCAACAACTTCACCGGCTCGGCCAGCGTGAACTTTACCATCGCGCCCAAGCCCATCACGGATTCCTCGGTGGTCATCGGGGCGATTGACGACCAGCCCTATACCGGCGGCCCGATCTACCCGGCCCTGACCATCACCGACACCGATATCGTTGTTGACGCCGGTACCGACGAGAAGTACGCCCTGGTGCTGGGCCACGACTACCTCGTCGGCTATGCTGAGGGGGCCAACAGCACGGCCCCCGGCACCGCCACCCTAACCATCACCGGTACGGGCAACTACGACGGCAGCACTGAGGTGTCCTTCACCATCACCAGCGAGCCCGCGCCCGAACCCGAGGAGGAGTTCATCCTCTCCGTCACCCCCGACAGCACGTGGGTATACGGCCGGGCGCCGGCGGATCTGGACCTGTCCGTCACCTTCGGCGAGGACAATGAGCTGATCCTGGGCACGGACTACACCCTGACCGTCAGCGGCGTCATCTACGACGACACCGACGGCAGGACCCTGGCCGACGCTATCGCCGCCATCAAGGCCCTGGAGCCCGGCGACTATACCGTCACCGCCCAAGGCACGGGGATCTATGAGGCCTCCAGCGCCACCGCGTCCCTCACCGTCCGCAAGATTCCCACCACGGTGGACGCAGCGGTCAGCCCCAGCAGCCTCTCCGGCGGCGGGACAGTGACTCTGACCCTCCAGGGCACGGATCTGCCCGCGGGAACCGATCTCTCCGCCCTGCTGACGGTGTCCACTGCCAACGGCACAGACCTCGCCCTGGAGGATCTGGAGTGGACCCAGGCAGGCGGCGTCTGGACCGCCAGCTTCAACGCCGCCAACGCCAATGAGACCTACACCTTCACCCTCCGCTTCGCCGGCGACGCCTACTACGAGGGCGACAGCGACACCGCTCTCCTGGTCACCGCCCGGCGCACCAGCGGCGGCGGTGGCGGTGGCGGCGGCGGAACCGTCGATCCGGAGCCGGAGGAGCCCACTGTGGCCGACCCGGACGACACCGGCGTGTCCGGCTGGCTGAACACCGACGACCACATGGCCTATCTCTCCGGCTATCCCGACGGCACCTTCGGACCCAACCAGAACATGACCCGTGCCGAGGCCGCCCAGATGTTCTACAATCTGCTTCTGGATAAGGATGTTGCCATCACCACCTCCTTCTCCGATGTGGACGGCGGCACCTGGTACGCCGATGCGGTAAACACCCTGGCCTCCCTGGGGATCATCAACGGCGTGGGAGGGGACCGCTTTGAGCCGGAGCGCTCCATCACCCGGGCAGAGTTCACCGCCATCGCCATGCGCTTCGCCCATCTGGAGACCGGCGGGGAGAACCGCTTCTCCGACGTCCGCGAGGAGGACTGGTTCTACGACATCGTGGTGGGCTCCATCCAGTACGGGTGGATCAACGGCTACCCGAACGGCACCTTCCGGCCGGACAGCAGCATCACCCGCTCTGAGGTGACCACCATCACCAACCGGATGCTGGGCCGCAGCGCGGACGAGGACTACGCGGACCGCCACGTGGAGGACCTGCGCTCCTTCAGCGACCTGCGGGATACCCACTGGGCCTACTACGACATCTGCGAGGCCGCCAATGCCCACGACTACCGCAAGAGCGGCGGCGAGGAGAACTGGACCGGGCTCAACTGACGAACCCCCGCATCACCCCGGAAGCCGCCAGGGGAAACCAGTCCCCGGGCGTGTGAAAAAGAGGAGGCGCTCCCCATTCATGGGGAGCGCCTCCTCACGGCGTGTCGAAAAACCCCCGCAGAAGGGAACAGCTGCACCGGGCAGGGGGAGCTCGAGGGGGCGAAGCCCGCCTCGAATCCAACCAAATGCCCCGCAAAGCCTTGCGAAGCAAGGCGTGCGGCCCGCGAAGCGGGGACTTTCCCACGGCTTTGCTGTGGGAAAGGTACGGCATTTTTAGGCTGTGAAAAAGTCTGATCA
>CAJFVK010000048.1 GCA_904420435.1 uncultured Oscillospiraceae bacterium
GCAGATTTTTGGCCAGGCCGCAGCTGGCCGTGGCGCAGAAGGAACCGGCCAGGGCGCCCAGCAACAGGGACAGCAGGGCCAAAATGACCAGGACCACACCGTAACGGACGATCACGTCCATGCCGCAGCCGGCCTGGATCTGATTGACCAGCTGGGCAATCAAATACGGGATGATGCACTCGAAAACCACCTCGCCGGTGACCAGAATAGGCGTCAGGATCGCCGGCTTCTTGTATTCCCGAATGCTTTTGGCCAGGGTTTTGATTATCATGTAATCATCGCATCCTTTCCGAAAGTTTCTCTCTGAATGGTATGGGGCGATTGTTACGGCGCGAATGGCTTTGACGCTGAGCCGCCATAACAACCCAGAAGGATTCAACTGTCCAAGTTCCTGGCCATTTGGGCCGCGATCTCCATAAACAGCTGCTGCTGCCCCGGGGAAAGATCCCGCGTCAGCATGGCGTCAATTTCCAGAATGCGTGTGCGGACCTGCTCATCCAGCCGGGCGGCCTTGTCGGTGGGGACCAGGCTTTTGAGCCTGGCGTCATATGGGACGCTCTCCCGGATGATGATGCCGTTTTTCTCCATCAGCTGCAAGATCGCAGTGGTGGTGGAGCGGCGGAGAGAGAAGGCGTCCTCCACGTCCTTCTGAAAGACCGGGCCATCCTGACAGTGGACAAGAATAAAGTGCATGATGCGGCTCTGTACGCCTGTGATGCCAAGATCGGAAAGGGCGGCATTCATGCGCATTTTGATCTTGTGGGACAGCATGTTAATCCACGCCCCGCAATCACGTTCCATCGCTTCTGCTTTCCTCCCTCCTTTTATTTTGTTAGGGGGCGAACGATATAGTACAGCATTTCATACGGGATGTCAAGAGGGAAAAAGGATAAATTACCTACTTTTAACGGGACGAATTTTCAGCTGTTCTTCCGATAGCGGAGGGCGGAAGAAATCGTGCGGGGAGAGGGGGCGGACGGGACGGGCCGCCGCCCCCTGCGGCATGAAAAAGGGAATTGCCCGGGAAATAGCGGGCGGGTGGAGCGGCGGAAACGGGCGCTGTGCATCATTTGCGGCAGACCGCGGGGAGGAGGGGTGGTATCATAAAAGAGCTGGAGGGAGGCCCGCTCCCCGGCGGGGCCGGAGAGCGACTACATACCATATAAAATAAATTAGGAGGCTGCCATGAAGCAGGTGAAAATCACGGTTTTGAAGCTGACTAGAAATGAGGAGCTGATCGCCCAGTACGGCGCCCAGCCCCTGCCGGCGTGCCCGTTCCACCGGGAGGGGCAGGTGTTCTGCGCCAGCTACGCCAAGCCGGAGGGCTTCTGCGACGAGGCCTGGAAGGCGATCTACCAGTACGTCTTCGCCCTGGCCCACGGGGCGGAGAAGGGCCTGTTTTACTACGGGGACTGGATCCGGACGCCGGGGGTGGCCATCTGCTCCTGCAATGACGGGCTCCGCCCGGTGATCTTCAAGCTGGAAACCACCGACCAGGAGGCCTTTGCGCCGGAGGGGGAGAGCGAATAAAACCGAAGGGAAGCGCCCCGGCTGCTGTGAGCCCGGGGCGCTTCCCGCCGTCTTGTTCTGATGTAGCTTACGCCTGGGTCAGACACCGCTCCAGGGCGGCAATGGCCTCCGCCTCATCTGAGCCGTCCGCCGAAAGCGTAACCGCGTCCCCCTCCTTGATCCCAAGGGACAGCACGCCCAAGAGGCTCTTGGCGTTGGCCTCACGGCTGCCCCGGCCAATCAGCAGCCGGCTGTTGAAGGTAACCGCGCAGCGGATCAGATTGGTGGCAGCTTCACGCTGTAGTCCTCCCTGAAGGCCAAAGTTAATTTCTTTTCGAATCATGTCATCCACTCCTTCAGTTAGTTTCGTTTGGGGCACGCTTATGCTGCTTTCAGTATAGCACAAACGGCGGGGGAACACAATGGAACGGAGAGAATTTTCCTGCTTTGCCGGAAAAATTGCCCGCCAAACGGGCAGTTTTCCGGGCGCGGCGGTCTGTTTCTGCACGGAAAGGCAGGTTATGCTTGCCAGACGGGCGGTTTTCCGCTACAATGAAAACAGACGACGGGGACGTGTCGGGAGGTGCTGTGATGACGAAGATTCGATGCCCCCACTGCGGGAGCCCGGTGACTGTCCGGGGCCGCTGGTGGGAGTGCGGCTGGTGCGGCGACTGCGGGCAGCTTGGCTCCCTCCATCCGTCGGAGCGGGCCAAGCTGAACGACCTGAGGGGCGGCCAGGCGGCCGCGGAGAAACCGGAGGACAGGGAGGAGCAGCCCGGCACCTAGCCGGAGCCGGGGAGAAGCTCCAGGCGGTCCCGGAGCGCAGCAAAAAGACAGGGAGGGCGGGAGCAATCCCGCCCTCTCTGCTGCAAATCGCTACCCTTGCTGCTCAACGAGCATCTTGCTGATGGCTTGGAAAAGCTCGTCGGTATTCTCAAAATTGCCGAATAACACCTTGCCGGAGGGGGTCAGCAGGGTGATATCCCGTTTTCCGGAGGCGGAAACAGAGGTGACCGCGCTGATCGGGAAATCAACGTGCCTTCCAAAGCTGCTGACACCGTATATGCGCCTGTCGGTTACGGTCAGGCTCATACTTTTATCAGGATATATATCAAGTCCCCCTCGGGGGAAAATTTTCCTGCCGCTGGCTTGGCGCGGCTGCTGGGCCGGCGGCTGGCGCAAAAAAGGGACTCCCCTCCGAGGGGTGTCCCTTTTTGCTTGAAATCTTCCTATTTCATCACGTGTTCCACGAACCGCATGAATATGGCCGAGGCCTGGGCGCGGGTGGCGGGGCCCTGGGGCAGCAGCGTGCTGTCGCCGACGCCCTTGACCAGCGCCTCCTGAACGGCCCAGGTCAGGGCGTCCACCGCGTAGCCGGACACGTCGCCGGCGTCCCGGAAGCCGGAGAGATCGCCGCTGGCGGTGGTGTCACAGCCTGTGCAGGCGGCATAGCGGCAGAGCATGGCCGCCAGCTGCTCCCGGGTGACCGGGTCGTTCGGGCCAAAGCTCCCGTCGCCATACCCCTCCACGATGCCCTGGCCGGCCGCCCAGCGGACCGCCTCGGCGTACCAGGCGCTGTCAGACACGTCGCGGAAGTCCGCGGCATCGTCTGCCGCAGGGCTGCCCGACAGCCGCCAGAGGATGGCTGCGGCCATGGCCCGGCTGGTGGCGGCATCGGGCGAAAAGACGGAGGGATCCGTCCCCACCATGAGGCCGTTTTCCAGACAGTAGTGGACGCCGTCGTGGTACCAGGCGTTCCGGTTCAGGTCGGCAAAACCGTACAGGGGGCAGCTCTCATCCCGGGGACAGTCGGACAGGCCGGCCTCCCGGAAGGTCACCGCGATGGTCACCCGGCCGCTGGGCTGGGTGAAGCTCCAGGTGCCGTCGCCGTTGTCGGTGAGCTCCACCTCATTGCCGCTTCGGTCGGTGACGGTAATCTCGTCCACCTCATAGCCCTCGTCGGGCTCGGGGGCGACGGTCACCTCATCCCCCCGGCCGGGGCGGCTGGGGCTGACAGTGACCGTGCCGTGGTCTGTATCCTCCACCGCGGGCCGGTAGCTGCTGCCGCCGGAGGAGGTGGGCTCCGCGTAGCCGATGGCGTAGGTGGAGAAGCGTTTGGAGTAGATCTCCAGGGTGCGGCCACCGTCCGTCACGGTGAAGCCCTCCTCGTCCGGCCCGGGGTCCCGGGTCATGGTCTGGGGCTCATTGTTGTGATAGCGGTAGACGTAGTAGGTGGATTTCCCCTGGAGGCTGGCCGGGAGGGTCAGCCGCAGGGTCAGCAGGACGGAGGCCTCCGTGATGGGGCCGCTGGCAGCATTATTTATGCTGCCGTCACTGTCCTTGACCACCTTCTCCAGGCTGTAGTCCATCACCAGGTCCAGGCTGACATTGGAGGGGGCCTGCTCCTGGATGGCGGCGACCTCCTCCGCTGTGTCTTCCTCTGTCCCGGTTTTCTCTGTAGCCGTCAGGGTGATCTCCACGGTGCCGCCGCTTTGGGCAATCTCCTGGTCCTTTGCGGTGAAGCCCTGCTGACTCTCTTCGCCCTCCTCCACCATGTTGTCCGCATCGTAAAGGGATTCCAGGCCGCCCACCACCACGGGGACGGAGCTGTCCACGCTCACCAGGGAGTTGGTGGCGTAGGCGGGGAGGATGGCGATGCTGGTTTCGTCTTCGTCCGTGATCTCCACCATGGTGGTGACGGTGCGGCCGCCGTGGGTCACCACCAAGTTGTAGATGCCGGGGACCAGATCATCGAAGGAATAGTGACCTTCTTCATCGGTAATATCCTGGGCCAGCTGCTCTGCGCCGTACATCAGGGTCACCACGGCGCCGGGCACCTCATCACCGTCTTCGCTGCCTTCCACGACTGTGCCGGTGATGCTGAACACCGCCTGCCACTGGGCGGTGAGGGTGGCGTTCCCGGTGATGGTGTAGCGGTTTCCGGGCTGGTAGAGGACGCCGTCGCCCCCACGCCAGCCGGTGAAGCGGTAGCCGTCGTATGCGAAGGAGCTGGCGGGCAGAGTGATGACGCTGCCGGCGGCCCCCTCCTGAGAAGCCGGGGCCGTTCCGCCGGCGCCGCCGGCGGCGAAGGTGACGGTGTACAGGGTCACCGGCCGGGCGGTGATGGTCAGAGTGCCGATCAGAGCCTCCAGCCCCCCGGCGGCCTGGTAATTGCCATCCTCGTCAAACTCCACCCAGATCTCATAGCTGCCTGCTGCCGAGGGCGTCCCCGTCACCGGCTGGCCGTTTTGCCGGTAGGTGACGGTATAGCTGCCCGCCGCCTCCTTCACGCTGGGGGTCATGACGGGGGCCGCGGCCTCCCCCTCCAGGACGGTGCTGCCGGTGACGGTAAAGTACACCGTCTGCCGCCGGATGGTCAGGGTGGCGGTGGCGGTACTGTCGGACAGTCTGTAGTTGGCATTTTGGGACGCAGCGGTGACCGTGTAGGTCCCCGCGGCCCCAGGATGATTCACGGCCTGCCCGCCCTGGGTATAGGCATAGCTGACATCGCAGGTATCCTCGCCGATTAGGCCGGACAGATTCGCCGTTACGCTGCCGCTCTCAAAGGAACCGTAGGTCTGGGTCAGGCCGCTCCAGGTGACGGTGAGGGTCTTGGGGGCGGTGACGGTGACGGCGGCGCTCTCCGCGCCGCTCTCCCGGCCGTCGCCGTCCCTGGCGGTGACCCGGACGGTATAGCTGCCGCTGTCGGCCACGGCGGTAAGGGCCAGGGCGCTGGCCGTCTCCCCCTCCAGGGCCTCGCCGTCCTTGTACCACTGGTAGGCGTAGGCGACGCCTGCCGCCTCGTGGCCGGGGACGGCGGTGAGTGTGACGACCGCCGTTCCGTCGTAGGTGACGCCGCCCTCGGGCGCGCCGGTGATAGCCGCCGTGGGGGCGTCCAGAGTCCAGCGGGCGGTAAGGATGATATTTCCGGTGATGGGCGTGCCGAAATCAAAGGCGGCTGCCGCATCGCCCTGATACCACCCGGCGAAGGTGTACCCCGCCCGGGCGGTGGTGGGTTCAGTGACCGTGGCGTTGTAGCGCAGGCCGGTGGCGTCCGCTACCGCGCTGCCGCCGTTCTCCTCAAAGGTGACGGTGAGGGTTTCTTCGCTGGCGGGGACGGTGTAGATCTGCTCCACCCCGTGGGGGGCGTCCTCCGCGGCCTCCACCCGGACGGTGATCTCCGTCCTAGCCGCCTGATTGGTCAGCTCTGCCGGGCCGCTGGTCCAGTGTTCACCGCCGTCAACGCTGTACTCCATCCCGCCGGGAATGGAAACGGAGCCGTCCCCCTTGCCCAGGATGGCTTCGCCGGTGACCGTGACCGCGCTGCCCGGGAGTCCCGGCCGCTCCGCCGTGGTGAAGTTCACCGGCTTGGAGGCGGGGATCCCGTCCTTCGCCGGGACCCGGACGTAGTAGGTCTGGCCGGGCGTCAATGGGATGGGACTGGTGAGGATGGTGCCCTGGGCGAAATCCTCCGAGGTGCTCACCTCGTAGCCGCCCTCTACGGTGATGGTCTCGCCCCTATAGTCCACCGTCACGTTACCGGCGATGTCGCTATCCGTGGGTGTCTTGGCGGCGGTGGCGGCATCCACACTGGCCGCTTCGGAGGGCATACTGGTATCGCTCCCCGGCCTGCGGGTGTAGACCACGTACTTTGTACCGGGCTCCAGGCCGCCGAAGGTCAGGCTACCGCCGGTTCCGGGTTCGGCATCCTCCCAGTCGGATTCCTCAGGCGTTTCACCCGCCGGGAGTACGATATACTCCAGCGCGCCGCTGGTGCCGGAGAGGGTGATGCTGTCCTCCGTCACGGTGATGCTCCCGCTGCCGGGCACACCGGATTCACCAGCGGATGGCGTTTCCTGGGTACCCTTGGTGGGGATCTCCACCGTCTGCACGGCGGAGGCGGGCTTGTCATCCGCCGCCGGGACCCGGACGTGGAGGTAGTAGGTCTTGCCCCCGTCCAGATTTTCGAAGGTATGTTCGCTTCCGTTGCCGGTGACCGCGCCGGTCCAGTCGGCAGGCGGGGTCTGGCTGTCGGTGAGGATGTACTTGTAGTCCTCTGTCGTGCCGATGGTGATGGTCGAGTCCGTCACATTGTCCCGGTTGGGCTTTGTGACAGTGGGCGCTGTGGGCCGGGCAGGGAGGGGGATGGCCGTCCAGCCGGAGGCGTAATGGGTGTCTGTTTCCGTCCTGCGGATGTAGATGGTCTGGCCCCAGAGATCAGAAATATCCCTGTTCTCGATGGCCGTTGTGTCTCCGCCGTTTGTAGAGGAAATCTCGAAGCCGCTGCCGGCGGTAATGGTTTCCTCATCGTAATGGATGGTGTAGTCATTCGCATCCGGCTCATCCTGCCCGGCCTTGGAAACTGCGGCGGTGGCTGCAGAGGTGGCGGTGCCGCTGTAGTTCCCAGTACCGGTGACCGCCACATGGATGGCGTAGCCCACGTCGGCCGCCTCCAGGGTGTAGGTTTCGCTTTTGGCGCCGGTGATGGCGACGCCACCCCGGTACCACTGGTACCGGACATCCTCTGTACCGGTATACTTCGCCGTCAATTCCTCGCCGTACACGGCGTCGCCGTCGATGGTGACGGTGCCGGTGATGGCAGCCGCGGTAATCTGGAAGGTCACCCTGGCAGTCGCATTGCCAACAGTGATGCTGGCGGTGGCGGTCCCCACGTCGGTGTTGCTGACGTAGGTGATCTCAAGGCCTTTGCTGCCCGCCCAGTCTTCGTCATAGGAAATCTCAGCCGGTTCGATAGCACTGCCGGTGTAGACCAGTGACACATCGCTCCTGATGGAGATCATGGCCGTGGCGCTGTGGCCGCAGGAACAGGTTTCCGTAATGGTGCTGCCGCTGGCCGTATAGGTATAGCTGTGGGTGTGCCTGGGGCGGATGACATAGCCGCCATTTTCATAGGTGTACTGATAGGTGTCGGTGTCGTCTTTGAGGGTGAATTTCCCCTCGCCGCCGCCCCGGATGGCATACGCGCCCACAAGGCCGGACAGCGTACCTGCCTCCGCCACATTCAGCCCATCGCCGGTGTAACCCCTGGCGTCCACCTTGGCATTCTCCAGCGCGGTATTGGCGGCGGTGCTCAGATACAGGTCCGCCGTTTCGCCTTCGATGGCAAGGCCGCCGTACAGGGTCAGGGAGCCGCTGCTTACGGAAATCCCATACCCGTCCCCCGAAATCGTTCCGCCGCCCTGGCAGTCGCAGATGGTGAGGGTTCCGCCCTCCGCCACCTGGAAGATGCCGCCGGCTGCACTGCCGGAGATGGTGTGGCCGTTGAGGCACAGGTTGACGTCGCCGGTGACCTGGATGGGATTGGAAATACTCGTCGCATTTCTCGTCAGGTAGTAGCTGCCGCCGGTCAGGGTCGCGCCGCTGGCGGCGCTCCACGCCGTCCAGGTGTCCGGGCTTTCGTGGCCATCTGTGCAGTCCGCGTCGCCGCAGACGGGGTGCTTCGCGTCGTTGACCAGCCGGATGGCCTGGGCGCTGCTGTCGTACTGATATTCAAAAATTCCGCCGCCGTTCGCGAGGGTGAAAAGATTTGCATCCTCTTCTGTTTCAAGCCCCTTGACGGCGTAGCCCACAGGGCCGGTTTGGTGGACGTCGGGCAGGGTTACCTCATACACGGTCAGTGCGCCGCCGGTGTAGGCTGTGGCGTCCACATAGGCGGCATCTGCGGTGGCCGCACTCATGCTTTGGACACCCAAATCCGCCATGATACCGTCGATTGCGGGCGCGCCGATGAGGGTGACCCGCCCATAGACGCCAATGTATCCGCCGTCAATGTCCGCACCCTCATGGATGGTCAGGGTGCCGCTGCTGTTGTTGACGCCGGTGCCCATTTCGCCGGTGGCGCTGATCTTCACATTGGTGCCGTTGAGGAGGACCGTGGCGCTACTACTTGTTCTGTCATTCCCTATGCCGATGTCCACGCCGGTGATGGTCACGTTATCATTCACCGTCAAGGCGCCCGTATTATTCACAGCCGCCCACATTGTGCTGCCGGTGGCGTTGCTGAAGGTGGCGTTGCTGGAGATGGCGGCGTTGGAGAGGGTCATGGTGCCGGAATTGGACACGGCGGTGCCGATGCCGAGGGTATAGTCGACACTGCCGCCGGTCATGGTGAGCGTTCCGAGGTTATGGATGTTGGTAAAGTTTCCGTCGCTGACATTGACTGTGCCTGAAGCGACACGCAGGTAAGAAATGTTTCCGCCGCTGATGGTGACATCTCCCGCATCAGCATCTTCGACGCGGATTCCATAGCCCATTTGGCCATTGGAGGCAGTGCAGGTCACGGTTCCGTTTTGGAAGTCCAGCGAGCCGCCGCCCCACACATGGACGGCGGAACTTCCCCTGTTAGCGGGGACATTTGTCAGTTCGATGGTGACAGCTCCGTTGACGGTGGCGCTGCCGACAACTTCCACGGTACAAGCCCCGTTGCTGCCGCTGTAGCTCAGGGTGCCGCCGTACAGGTTCAGGGTACCTTGCCCGTTCACCTTGATCATACTGTTGCTGGTACTGGAGCCTATGATTTTGCCGGTATGCCCCTCCGAGCAGTCGCAGATGGTCAGGGTGCCGCGCGAATCCGAAAAACCCACGATAATGGAGCCGTTCAGCGTGTAGCCGTTGAGGCACAGATAGACCCGCGAATTGCCCTGGACTGTAATACTGCCCGTTGTGTCCTCCGTGAGGTATAAATAGTGATCACCCCCACCGCCAAAGCCTCCGCTGCCGCCGTCCCACTCTTCCCATTCTGTGATCGGGTCCGCAGCAGTGCCGTCCGCGCCGTGGTTGGCGTGGGTGTCCGACAGGGGCTCCAGCCCATCGTTGGCCGGGGGAGGGGTTTCCTCCTCAGGCGTCTGGCCATCGGTTTCCCCGTCCCCGGGCATTTCACCGGGGGTTCCCTCCTCGTCAGGGACCGGCTCCTCCTCCGGGGCCTGATACAGCCTGCAGCCCTCCGGGGACGCGCCGGCCGCGCCGCACACGGGGCAGGCGGCGTTCATCCCATCCGCCGTGCAGGCCGTTTCGCAGGTACAGGCGGGCGGGGCCTCCGGCTCCGGCGATTCTTCCGCCGCCAGAGCATTCCCAGGCAGCAGGATAATCGTCATACAGGAAGCGAGCAAAAAGCTCACGACTCTCCGTTTCATTCGCAGTTCCTCCCTTTCAGGCGGCGTTCCTGAGAAGGCCCTGACCATGGGCCCTGTGGGCGGGGGAGGCCCCGTCCGAACGCACCTTGACGCCTTTTTTAATATAGTATACTGTAACATGTTCATCCATGGACGAGTCAATACCTGGAGCGGGCTGGACCGAACGGAAAGGGCCGGTTTGCCGCCCGCCGGGTCAGCCGGTGCTGGGGAAATCTTCGGCCTGGAAGACGGCAGAGCCGGGATTCAGCTGGAGCACCGTGTCGATGCCGCTGCGCTGGTAAAAAGCCCGGATCTCCTCTGTATTTTCCTGGATGGTTTTCAGGATCGGGTCGCTGGCCTTGGCCCCCTTGTCCACCAGGGGAAAGCAGATACAGTCCAGCCGGTGTTTTGGCTTGTGGGAGAAGATATACGCCCTGAACCCCGGAAACCACAGGGAGCCGGACATGCACCCCACCCGCGAGAACACGTCCGCCCGGCAGACGGCGCACAGGGCGAACAGGTCCGCCAGGGAGTACCCAGTCATTCGAAGTGACAAAAATCGGGTGAAAACATGCGATGCAGCAGCAAAAATCTCATTCTGCCTTGCGGAGCGCCGCAGAATGTCGTATGATGGGCACAGGAAATAGACCGTACTGCCGGGGGGAGGTGCTGAAATTGAGTATCCAAGAGGCGCTCATCACCATGTTCACCGACGATCCCATCAACTGGCTCAAATGGGCGGTCGTATTCGCCATCCTGATCGGCGGCTATGCCGTCGCAGTGCCGCTCTACAAAAAGGTGTCCCACGGCGTCAGCTGGGAGCGGAAGCGGGACATCGCCAGGAGCAGGGGCCACGTCATCAAAGCAGCGTTGGTGAACAAGCATCCCACCGGTGAAGTATCCCGCTACAACTGGCGCGCCGTCTATCGATACACGGTCGCAGACGAAGAGCGGCAGTATACCGCCTTCTTCAAGCATCCATCCACGCCGCCCCTGTACCTATATCTCTATTACGTCGATGATCCCGACAAGCTGTTCTCCTGTGAGGAGTACCACTACGAAAACCACAAGGGGCTGCTCCTGCTTTCAGTCATTTTCCTGCCCTGGATCCTGGCCTGCCTTGCTCTTGTCCTCTTGGGCGTAGATCTGTCAGGGTTCTGAACAGCATATTAGCTTTCCGGACACGTAAACGAGGCTGGTATCAAGATATGATACCAGCCTCGTGCTGCAGGAGATGGAACCTTCCACAGACAACGCCAGATGATGGCGCTGTTTACCACTCGCTGCTTCGCATAAAGAAAATCTCTTTACGCAGACGGCACTACCAGCTTTCCTCACAATGCCGCATTCTATTGAGTGCTGAATAGAAATATCAGCGCCTGAGCCTATTCTGATGTATCGTGTTTCGCTCTTGCATTGTCCGATTGAATATGATAGAATAAAATCAAAATAAAAAATTTGTTTTTATTGTATGAGAAGGTGACCGAATGCCGAGAGTTGCTTATTCTGACAAGGACAGAGAACGCATCAGGACTCAGCTTGTGGCAGTGGGGCTGGAGCTGATGGCAAAGCAGGGCATACAGCATACAACTGTGGAGCAGGTATATAAAAAAGTCGGGATCTCCCGGACATTCTTCTATTCTTTTTTCGCAACAAAAGAGGATCTGATCGTTGAAACGCTTTACCTGCAGCAGCCTAAAATCATCCAATATGTGCAGACGCTGATGGCAGATCCCGCGCTAAGCTGGCGTGACGCTGTGAAACAATTTCTCCATGCCTGCTGCTATGGAGAGAAAAACGGAATTGCCGTTTTGACGATTGAAGAACAGCAGCTTATTTTCAAGCGCCTGTCAAAGGAGAGCTATCAGGTGTTCCGCCAAAAGCAGCTTCGTCTTTTCGGAGAAATTTTACAAAATTTTGGAATCAAGGCGGATACCGCAAGGATCCATCTCTTTACGAATTTAAGCCTGACCGCGATGGTGGTACGCAGGGCCATCCCCAATACACTTCCTCTGTTTGTCCCGGAAGCCGCAGATGAAACGGTCGATTTGCAGCTGGATACGATTGTGGACACCCTGGAAAAATGGAAGGCAGCTCCCGCACCCTGAGGGAGGAAAATCCGTCCGGATATGATGTTGCAGCGTTCTATTCAGGCGGATTTTATTTCGGGTAAAATAAATACATTTTTAGATAATTGCCCTTATTTTGGGCTGGGCTCGGTGGAAGCAACGTGAAAAGGAGAACGCACAATGAAGAGATTTGACCTGTTCGTAAGCAAATATCCGCCGGATTGCAATCTGAGAAAACCCACCGCCGAGCTGCTGTCGCAGTTTCAGGGGAAGGTGCCGGCAGAGCTTCTGGACTTTTGGCAGGAATATGGGTTCGGGAATTACGGCGGAGGACTGCTGAAGCTGATCAACCCCATGGACTATGCTGACACGCTCACCCTGTGGCTGGGAGAGCAGACGGGGTGTCTGCCCATTTTAATGACAGGGTTTGGGACCCTCTTTATTTATCGCAGGCTGTCTGAAACCGCTGACGATATGTGCTTGCTGGATATCCATTACCGCAGATCGGGCAGTTTTTCCGCCAGCTTTTCCGACTTTTTTGAGCGCATCCTCCCCAGCGAACAGTTCGCGGAGCAATTTCTCCGCACAGAGCTGTTCCGGGAAGCCTCTGCGAAATACGGCAGCCTCGCAGCCGATGAAATCTTTTTCTTCTCCCCCGCTCTGGCTTTGGGCGGAGCGGAATCCCTTCCGCATGTGAAAAAGGGAGATGCTGTTGTTCATCAGCATTTGCTTTTTGAACTGGGCGCAGATCACTCTGCTGATGCAGAGCCGGGGGATGCGTGGTCACAGGCTTACGAAGCCAACCCCCACGCCTTTGAACTGGAGGACGGCGGCCTCATGGTCAGCTTTACTCTTTCAGAAACCGTGGATACCATCCTGCCGGCAGAACCGGAGACACTGTACGAAATTGAGGGCGAGACGATTTCATTGTGGGCACTAACTTTTTTCAGCCTGACAAAGGATGAAAGCCTCGGCTTTCTGGAGTACCACAAAGCCCTGCATCGGCTGCAGCCTTATATGCTGGGGAGAAGAGGTGACAACATCCTGATTCGAGGCCTGAGCCTGGCGGAGATGGAGCATATCCTGTCCGCACAGTAGGCCGGCTTGGTACCTGTTTCGGGACAAAAATCCCGAGCGGATAAAACTGCACAATTACAAAATTCGTGATGCTGCGGGCATTGCCCGATACACCTTAAAAAGCAACAAAACATTTTAGGAGGAAACAATTATGGGACTGTTCAGCAAGCTGTTCAAGGGACCGGAGATCGACATGGAGAAGAGCAATGCAAATGCAAAGAAAATGCGGGCTCTGTTTAATCAGGTCGTGGAAGATGGAGACAGTTACAGGCTGATTTTTGGATATACCGAGGATGTGAGCCGGTTCAACTATGGGTTTGTCCATGGCAGCAAGACGAAAATCGGGAATCTGATCGTGGGCTGGAACGCGGCCAGTCAAACGATTGTGGTCGTCCCCACGGTGCCCGATCTCTCCGGCTGCGGCGATCCGACCTACTATCGCCGCTCTGAAATTCTGAAAGCTTACCGCAACAAATACCCCACCGATGCGTTTATCATCTATCCGGACAAAAAGGGGTATATTGCTATCAATGCCTATGACTGGCTGGAGGACGAAAAGCTGTATGTCTATGTATCGCAGGATGCCGAGCTGGCAGCCTTTACCGACTTCTTTATGAACCAATTTGCAACAAAGTGAGGGGACTATGCCGTTGGGAGAAATCGGGGCATTTCTGCTGGTTCTTGTGGCGGCATTGATCTTTGGCAATCTGTGGTTTCAGTTTGTAGAGGCGATTTTGAGCCAGGTCAAAAAGCTGTTTACCCGCCGCAAGGAACCGCCGGCCTGGCATACGCTCCCCCCTGATGAGGAGGACAGGAAAAATGGTTGATATCAACGAGATCAGAAAACGGGCACAGCAAGCCAGCGAACGAGCCGCTGAGAGCATGAGAAAGACGTTTGAAAAAAGTGAGGAACTGGTCCAAAAAATCGAGGTCCCCAGTTCTGAAGAAGAAGATTCTGTCTCTGCCGCTGAGGTGGAGGCACAGATCAATGCCAACACGGAGCGGCAGGTAGAAATTCTCGGTCAAATATTTGGAGCTGACAGTATGGCGCAGATGGCCGCCAATGAGGATCTGCTGCAAAAAATGGTACAGGAGCAGGTTGACGCGGCAGCTGCATCTGCCGCAGGAAACATCATGGAGCAGATGTTTGGGGAAGATATGGGCGTTCTCGCGGCGGCTCTGGAAATGCTGGGGATGGAAGACGCCGGCGATGCGGAAGAACTCACGTTTGATTTGGAACTGGAGGAAAGCCTCTACACGACCTTAGAGGAGACAATGGCCCGGCTTGAGGCCATGCCTGAACCGGAGCCGGTCCCATACCAAAAAAATGACGAGAAATGGGAGCGCTTCGGCATCCTGCTGTCGGGCATTATATCGACCCTGAACGACCATGACCTGCACGGCATGGACGTGGAGGAGCATGTCCCCGTCATGGAACAGAAGATCGTTTCGCTCGTCCGACGCTCCTGGGGAATCGACGGCCGCAGCGATCTGCTGGATATGATCCGCTATTTGGCACAGGAGGGCTATATCCTGCGGTATCAGCTGTACAGCGAGGCAGCCTCGCCGGAGGAGCTGATGGACGAAGATATGGACGAGGATGATCGTGAGTCCGCCAGGCGGGCATGGCGGTTTGCGCAGCGGTATAAAGGCCAATATGCCCCCGGCTTTATGGCCGGATGGGATGTTGGCCGGGCCGCGATGCTGGCCCGCTGGGGGTGCTACTTGGGCTGGATCACGGAAAGCGAGGCGGTCGGCATCCTCTGGGATCTCTCCCACAGAGCTGCGGAGGAACTGCACAGCTGGCGAGAATTTGCTCAGTCTTATCTGTTTGGCGGCCTGATGTGGAAGCTGCTGTGCGGTGACAGTTCCGCCGGAAGCTATCTGGGCTATATCGCAGACGCCGCCGCAGACCTGCTGGCCGGAAAAGCGGCTCAGAACGGCGGACAATGGCGCGATTGTCCTTGGCCTGCACAGAGAAAAATTGGTTTCGCATAATGTTATTTTGAAAATTTGCAGAATTTTTTCTTCAAGGTCTTTTTTAACCTCATGTAAATACAAACCATAGAAAAAGGCCGCCGACTTTTGTCGACGGCCTTTGCGATGGCACAAATAATGTAGCTCGAACGTACAACATCCAATTCCCAAACGCTTGAACCAAATTTTTTATGGTGATTTACAGTGCTTTTCGGCACTTTCTTCTCGGTATTGAATATTTTTTGACGCTCTTAAATCCGCTG
>CAJFVK010000049.1 GCA_904420435.1 uncultured Oscillospiraceae bacterium
CGGCCGCACCGCCGAGGCCGCCCAGAAGGGCATTAAGCCCGCCTTTTTAATCGGCTTCCGGGGCGGCGCCGTCATGGGCCTGCTGGTGGTGGGCTGCTCCCTGCTGGGCGTGGCCGCCGTGCTGATGATCACCGGCAACTCCAGCATTCTGCTGGGCTTCTCCTTCGGCGCCAGTTCCCTGGCCCTGTTCGCCAAGGCCGGCGGCGGCATCTTCACCAAGACCGCCGACGTTTCCGCAGACCTGACCGGCAAGGTGGAGCTGGGCATCCCGGAGGATGACCCCCGCAACCCCGCCGTGATCGCCGACAACGTGGGCGACAACGTGGGCGACGTGGCCGGCATGGGGGCGGACCTCTTCGACTCCAACGTGGCCTCCATGGCCGCGGCCCTGGTGCTGGCCCAGACCATCGACGGCGGCACCAGCGGCACCAGCACCATGATGGTGTTCTGCTACGCGGCCCTGGGCCTGCTCTCCTCCATCCTGGGCATTGCCACCGCCCGCATCGGGAAGAACGGCAATCCCACCAACGCCCTGAACTCCTCCACCTATGTGACCACCGCCATCTTCGTGGTGCTGACGGCCCTGGCCACGGCGCTCTTTGAGGGCTTCCAGTGGCGGATCTGGGCGGCCTCCAGCGTGGGGCTCCTGGTGGGCGTCATCATCGGCATCACCACGGACTATTTTACCGACGACAGCAAGCCCATTGTCCGGCGGGTGGCCCGGGCCTCTCAGTCCGGCTCCGCCTTTACCATCCTCTCCGGCGTGTCCTACGGATTCCTCTCCGCCCTGCCGGCTATGATCGGCATCGCGGTGTCCGCCCTGTTCGCCTACCAGATCTGCGCCCCTCTGGGCGGCAGCTACGCCCTCTTCGGCATCGCCATGGCGGCGGTGGGCATGCTCTCCATCGTGGGCATGATCATCTCCAACGACGCCTACGGCCCCATTGTGGATAACTCCCGGGGCCTGGCGGAGATGGGCGGCCTGGGGGAGGAAACCATCCGCATCTGCGACGAGCTGGACAGCGCCGGCAACACGGTGAAGGCCGTCACCAAGGGCTTCTCCATCGGCGCGGCGGGCCTCACGGTCATCAGCCTCCTGGGGGCCTTCATGGCGGAGGTCAACGAGGTGCTGGCCGCCCGTGGGGAGACGCTCCTCACCGGCTTTGACATCATGGATCCCACCGTGTTCTTCGGTATCCTCATCGGCGCGGCGATCCCGGCGGTGTTCTCGGCCATGCTGATGCTGGGGGTGGACAAAAACGCCCAGCGCATGGTGGCGGAGATCCACCGGCAGTTCCGGGAGATCGCCGGCCTCCGGGAGGGCAAGGAGGGCGTGAAGCCGGAGTACGACAAGTGCATCGACATCGCCACCCGGGGCGCCCTGCGGGAGCTGATTCCCGCGGGCCTGGTCGCCATCCTGGCCACGGTGGTGGTGGGCTTCATCGGCGGCGTCCGGGCCATCGGCGGCTTCCTCCTGGGGAACATCGTCAGCGGATTGCTGCTGGCCCTGTTCATGTCCAACGCCGGCGGGCTGTGGGACAATTCCAAGAAGTACGTAGAGGCCGGCCATGAGGGCGGCAAGGGCTCGGAGGCCCACAAGGCCGCCGTGGTGGGCGACACGGTGGGCGACCCCTTCAAGGACACCGCCGGCCCCTCCATCAACACCCAGATCACCGTGGTGTCCCTGGTGGCGTCCCTGCTGGCGCCGGTGTTTGTGGCCCTGTCCATTTTCTGATCGCCGGAGAGCCGGCCACCTTGGCCATGACGCTTTTGACAAAAGAGAACGCACGCCGTTCCGAAAGGACGGCGTGCGTTCTCTTTTTAATCTACAATGTCGACCGATACCTTCTGGCCAGTGCGTTGGGCACAGGAGCGGATCAGGGTCCGGATCTCCTTGGCGATGCGGCCCTGGCGGCCGATCACCTTCCCCATATCCTCCGGGGCCACCCGCAGCTCCAGCGTCAGTTCCCCGTCCCGCTCGATCTCCGTGACGGAAACCGCGTCGGGGTTCTCTACAAGGTTTTGGGCGATGTAGAGCAGCAAGTCCTTCATGCTGGTGCCCTCCAACGCGCCCATTACAGCACGTCGACTTTCTTCAGCAGGGCACGGACCGTGTCGGTGGGCTGGGCGCCGCTCTTGATCCACTCCTTGGCGCGCTCGGCGTCGATCTTGATCTCAGCGGGGGACACGCAGGGGTTGTAGGTGCCGATCTCCTCGATGAAGCGGCCGTCCCGGGGGAAGCGGCTGTCGGCTACCACAACGCGGTAGTAAGGGGCTTTCTTGGCGCCCATGCGGCGCAGTCTGATCTTAACCATTCTCTTGTTCCTCCAAATTGTATTGATCTTTCTTTATCAGATAAATGCGTAGGCACTTATTGAACAAATGTTGGGAAGGGGCCGGGCCCTACTTCAGGCGTTTCTTCCGGCCGAAGCCGTGCATCCGGCCCATGCCGCCGCCCTTTCCGAAGCCGCCGAGCCCGCCCAGATTGGGCATCCGGCCCTTGGAAAACTGCCGGGTGAGCTGCTGCATCATCTCAAACTGCTTGAGCAGGCGGTTCACATCCACCACCTCCAGGCCGCAGCCCGCGGCCACCCGCCGCTTGCGGCTGGCGTTCAGGATGCCGGGATTTTCCCGCTCCTTGGGGGTCATGGAGAGGATGATGGCCTCCGTCCGGCCCAGCATCTTCTCGTCGATCTGGGCGTTCTGCATCTGCTTGCCCAGCTGGCCGGGCATCATGCCGGCGATCTGGCTCAGATCGCCCATCTTCCGCAGCTGCTGCATCTGCTCCAGGTAGTCGGTGAGGGTGAAGCGGTTTTTCTTCAGCTTCTCCTCCAGCTTGGCGGCCTGCTTCTCGTCGAAGCTCTGCTCCGCCTTCTCGATGAGGGAGAGCATATCGCCCATGCCCAGGATCCGGGAGGCCATCCGGTCCGGGTGGAAGAGCTCGATCATGTCCAGCTTTTCCCCGGTGCCCACAAACTTGATGGGCTTGCCGGTGACGGCCCGGATGGAGAGGGCCGCGCCGCCCCGGGCGTCGCCGTCCAGCTTGGTGAGCACCACCCCGTCGATCCCCAGGGCCTCGTCAAAGGCGGAGGCGGCGTTGACCGCGTCCTGGCCGGTCATGGCGTCCACCACCAGGAGGATCTCGTTGGGGTGGACGGCGGACTTGATGTTCTTCAGCTCGTCCATGAGCTGCTCGTCGATGTGGAGCCGGCCGGCGGTATCCAGGAGGACGGTGTCAAAGCCGTGGTCCCTGGCGTGGCGCAGGGCGTGCTGGGCGATCTGCACCGGGTTTACCTGGCCCAGGGAGAACACGGGGATCTCCAGCTGCTCGCCCACCACCTGCAGCTGGGTGATGGCGGCGGGGCGGTAGACGTCGCAGGCCACCAGCAGGGGGCGCCTGCCCATGCGCTGCTTGAGATAGCCGGCCAGCTTGGCGGCGTTGGTGGTCTTGCCGGCGCCCTGGAGGCCCACCATCATGATGACCGTGGGCCCGGAGTTGGCAAAGGCGATCTTGGAGCTGGCGCCGCCCATGAGCCTCGTGAGCTCCTCGTTGACGATCTTGATGATCTGCTGGGCGGGGGTCAGGCTCTCCAACACGTCGGCCCCCACGGCCCGCTCGGTGACGGAGGCCACAAAGTCCTTGACCACCTTGTAGTTCACATCCGCCTCCAGCAGGGCCATGCGGACCTCCCGCATGGACTCCTTGACGTCGGACTCGCTGATCCGGCCCTTGCCCCGCAGGCGCTTGAATACGGCGTTCAGTTTTTCAGAAAGGCCCTCAAAAGCCATGTGCGATTCTCCTCTTATTCCTTCAGCGCCGCCACGGCGTCGGTGATCCGGGCGACGCAGCTGTCAATGGCCGGGTTCTCATACTGCCGGTAGTTGATGGTCTTGATCTCGCCGGCGGCCTCCAGAATCTGGTTCAGGCTCCCCTGCATGGAGAGGAAGCGCTTGATCAGCCCCGTCTTGTCCTCGATCTCCTGCATGATTCCCTCGGCCCGGACGATCACGTCCCGGACGCCCTGGCGGGAGATACCGTTGTTCTCGGCGATCTCTGACAGGGAGAGATCCTCATTATAATAGAGGTCGAAAAACTCCTTCTGCCGGTCCGTCAGGAGCTCCCCGTAAAAATCATAGAGCATCGTCATCCGGTAAGTCTGGTTTTTCACGGGGAATTCCTCCTTCATGTAAAGTGATCGGGCTTTACAAACCTCTCATATAATACAGGATGCGGAGGGAAAAGTCAAGGGGAATTTGCCGGGGAGGGGAGGAAAAATCAAAAAAAGACCGGCGCAGCTACCCGCAAAAGGCGCCGCGCCGGCTAAAAGCGCCGGCAGGAGGAGGGGACAGGGCGCTAAAACCGGACCCGCTGGACCAGGACGGCCCCGGCGATGCCGATGCAGACGCCCGCGGCGGTGCCGGTCAGCAGGAGGAAGGGGAGATAGGCGGCGGCGGCCGCGCTGCGGAGGACCGCCATGGCCACCAGGATCTGGCCGATGTTGTGGCACACCGCGCCGGCCAGGCTGACCCCCAGCAGGGAGAAGCGCCCGGATTTTTTCAGCAGCATCATCACCAGCAGGCTCAGGACCGCGCCGGCCAGGCTGTACCACAGGGAGAAGGCGTTGCCGAAGGTCATGGCCACCAGGACCACCCGCACCAGGGAGAGGAGCCAGGCCTCCGCCGCCGACATCCGGTACAGGGCGAAGATCACCACCAGGTTGGTCAGCCCCAGCTTTACCCCCGGGATCACCACCGGCACCAGGGACTCCACCCAGGAGAGCACCATGGCCAGGGCCACCAGCAGGCCCAGCCGGGCTACGCGCTTTGCGTCCATCTCAGACCTCCTCTATCCCAGAACCGCGTCCACGTCCGACGGGGCCGCCCCCTCGATCTGGACCACCACCTTGTGGGGCAGGCAGATGATGGACTGGCCCGAGCGGCTGATGGCCCCGGTACGCACGCAGGTGTGGTCGCCGCAGTCGGCCTGGGTAACGGCGGCGGTCCCGTCCCGGATTTCCAGGATGTTGTAGTCCGTGTCCCCGCCGATCCGCACGGTTTGATCCTGGCTGAGGGGATAGCGCCCGGTTTCCGCGCCGTCCACCGTCACCACCACCCAGCCCCCCGGCTGGGACGCCGGGCGCAGCAGGAGGTACAGGACGCCCGCCGCCGCCAGCACCAGCGCCGCCAGCACCAGATCCATCCTCCGAATCTTCATAAAAGCCGCCTCCCGTTCGGTGTGTTCCCCCAAAGTATATCAAGCTGTGCCCCTTTGCGCAAGGTCCGGAGAAGGCTTGTTACCGTTTGATACTTTTTACAAAAATCTGGATCGTATTTTTGATAATTAAATTTATCGTTATATAGCAACAATTCTCGTTATCTGATTGGACTGGATGAGCAAAAATTCGAGATCTTCCATTGACAGGCACCGGTGGAAATGTTACAATTCAGTTACATTTTGTAATACTTGTATACGAAAGGACGTGGACACTGATGGCAAATGGACAGAAGGCGGAGGGCCTGATGTACAAGGGGCATCCGCTCCGCCGGATTGGAAACATGATTTATTACGGCTCCATGGCCGATCCCTATATTGTCCTCATGCAGGTGAAGGAAACCAAGAAGGTCCAGGATCTGGATGTGGCCACCAAGGTTTCCGTGGAGCTCCAGCACACCGCGCCGAACCTGAAATCCCGGGACAGAATCGTCAAGAGAGGCGAGAAAGACAGCCTGTACGCCGCGCTGGACTTTGGCTCCGTGTGGCTGACGCGGGCGCTGAACGGGAAGTAAGAATTCGGACTGCGGGAGGAGCGACATGCAAAGGATACGGACACTTGTCACAAAGACCCTGGCGGCCGCCCTGGCTGCTGCCGCGCTGCTGACCACCACCGTTGCCGCCGCCGATCTGGGCAGCGGAACCATCACCGCCTCCGCCCTCCGGGTGCGGGAGAGCGCCAGCACCGACTCCGCGGTGCTGACCCTGATCCCCAACGGCGCCACAGTGGACCTGCTGGGCGAGGAGGGGGACTGGTACTACACCAGCTACAGCGGATTCATGGGCTACATTCACAAGGACTATGTGGACGTATCCTCCAGTATCGCCACGGAGGATACCGCCGAGCTGACGGCGGAAACCACCGATCAGGCGGTGGACACCCAGGCACTCAAGCAGAGCGTGGTGGACACCTCCTGCACTTACATCGGCACGCCCTATGTCTACGGCGGCGCCTCCTCCAGCGGCTTTGACTGCTCCGGCTTTACCCTGTACATCTATGACCTCTTCGGCTATACCCTGCCCCACTCCGCCACCAGCCAGCTCAGCTACGGCACCCAGGTGTCCAAGGACGAGCTGCACATGGGGGACCTGGTGTTTTTCCTGGACAGCCGGTATGGCAGCAGCGGCGCCAGCCACGTGGGCATCTACATCGGCGGCGGGAACTTCATCCACGCCCCCAACCCCAGCGAGAGCGTGACCATCGACACTCTGCTGAGCGGCTACTGGGGCCGCACCTATACCACCGCCCGCCGGCTGATTCAGGGCTGAGCGACCGCCCGGAAACCGGGAGAAACGGCGGCGGAAATCCCGCAGCAGTAAAAAGAAAAATGAATTCCGGCAGACCCGATCAGGGGCCTGCCGGAATTTTTTGTGAAGGGGGGAGTGGCACCGTTCGCCCGGCGGCTGAACGCCCGCCTGGAAAACGGGAAGGGAACCAGCTGCCTTGGGGAGAGCTCCTCCTACCGGGCGGCGGCTACGACGACCCGGACCCGGCCCCCATGGCTGTCGGTGCTGTCGTACCAGGCGGTCAGGGCGTAGTCCCGGGTGTCCCGGACGGCGGACCAGGAGGTGAGGTAGTAGCTGCCATTCCGCCGGAGATAGACCTGGACGCTGTCGGACAGGGTGTAGCGCTGGCCGTCGGCGGTGATCCAGTTCTCTCCGGTTTCATCCACGGCGGCCCGGTCCAGATTGTACATCCGGTACAGGCTGCCATCCTGGTAGCGCAGCTGCACGCCGCCGGTGCTGACCGGGAAGGACACCCGGTCCAGGGAGAACACGGTTTCACTGCCGGACACCATGCAGGTGTAGCTGCTGAGGAAGCTGGCGGCGCCGGTGGGGATGGTTTCCGAGCCGGTCAGGAGGCCGTACTGGTGGAGGTCACCGGTAAAGTCGTCCAGGATCAGGCAGTCGATCCGGCCCTCCTGGTCGTACCCCACGTAGCGCACGTCGCCGCTGCCCAGGGTGCAGCCGGCGATCCGGCTGACGGGGACGGAGAGAGCGGTGTTCTCCCACACATCCAGAATGGAAACGTCCGGCGACAGGGCCAGGTCCCCGATGGCCTCCTCCGTCACTGTCCCGGACAGGGAGCGCTCCTGGAGGCGGCTGACGGTCCGGCTCTGGCCGTAGCTGACGGAAACGAGGGTGCCCTCGTCCAGGTTGTCGTCCAATGTGGGGATCCGGTAGGTCTGGCCGTCGGCGGCGATGACGTCCGCGTAGTCGGACATGTACTGGCTGCCGTCGGCGCTGGCGTAGGCAGTCCGGCCGGTGGAGGCCACCACCCCGTATAGGGTCTCCTCCAGATCGGCGGCGGAGCGCACCGCCGCCACCTGGCCGCCCCGGCCCATCAGCAGCGTCACCACATCGCCCACCCGGAACTCCCCCTGATCGGAGAGGCTGAGGGCCGCCTGGGCGCTTCCGATGGCGTAGGACACGCCGCCTACGGTGACGGACTGGGGCTGGGTGGTATCCGGCGCGATGGCGGTGATGGTCCCGGTGTGGCGGATGGAGTAGGCAAAGAGGACGGAGGCGTCCTCCTGGTAGTAGAGGACATAGTAGGGCAGAATCTCAGCGGGGGCTGAGGCCTGGCCGTTGAGATAGACCTGCCGGGGGGTGAAGCCGATCTGACCGGTCCAGTCGGCGGAGGCCACCAGGGGGCCCTCCAGCTTTCCGGACATCAGGCTCAGAAGGTCGATCTCCCCCTGGGCATCCAGGGCATAGCCCAGCTGCACGCCGTAGACCGTGCCGTCCTTGCAGGGGGTGGAGAGCAGGTTGTACACCAGCCAGCCGCACTCCCGCCGGGTCAGATTCTCCTCCTGGCCGGCGGAGATGTGCTCATTGAGATGCAATTCCCGGCAGAGGGCCATCTGGCTCACCGGCCACCGGGCGGTGAAGTCGGCGTCCGTGTAGCCCAGCATCCGCAGAGCCACGGTGGCGGCCTCCGCCAGGGTGATGCCCTCGTCCGGGCGGAAGGTGCCCTCCAGGTCCCCGGTAAGCCACCCGTTCTGGCAGGCGGCGGAGATGTACCCGGCGGCCCAGTGGCCGGCGGGCACGTCGGGGAAGGCGGACGCGCCGGCAAACTGGCCGCCCAGGTCGGTCCGGCCGGAGGCGGCCACGCACATCTTGGCAAACTCCGCCCGGCTGACCGCCCGGTCCAGGGCCAGATCCCCGTTCTCATCCCCGTTCATGATGGACAGCAGGGCCAGGACCTGGAGCATGTCGCTCTCCTCCGCGGCCGCGGCGGGGGCGCAGAGCAGCCCCAGGGCCAGGATGCCGGCGAGAACCAGGGCAGACAGACGCTGGATATAGTTCATAAAGCGCACTCCTCTCTCAGGGCAGAATGACCGTGTCGTCCACGCTCAGGCCCTCCACAATTTCGATGTATCCGCCGCCGGACACGCCGACCGTCACGGAAACCGTTTCCTCCCGGCCGTCCCGGAGGAGGCGCACCGTGCCGTTTTCCACCGCCTGGATGGGCAGGCGCAGGCAGTTCTCCTTGTAGGTGGTGAGGATGGAAACGGACACGTTCATGCCGGCCTTCAGGCCCTCCGTGTCCTCCAGCTCCACCTCCACCTCGTAGTCGGTGACGCCGCCGGAGGTGACGCCGCTGTCGTCCACCCGGCGGACGCGGCCGGCGTAGAGGCGCTGCTGGCCGCTGTCGTCGGTAAAGGTGACAGACGCCTCCTGGCCTGGATGGACCCGGTCGATGTAGAGCTCGTCGATGTCAACGGTGACATAGAGGGCGCCGGCCTGGGCCAGGGTGGCCAGGGGGGTGGCGGCCGCGGCGTAGTCCCCGGCCTGGGCGCTGCGGCTGAGGATCACCCCGCCCGCGGGAGCGGTGATGGTGTAGTCCTCCCGGCGGGTCTCCAGCTGGCTCAGATTGAGCTGGGCGCTCTCCAGGGACAGCTGGGCGTTGGCCGCGGCGTTGGTCAGGGAGTCGTTTTTCAAAAGGGCGATGGCCTGTCCGCTCACCACCGTGTCCCCCTCCTCCACCAGGGCCGACTGGACCTGCCCGCTCTGGGAGGCGTAGATGGACTGCTCCACCGCGTACCGGACGGCGCCGGACTCCAGGCAGGAGGCGCCCCCCGCCGAGGCGAAGGCCACCGCCCCGGCGGCCACGGCGCCGGGATTTTGAAAGGCGATCTCCACATAGACCCCGGAGCGGCCGCCGCTGAGAACCGTGGGCGTGTCGTAGACCCGGCTGACCGAGCCGGAAACCGTCCCGGCCGTGGAGGCGAAGGAGATGGTGGCGGCGTCCCCGGGGGAGAGGACGGCGGCGTCGGCCTGGGAGAAGGGAACCGTCAGCAGCAGCCGGGAGCTGTCCACCAGGTCCGCCATCTGGACGCCTGCGGACACGTAGTCCCCTACGTGGAAGTACACCGCCGTCACCGTGCCGGCGGCGCTGGCGCGGACGGTCAGGTCGTCGCAGGCGGCCTGGGCCTGGGAGAGGCTGGCGGAGGCGGTGCGCAGGCTCACCTCGCCCTGGGCGATCTGGTCCTCCAGATCCCGGGAGTCGATCACGTAGAGGGCCTGGCCGGTGGTCACCGTGTCCCCCTCCTCAACGGCGCAGGAGAGGATTTTCCCGCTGACCACCGGAATGATGGAAACCGGGTCCTCGTAGGCCGCCACGCCCGCGTCCTCCACCCGGTTTTCGATGGTTCCGATGTCCGGCATCAACGTCTGCCGCTCCTCCGAATCCGCCCCCCGGCAGCCGCTGAGGGCCAGCAGGGCCAGGGCGGCCAGCAGGGCGGACCGCCGCCGGATGCCTTTGTTCTGTTTCATTGCGTTGCAGCACCTTCCTTTTTATTCCACGCTCTTGAGAGCACCCAGCATGTCGATGTGACCCATCCTGCGCCCGATGGCCCCGTTGACCGCCAGGGCGAAGAGGGCGGTCACCGAGCAGGACAGCAGCAGGGAGAGAGGGGTGGTGACGGCCTGCAGGGGCATCTTTTCCAGCACCGCCACGATGAGATGGCTGAGGGCCATGCCGATGGGGATGCCGGCGCAGATCCCCACGGCGGCGAAGATCAGGTTCTCGCTGAGCTGCAGGCGCTTGATCTCGCTTTCATAGAAGCCCAGGACCATCAGCGTGGCCAGGCTCCGGATCTGCTCCAAAAAGCTCATGATGCCCAGGTTGTAGATCACCACACAGGCCAGGCAGCCGCCGAAGAAGATCAGGATGTAGGCTGTCAGGGAGGCGCTGGACAGCTGGTCCACCGCCGCGGAAACGATGGACTCCCTGGTCTGCCAGCCGTCCACGAAGCCGTACCGGCCCAGCTCCAGTGCCGCAGCCTCCCGATCCGTGACGGTCAGGTAGGCCCCGGTGGGGGTGTAGGGCTGGCCCAGGCTCCGCCAGAAGCTGCGGCTGACGCAGGCGCCGGAGAGCCCCCGGACCGTATCCACCACGGTCATGGCGTAGTAGCGCTGCTGGCCGGGAAGCCGGATGGTCACCGTGTCCCCCACGGAAACGGACAGGTCCTCCGCTGTGCTCTGGGGGAGGATCACCCCCGCTTCCGGCACATCCAGGGGGCTCTGGGCATAGGGGTCGTAGAGATGGAGGGATACCTGGTCCTCCACCACGGTCATGGCGGCGGTGGTCATGCCCCGGTCCGAGTAGAGCCAGCAGGAGCCGGTCATCTCAAACTCCGCCTCCGTGACCAGGCTGGAGGCGGCCAGGCGGTCCGCCTGGCCCTGGGTAACGCCACCGCCCAGGTCCACCATCAGGTCAAAGCGGTTCTGGTTGGAGGAGAGGGCGTCAGTGTAGTGGGTCACCGCGTCCCGCAGGGAGAAGGCGGCCAGCACCAGGGCCATGCAGAAGGCGATGCCGATGACGCTGGTCAGGAGCCTTGCCTTGCTGCGCATGGTGTTGCGGATGATGTACTTCTGGTTGTAGCTCAGGCGGTTCCATAGGGCGGGCAGGCGCTCCAGAAGGACAGGACGGACCTTACCCGGGTCCTTGGGCCGCATGCACTGGGCGGGGCTCTCCTTCAGAGTGGAGCGGGTGACCAGGAAGGCGCTGCCCACGCAGCAGAGGGCCGTCAGCCCCAGGGCGGCGGCCCAGGAGGAGTAATCGCTGAGAAGGGCGTAGGGCGGCAGGTCGCAGCCGGTGGCCAGGGTGTCCAGGACCAGCTTGGCAATGGCCCGGTCCGGCAGCACGCCCAGAGGGAAGGCCAGGGCCACCACCAGCGCCGCGTAGAGAAGAAAGTAGGCGAGAATGGTCCGGTCCTCATACCCCAGGGCCTTGAAGGTGCCGATGGAGGAGCGGCCGCTGGAGACCAGCCGGTCCATATTGCTGACCATCAGCAGCACCGCGCAGAGGAAAAAGAGCACCGGAAAGATCTGAAGCACCGGCCCCAGGCTGTCCGCGGTGCTCTGGAGGGTATAGGCGGTGGTGTTGTCCTCCAGGGACAGGATGCTCACCACCTTGCTGCCCAGCAGCTGGTGGACCTGCCGGCGGATGGCCTCCTCGTCCGCGCCGTCCTCCGTGGTGATGCAGATCTGGGTGTACTGATTCTCGCCCAGAACCGGCGTCAGCACCGTTTCGTCGCAGTAGGCGAAGCCGTACAGGCTCAGATCCGGCATGGGCATGGTGGCCTTGGCCAGGTAGACGCACTCGGGGCTTTTGATGAGCCCGGTGACGGACAGGCGCAGGACCTGGTCCGTGCCGGTGAGAGTGATTTCCGCGATGTCCCCTACGGCGATGCCGTGGGCCTGGGCGAACACGTCGCTCAGGGCGATCTCCCGGCCGCCGGCGGGCAGGCGCCCCTCCATCAGGTAGGGGGTGTTGAGGGCGTAGTCGCCGGGGACCGCGTACAGCAGCAGGGTGGCGTCCTCGTTGTCCTTGAGCTCCGCGTCCACGGCGGCCCGGGGCTGTACACCGGTGACGCCGGGAATCTGGGCGAGGGCCCGGCAGGCGTTCCCATCCAGGCCGGAGCCGGAGATCCAGTAGTCCGCCGCGTTCTGGGCGGTAAAGTAGCGGCTGGTGATCTGGTCGGCGTTGTAGAGGACGCCGTTGAGCCCGGTATATACCATGACGGCGATCATGGTGATCAACACCACGGAGATCATCCGCGGCGCCGTCTGCCGGAGATCCCGGAAAAAATTTCTCCAGATCATGGCTACCACTCCACGTCCTGCACTGGCACCGGCGAGGGATTCTCCGTATAGGACTCGATCTTCCCGCTCTTCATGCGGATCAGCACGTCGGCGGTGGGGGCCAGGGCGCTGTTGTGGGTGACCACGATGACGGTCTTCCCGCTCTTCTTGCACAGCTCGTAGAGCAGGGCCAGGATGGCCTTGCCGGTCCGGTAGTCCAGGGCACCGGTGGGCTCATCGCACAGGAGGATGGCGGGATTTTTCGCCAGGGCCCGGGCGATGGCCCCCCGCTGCTGCTCCCCGCCGGAGCACTGGGAGGGGAAGTTGCCGCAGCGCTCCCCCAGGCCCACCATGTCCAGCACCTCCCTGGCGTCCAGGGGGTCCCGGCAGATCTGGCTGCCCAGCTCCACATTCTCCAGCATGGAGAGGTTCGGCATCAGGTTGTAGAACTGAAAGACGAAGCCGATCTGGTTTCGCCGGTACTCCGTCAGCTGCCGCTTGTTGAACCGGGCGACGTCAGCGCCGCCCACGATCAGGGAGCCGGAGGTGGGGGAGTCCATACCCCCCAGCAGGTTCAGCACCGTGGACTTTCCCGCGCCGCTGGCCCCCAGGATGATGGTGTAGCTCCCGGCCTCGATGTGGAAACTGATGTCGTCCACCGCACGGATCACCTGGGTACCCATCTGGTACTCCCGCACCAGGTGCTTCGCCTCGATCAGCGCCATATCTGTCACCTCCCGCCGCCGGCCGGCGGACGTTTTCTCAAATAGTATGATATATACCATTTGTCGGTTTTGCAACCGACAGCTGGAAAATAGGTGACGCGAAACCGACAATGAATCAAAAAGTGTTTGTTTCAAAGCCGATTTTCCGCGATTTGGCGGTTTCAGACCGGTCTGGACAGTTGACAACCGGTAGCCTCTGCCCCTATAATCGGGGCAGAGGCTACCGGATAAAAAAGGCTGTCGCCAGGAGGGATGGGAAGCATGGAACAGATGGAAAATCAACGGGTCAGGCTGAGCAAGCGGCTGATCAAGGAGAGCCTGACGGGGCTGCTCAAGGAGGCCGACGTCCACAAGATCTCGATCCGTACCCTGTGCGAGCAGGCGGGGATCAACCGCTCCACCTTCTACAAGTACTACGGCAGTCAGTATGACGTGCTGGAGGAGATGGAGAACGACCTGATCTCCAGCATCTGCGGGACGCTGCGGGAGGGGGACTCGGACGGGGAGAGCCTGACGAAGATCTGCCTGTATCTGGAGAACAACCTGGATACGGTGCAGGTGCTGATCGGCAGCAACGTGGATCTGGACTTCCCCAGGAAGCTTTTCAACCTGCCGCAGATCAAGGAGATGCTGGCGACCCGGCTGCCCGGGCAGCTCGACCGGGAGAGCCAGGAGTACCTCTACCAGTTTGTGGTCAACGGCTGCTACTGCATGATCCGCCAGTGGCTGTCCAACGAAACCCGGATGCCGCCCAGAGAGATTGCCGACCTGATGATCAGCGCGGTGAACCGGGTCTGCATGATCTGAGGGGGAGGAACGGCTTTTCTGAAAAGAGGGCGGGAGGCAGCAGGATGAACAGCGAACAGGCAGCATGCCAACTGAAAAATTTGGGCCTCCAGCAGGTCTACACCTTTTTTCACGTGGTGGAGCAGGGGAGCATCACAAAAGCCGCCGCTCTGATGAACCTGACCCAGGCGGCGGTCAGCCGGATTATTGCCCATATGGAAACGGATCTGCGGCTGATTCTGTTCATCCGGCAGGTGCGGGGCGTGGTGCCCACGCCGGCTGCAAAGATCCTGTATAAGGAGTGGAAAAAGGCGGTGCGCCAGCTGGAGTGCGCCTATACGGAGGCGTACCAGGCCCAGCTGGGGCTGGTGCGCCACATCAGCCTGGGCAGCGTCTATTATGAGCAGGAGCTGAGCCACCATATCGCGCTGGTGGACTGGTTTGAGCGGGAATTCCCGGAGACGGTGCTGCATACCGACTACTGCTCCATTGAAACCCTGCGGGAGGGGCTGATCAGCGGGAAGTACGACGCGATTATCATCAATGCCCTGGAGGCCGGCGGCCTGCAGGAGCGGGGAATCCGGTACCGGACCCTGCGCCGGGAGCCGTGCAGCTTTTATATTGACGACGGCAACCCCCTCTACTTTAGAGATGAGATCGCCTTCTCCGACCTGCGGCAGCAGCAGGTGGTGGTGCCGGCCTCCCAGGAGGTCCTGCGCTCCCCGGAGCTCCAGGCCTTCTGCCGGGAGCATTGCCTGGACGGCGGCGCCTGGCGCTTTATCCCGGACTACCTGGAGGCGCTGATCGTGTTTTTCCGGGAGGCCGGCGTGATCCTCTCCGAGGGGCTTTTGCGAAAGACGCCCATGGAAAACTGCCGGCAGATCCAGATCCCCGGGCTGTACTCCGGCCTGGGCG
>CAJFVK010000050.1 GCA_904420435.1 uncultured Oscillospiraceae bacterium
GGTGCTCAATGAGGAACACCGTCAGCTTGAACTCCCGGCGGATGCGGCCGATCAGGTCGGTCAGCTCCGCCGTTTCCTGGGGATTCATGCCCGCCGCCGGCTCGTCCAGCAGCAGAAGGCTGGGCCTGGTGGCCAGGGCCCGAGCGATCTCCAGATGGCGCTGCTGTCCGTAGGGCAGGGAGGTGGCGAGCTCGTCCCTCACGCCGTCCAGCTCCAGCAGCTCCAGCAGCTCCATGGCCTCCTGCCGCTGCCGGGCCTCCTCCCTTCCATTCAGGCGGAAGGTGGCGGTGAAGAGGTTGCTGGTCCGCCGACAGTGCATGGCGATCAGCACGTTCTCCAGCACCGTCTGGCTCTTCCACAGCCGGATGTTCTGGAAGGTCCTGGCCATGCCCAGCCGGGTCACCTGGTCCGGCGTGGGCGCCAGGGCCTGGGTGTACTTGCCGCTGTTCTGCCCCAGGTAGAACTTTCTCATCTTGCCCTGGGGGTAGTTCTCTATGATCTTTTTCCCGTCAAACCAGATGCAGCCGTTGGTGGGCTGGTAGACGCCGGTGATGACGTTGAAGGCGGTGGTCTTCCCCGCGCCGTTGGGCCCGATCAGGGAGACGATTTCCCCCTGGTTTACCTCCAGGGACAGGTTATCCACCGCCACCACGCCGCCGAACTGCATGGTGACGTTTTCCACGCGAAGCACAGACTCGCTCATTTCCCCCTGGCCTCCTTTCCTGCGGGACGCCGGCGCCGCCGGAACAGGTCCGGCAGCTCCCTGCCGCCCATGATGCCCTTGCGGAAGAAGAGCACCACCACCATGATGACCGCGGAGAACACCACCATGCGGAAGCCCGTGCGGAAGAGGGGCGAGCTGATGCCCAGGAAGGTGCCCTCGTCCAGGCCCCGGAGCCACCACTCCGAGGCGGCCACGTACAGGAAGGTGCCCACGCAGCTGCCGGTAATGGAACCGATGCCGCCCAGCACCACGATCAAAAGCAGCTCATAGGTCAGGGTGGTGGTATAGTTTCTGGCCTGGGCCAGGTTGATGTACATGGCGAACAGGGCCCCGCCCACGCCGGCAAAGAAGGAGCTGATGACAAAGGAGATCATCTTGTGCTTTGCCAGGTTGATGCCCATGGCCTCCGCGGCCACCTCGTCGTCCCGGATGGCCTTGAAGGCCCGGCCGTAGGTGGAGTGGATCAGCAAAACCACGATCACCACGCACACCGTGGCGAAGAACACCGGCACAAAGGAGGAGAGATAGAAGGTCTCCCCGTTGGCCAGGCGGATGTTGAAGCTGGCGAAGGTGGGGAAGCCCTGGATCATGGTGGAGCCGTTGGTCACCGGGCCCAGCACGTCCCAGGTGAAGATGGCCCGGATGATCTCCGCAAACCCCAGGGTGGCGATGGCCAGGTAGTCGCTCTTCAGCCGCAGCACCGGCAGGCCGATCAGCCAGGAGAAGAGGGCCGCCACCAGCCCCGCCAGGATCAGCGCCACAATCACCGTCAGCCACAGGGCCACCATGCCGCCGGCGCCCTCGCTGCCGAAGATTCCCTGGAACAGATCCGTCAGGGAGAACTTGATCGCGCTGCCCCCGTAGAGGTAGTAGACCGAGTCCTTAGAGGCGGCGGGCAGGGTGAAGATGGCGTAGGTGTAGGCCCCCAGGAGCATGAAGCCCGCCTGTCCCAGGGAGAAGAGGCCCGTAAAACCGTTGAGCAGGTTCATGGAAACTGCCACCAGGGTGTAGACCGCGCTCTTTTTCAGCACGGTGAAAAACATGCCCTGGGGATTCAGGGTGTTCTCCAGCACCACCACAAGGACCAGCAGCAGGAGGCAGCCGGCCAGGGCGATGAGGCGTCCCGTTTTTTTCTGTTTCTGTTGCAGCATACCCTCGCCCCCTTACACTTTATCCGTCACTTTCTCACCAAAGATGCCCGTGGGCTTCACCACCAGGATCACGATGAGAAGGGCGAAGGTGAACGCGTCGGAAAACACGGTGTAGGGCGTGGCCTTGATGAGGTTCTCGCAGATGCCGATCAGAAACGCGCCGATCACCGCGCCGGGAATGGAGCCGATGCCCCCGAACACCGCCGCCACAAAGGCCCGCAGGCCCGGCATGGCGCCGGCGGTGGGGGTGATATAGGTATAGTTGGTGAAGTAGAGCATGGAGCCGATGGCCGCCAGGGCGGAGCCGATGACGAAGGTCATGGAGATCACGTTGTTGATCTTGATGCCCATGAGCTGGCTGGTTTCAAAGTCCTTGGCCACCGCCCGCATGGCCATGCCCACCTTGGTGTGATTGATCAGCTGCACCAGGGCCACCACCAGGGCCAGCACCAGGAAGGGGGTCACGATGGTAACGACGGTCACGTTGTTGCCGGCGATGGAGACCGTTTCCGAGATCAGCGGGAGCTTGGGGTAGTTCATGGGCTGGCCGCCGGTCAGATAGGTGGCGGTGTTCTGGAGCAGATAGCTGACGCCGATGGCGGAGATCATCACGCTCATCCGGGGGGCCGTGCGCAAGGGCTTATAGGCCACCCGCTCGATCAGGAAGCCCAGGACCACCGTCAAAATCAGCACCAGGGGCACCGCCGCCTGGAGGGGCAGGGTGGCGCTGATATAGATCATCATCAGGCCCGCCGCCATAAAGACGTCGCCGTGGGCGAAGTTGATCAGGCGCAGGATGCCGTACACCAGGGTATAGCCGATGGCGATGAGGGCATACTGCCCGCCCACGGAGATGCCCGAGAGAAGAAAGGGCAGAATGTTCATGGGAGAGAACCTCCTTGGTTAGATGCCCGGAGGGCGCGGGGGATATAAGGGGCTTGGCGGGGGCCCAGGCCCCCGCCAAGCGGTTGTGCCGAAAGGAGAGGCAAGCCGCGCCGCTCTTACTCCACCGTCTGCTGGGTCTGGAGGATCCAGCCGCCGGCGTTGTCGGACATCTTGATATACGCGGTATCCCGGACAGCGTCGCCGTTCACGTCGTCAAACTCAATATGGCCGGACACGCCGTCGTAGGTCACATCCCACAGTGCCTGCTGGATGTCCGCGGGGTCGACGCTGTCGGCGGCCTTGATGGCCTCCAGGGCCACAAAGTAGGCGTCGTAGCCCATGGCGGTCACGGCGGAGATGGTGTCGTCGCCGCCGTTGGCGGTCAGGGCGTCGGAGTTGGAGTTGATGTACGCCTTGATGCCCTCGTCAAACTCCGGGTCGCCGCCCTCCTGATAGAAGGTGGACACATACAGCTCCACGTCGGTGCCCTCGGCGGCCTCCAGGACCTTGTTGTCGTCCAGGGTATCGGAGCCCAGGATGGGGATGTCGATGCCCAGGGTGGCCGCCTGGCTGACGATCTGGGTGGAGTAGGCGATGGAAACCGGGGTAAAGATCACGTCCACATCCTCGCTCTTGGCCTTGTTCAGATAGGAGGTGAAGTCGGAGTTCTGGGAGGGGTAGGTGTCCTTGATCACCGTGCCGCCGGCGGCGGTGAAGGCGCTCTCAAAGAAGGAAATTAGGCCCTGGTCGTACTCGTTGCCCAGCTCGCCCAGGCAGTAGGCCTTGGCGGCCCCCAGCTCATCCATGGCGAAATTGGCCAAGACCGTGCCCTGGAACGGATCCAGGAAGCAGATGCGGAAGTAGTAGTCGTTGCCCGCGGTCACCTGGGGGTTGGTGCAGGTGACGCCGATGGCGGGGATGCCGGCCTGCTGGAAGAGGGGGCCGGCAGCCATGGACACGCTGGAGCCGTAGGAGCCCAGCACCACGCTCACGCCCTCGTTGATGAGCTGGGTGGCGGCGGAGCTGGCCTTCTCCACCACGGAGCCGTTGTCCGCGGGGATCAGCTCCACGGTGTACTCCTCACCGCCGACGGTGACGGTGGGGCAGACGGAGTTGGCGTACTGCATGCCCAGCATCTCCTTCTGCCCGCCGGAGGCGCTGTCGCCGGTGGAGGGTTCGAACATGCCGATCTTGATGACCTTGTCGCCGGAAGCCGCGTCCCCGCCGGAGTCCGCATTTCCGCCGCTGCCGCCGTTGCCGGAATCGTTGCCGTTGTCCGAGGTGGTGCTTCCGCAGGCCGCCAGACTCAGGGCCATGGCCAGAACCAGCAGGAGTGCAAACAACTTCTTCATAACCAATTCCTCCTAAACAAACTTGAGGGGCTCTCCCCCACACCCACATTTTTCCGCGGGTGACGTTATCCTTATTATACGACCCATTTTCAAAAATGCAAGAACTTTTTTGACTCATAATATCAAAAAATCCGATCTTCTTTGCAGAAAATCGGATTTTTGTTCGCTGTTCATGCACACACCCGTCAGCAGCCAGAAAAACAGATGTCCTTTTTAGGCAGACAATCTTAAAATTCTTTTTGTTTGACGCCAATCTCTGTATCTTTTATACAAAAACAATGTCCGCTCACGGCGGACATTGTTTTTCGGTATAAAGTCAGTCCTCTGCGTCCCCCGTCGTGCCGCTCTCCGCGGAGGGGATTTCCGTTTCCTCCGGTCGGGCCATATAGCTGGCAAAGGTCTCCCCATCCATGGTCTCATTCTCCAGCAGGTACTCCGCCACGGCGGTCAGCCGCCCCTCGTCGCCGCTGAGGATCTCCTCGCACCGGCGGTAGGCCCGGTCGATGATGGCCTTGACCTCCTCGTCGATCTCCGCGGCCACCATCTCGGAGTAGGGCCGGGTGTGGCCCATGGTGCGGCCGATGAAGACCTCCTCGCTGTCGCTCTGGTAGTTGATGGCCCCCAGGCGCTGGCTCATGCCGTACACGGTGACCATCTGGCGTGCGATGGAGGTGGCCCGCTGGATGTCGTTGGAGGCGCCGGTGGAGATGTCCCCCAGCATCAGCTGCTCCGCCACCCGGCCGCCCATGAGGGAAACGATCTGCTCCTCCATGTAGCTCTTGGCGTAGTAGCCCCGGTCCTCGTCCGGCAGGGAGATGGTCATGCCGCCGGTCTGCCCCCGGGGGATGATGCTGATCTGGTGGACCGGCTCGTGGTGGGGCAGGTGGTAGATCACCACCGCGTGGCCCGCCTCGTGGTAGGCTGTGAGCTTCCGCTCGTGCTCCGGCACCACCCGGCTGCGCTTCTCCGGGCCGGCGATCACCTTGATCACCGAGGACTGGAGGTCCTCCATGGTAATGAACTTCCGGCTCTGCCGGGCGGCGCTCAGAGCCGCCTCGTTCACCAGGTTCTCCAGATCCGCGCCGGTGAAGCCGTGGGTGGACTGGGCGATCTTCCGCAGGCTCACGTCCTCTGCCAGGGGCTTGTTGCGCACGTAGATCTCCAGGATCTCCTCCCGGCCCCGGATGTCCGGGTAGCCCACATAGACCTGCCGGTCAAACCGGCCGGGCCGCAGCAGGGCCGGGTCCAGGATGTCCCGGCGGTTGGTGGCCGCCAGGACCACCACCCCCTCGTTGGCGGTAAAGCCGTCCATCTCCACCAGCAGCTGGTTGAGGGTCTGCTCCCGCTCGTCGTGGCCGCCGCCCAGGCCCGCGCCCCTCTGGCGGCCCACGGCGTCGATCTCGTCGATGAACACCACCGCCGGGGCCACCTTCTTGGCCTCGGCAAAGAGGTCCCGCACCCGGCTGGCGCCCACGCCCACGTAGAGCTCCACAAAGTCGGAGCCGGAGATGGAGAGGAACTGGACCCCCGCCTCCCCAGCCACCGCCTTGGCCAGCAGGGTCTTGCCGGTGCCCGGCGGGCCCACCAGCAGCACGCCCTTGGGAATCCGGGCCCCCAGCTCCAGGTACTTCTCCGGCTCCTTGAGGAACCGGACGATCTCCTGGAGCTCCTCCTTCTCCTCATCGGCCCCGGCCACGTCCCGGAAGGTGACCTTCTTGTCCTTCTCCGAGCTGAAGCGGATGCGGGCCTTGCCGAACTTCATGCCCTTGTCCATGGCGCCGCCCCCCTGGGCCCGGGCCGCCATGAACTGCCAGAGGAAGAACAGCGCCGCGATCAGCACCCCGTAGAGGAGGATGCTGCTCCACCAGGGGGGCTCGTAGGGCGGGTCCAGGTCGTAGTCCGTGAGGACCCCGTCGGCGTACTGCTGCTCGATCAGATCCCCCAGGTCGTCATAAAACAGCTCCACGCTGTAGATCTGACAGAGCATGTTCAGCCGGCCGGAGGCCACGCTGCCGTCCCGCACCACCATGGTGAGGGTGTGGTCGCTGACCTGGAAGGACTCCACCCGCTCCTGGACAAACAGCTGCCTGGCCTGGGCGTAGCTGACCTCCTGCCCCCGGTTGACCCCGTAGAGGGCGTAGTAGCTGAGCACCAGGGCCAGGATCACCAGAACGTAGAAGCCCAGGTCAAAGCTTTTTCTTCGACGTTTCTGCAATTTCTTCACTCCTCGCTGGCATAGACTTCCGGCTTCAGGACGCCGATATAGGGGAGATTCCGGTACTTCTGGGCGTAATCCAGGCCGTACCCCACCACAAACTCGTCCGGCACCTCAAAGCCTATGTAGTCCGCGCGGATGGCCTTCATCCGGCGGGAGGGCTTATCCAGCAGGGTGCAGATGGAAACGGAGGCCGCCCCTTTGGTGAGGAAATACTGCTTGAGGAAGCTCAGGGTGGTGCCGCTGTCCAGGATGTCCTCCACCACCACCAGGTTCCGGCCGGAGATGTCCTGCTGGATGTCGTGGGTGATCTGGACGGCGCCGGAGGTGGAGGTGGCGTTGCCGTAAGAGCTGACGGCGATAAACTCCACATCGCACTTCACCGGGCAGGCCCGGGTGATATCCGCCATAAAGATGAAGGCGCCCCGCAGCACGCTGACAAAGAGGGGGTCCTTGTCCTTCAGATCCTCGTACATCTGGTCGCCCAGCTCACGGATCCGCCGGGCGATCTCCTCCTCCGTGTACAGGACCTTCAGAATATCCTGATCCATCATGCTCTTTTCCATACCTTGTCCTTCTCCTTTTCTTGTTCTATCGTTCCGTTCCCTCTGGGTCCTCTCCCATCTGGGAAAATAGTTCTTCCGCCAGTTCCCGGGCAGAGGGCAGCCTGTCATAGGGGACATAGAACCGTATCCGCTCAAATTTGCTGCCTAAAACGGTGGTCCATCCCGCTCCCCATACCGGTCTTCCCAGGCAGGGGATCCCCTCCTGTTTCAGTATATCCGAAAACATGTCCGACCAGGGCACGCTCAGCTCTGCTACAAAGCAGGGGTCCTCCGGCAGAATAGGCCAGAGCTTTCTCTCCCCACAGACGGGACAGCAGTCCTCCTCCGTGGGGACCATGCATCTCTCGCAGTAGTTCATATGCGCCCCCTACCGCTCTTTTTTGATCTGGATAAACCGGCAGGCGTTTCCCGCCGGAAGGAACCGCTCATCCACGCCCAGGGGCCACACGGCGGCCAGCTCCCCGCCCACATACACGGCGGGCAGCTGCTCCCGCCGGCTGAGGGGGATCCGCCGGTCCAGGCACAGGCGCTTGACGGTGCGGGCCCCGCCCCGGGTGCCCGGCAGGATCAGCCGCGCCCTGGGATCGCAGGGGGCCACCGCCACCGTCTCCCCGTCCGGGCCGGTCCGGAGGGCCAGGCCCTCCCCCTCCCGGCGGTCCAGCAGCGTCACAGTATATGCGCCCCACCCCAGGGGACAGTCCCGCACCAGCTCTGCCTGGGGGGACGACTCCTGCTGCCCCACGGTGAACCAGCCCTCCTCCGCTGCGGCGTACAGTCCGCCGGGCAGCCGGAGATACCCGCCCCGCCCCAGCCGGGCGGCGGCGTCGATCTGAGCTGCGGTCACGTCCCGCTTCCCGCCGGGGAGCCGCTCCAGCAGGAGCCGCACCTGCTCCTTGCGCACTGCCAGGGGCTGGCTGTGAAAGTTCTCATAGGGGATGGGCTCCCCCAGGGCCCGGAGGCGCTCTGCCGCCTCCTGCCGGAGCCAGGCGGCGGCTTCCGCCGCCGTGGAGGCCGCCCGGTGGATGTTCTCCAGGGCGGCGCTGTTCAGCTCCCGCAGCACCGGCAGCACCTGAAGGCGCAGACGGTTGCGGCTGTAGCGGAGGTCCCGGTTGCTCCCATCCTCCACATAGGGGATGCCGTTGGCGGCGGCGTAGGCCGCCAGCTCCTCCGGCGGCACGGACAGCAGGGGCCGGATCACCATGCCCCGCCTGGGGGCGATGCCCCGCAGGCCCTCCAGTCCGGTGCCCCGGATCAGGTTCCACAAAACGGTTTCCGCCTGGTCTGCCAGGTGGTGGCCGGTGGCGATATAGTCCGCCCCCTGCCGCCGGGCGGCCCGCTCCAGAAAGTCGTAGCGCAGCCGGCGGGCCGCCTCCTCAACGGAGAGGCCCTCCGCCGCAGCGAAGCCGCCCGCGTCCACCCGCTCCGTTTCCAGGGGGATCCCCGCGCCGACACACCAGCCCGACACAAAGTCCAGGTCCCGGTCCGCCTCCGCTCCCCGCAGCCCGTGGTGCAGGTGGGCGGCGGACACGGCGAAGCCGCAGCGGGCCAGCAGGTGCAGCAGCACCATGGAGTCCCGCCCGCCGCTGAGGGCGCAGAGGACTTTGGCCCCCTCCGGCAGGTTCTCCGCCAGCCACCGGCGGGCCGATTCCAGCCCCTCAGTCATAGCGGCTCTCAATGGTGCTGAAGGAGGTGTACTCCGGCAGCCACTTCAGCTCCACCTTGCCGGTTTCCCCGTGGCGGTTCTTGGCCACGATGCACTCGGCGATGTTCCGCTTCTCGCTGGCCTCGTTGTAGTAGTCGTCCCGGTACAGGAAGAGGACGATATCCGCGTCCTGCTCGATGGCGCCGGACTCCCGCAGATCCGAGAGCATGGGGCGCTTGTCCTCCCGCTTCTCGTTGGCGCGGCTGAGCTGGCTCAGGCACACCACCGGCACCTGGAGCTCCTTGGCCATGATCTTCAGCATGCGGCTGATATCGCTGACCGCCTGCTGCCGGCTCTCGTTGCCCCGGCGGCTGTCCCCGCCGGCGGAGGTCATCAGCTGGAGGTAGTCGATCACCACCAGGCCCAGATTGTCCATCCGGCGGCACTTGGCGTTCATGTCCGCCACGGTGAGCAGGGGGTTGTCGTCGATGCGGATGTCCGTCTGGTTGAGGGTGTTGGCCGCCTGGGCGATCCGCCCCCAGTCCGCTTCGGTGAGGCTGCCGGTGATGAGCTTCCCGTTGCTGATGAGCGCCTCGCTGGACAGCAGCCGGGTGGCCAGCTGCTCCTTGCTCATCTCCAGGGAGAAGATGGCCACGGTCTTCCCGGTAGCCTTCCCCACATTCAGCGCGAAGTTCAGCGCCAGGGAGGTCTTGCCCATGCCGGGCCGGGCGGCCAGCAAGATCAGGTCCGACTTGTTGAGCCCGTGGATCTTGTTGTCGATGGCGCTCAGGCCGCTGGGCAGGCCCGGCAGGCCCACCTGGCCGCTGGACAGCTCGTTGAGATTGTCCAGCACGGTCGTCAGCACCTGGCCGATGTGGACCATATCCTGGGCGCTGCGCCCCCGGCGGATGGCGTAGATCTTCTGCTCCGCCGCCTCCAGGGCCGCCTTGGCGTCCCCCATGCCGTCCTGGACCATACCGGTGATGGCCGCCGCCGCCTGGGCGATGGACCGGAGGAGGGCCTTGTCCCGGACAATCCCCGCGTACTCCATGGCGTTGGCGCTGGTGGGGGTCACCTCCATCAGCTGCACCAGGTAGCTGCGGGTGGTCTTCTCGTCGTAGGTGCCGTTCTTCTGCATCTCCTCCGCCACGGTCACCCCGTCGATGGCCTTGGAGTAGGAGAACATGGTGTAGATGGTTTCAAAAATTTCCCGGTTCTGCCGGAGATAGAAGTCCTCCGGCTGGAGCTTGTCCATTACGTCCTTGACGCAGCTGGCGTCAATGAGCATGGACCCCAGCACCGCCTGCTCCGCCTCCAGACTGTGGGGCATCTGCCGGGTCAGCAATTCATCCAGGGCCAAGCGGCCACCTCCCTGCCGATTGATTGGAAATCAGTTTGTCTGCGTACTGGCGGCCCCTCCGTCAGAAAAAAGCCGGGCGGAAGATAAAGTATAGAACGCCCAGCGCAAAAACCAGGGCCTCCCAGACGACCAAAGCCGTCAGCCCCCAGGACACCGCCAGCAGGCCCCAGCGCTTCCAGCCGGTATATTGATCCACATAGGCCCGATCCATTCTGCCGCTCCTTCTCCACAGCCGCCGCAGCCCAAGGAACAGGAGCAGCAGCAGGAGGCTGCCGGCGGTCAGAAAGCCCACCACCAGGTTCAGCGCCAGACCCGCCAGGGGCAGCAGAAGCGCCAGGAGCACATATCCGCCCATCAAAACCACGCAGATCATCATGGACAATATTACCATGCCGCCGCCCCCTTGCTGCGATTTAGCCGCTGTTTCAGGCCTCGCTGACCACCACGTAGACCGTGGCGGTGATCTCAAAGCCCAGCTTGGCCTTCAGCTCATAGGTGCCGAAGCTCTTGATGGGCTCCTCCATGACGATCTTCTGCTTGGCCAGCTCGATGCCGTACTGACTCTGGAGCGCCTCGGACACCTCCTTGGCCGTCACCGCGCCGAAGAGCTTGCCATTGGCGCCGGCCTTGGCACCCACCTTCACCACGGCCCCCTTCAGCTTCTCCACCATGGCCTCCGCCTCGGCCTTCAGCCGGGCCTCCTCGGCCTTCTTAGCCTTCTCTTGGAGGCGCATGGTGTTCATGGCGTCCGCCGTGGCGGGCACCGCCAGCTTCCTGGGCAGCAGGTAGTTGCGGGCGTAGCCCTCCGCCACCTCGATCATCTGGCCCTTCTTGCCCTGTCCCCGGACATCCTGCTGTAAAATCACTTTCATCCTGAAATCCTCCTTGTGTATCAGTCCTCGTAGTATTTGTCAATGGCCTTGAGCAGGCTCTCGTAAATCTGCTTCACATCCCCGCCCGGGATCGTGCCGCCGGCGGTGGTGGAGTTGCCGCCGCCCCCCAGGGCCTCCATGAGCACCTGGACGTTGATGTCCCCCAGGGACCGGGCGGAGAGGCCCACATTGTCCCCGCTGCGGTAGATCACGATGGACGCCTGGACCCCCTGGAGGGTCAGCAGGTCGTCCGCCGCCTTGGCCGCCACCACCCGGGGGCAGTCGCTGTCCACGGCGGCGATGGCGATGTTCTCATGGTACATCCCCGCCCGGCGGATGATGTCGTACCGCTCCACCATGCTCTTCAAATCGCTCTGGAACAGGCGGCTCACCTCCGCGGTGTCCGCCCCGGCCCGGCGCAGGAAGGCCGCCGCCTCAAAGGTCCGGCCGCCGGTGCGCATGGTGAAGTTCTTGGTGTCCAGCACAATGCCCGCCAGCAGGGCCTCCGCCTCCCCCTTCAGAAGGTCGTTGGGGTCCACCAGGTACTGGAGCAGCTCCGCCACCAGCTCGCTGGCGGAGGAGGCGTAGGGCTCGTGGAAGTTCAGCGCCGCGCTTTCGATATAGCTGGCCGCCCGGCGGTGGTGGTCAATCACCGCCACCCGGTTGCAGCTGTCCAGCAGGGGCTGGGACTCCACCATATCCGGCCGGTTGGTGTCCACCACCACCAGCAGGGCGCCGGGCTGGGCGTGGATAAAGGCGTCGTTTCCGCTGATGAAGATATCCTCGTACTCCGGCAGGGCCCGCAGCCGCCGGAGGAGGGGGTTGGCGTTGTTGTTGTCCAGGTCGATGACCATGCGGACCGGCTTGCGGTTCTTTCTGGCGATGCAGCAGATGCCCGCGGCGGCGCCCACCACGTCCATGTCCGCATACTGGTGGCCCATGACGTAGACCTCGCTGGCGTCGCTGACCAGGTCGTTGAGTGCCTTGGCCATGACCCGGCTCTTCACCTTGGTCCGCTTCTCCGTGCTCTGGCGGCGCCCGCCGTAGAACTGGAAGTCCAGGCTGTCCTTCACCACCGCCTGGTCGCCGCCACGGCTCAGGGCCATCTCGATGCACTTGTTGGCGCTGGAGTACAGCTCCTCAAAGCTGTCGCTGTCCTTGCCGATGCCGATGGAGAGGGTGGCGGTGACGCCGTCCTCGCTGTGGACCTCGTGGACCGTGTCCAGGATGGCGAACTTCTCCTCCACCATCCGCTCGAAGTACTGCTCCTCAAAGATGAAGAGGTACCGGTCCCGGTCGTACTTGACCAGCAGGCCGTTCTTGTCGCCGCACCAGGCGTTCAGCCGCTCGTCGATCTGGGCCAGCACCGAGGACTTGGCCGCCTCGCCGCCGGCCTTCATGAGCTCCTCGTAGTTGTCGATCATCACCACCGACACCACCGGCCGGGTGGCGGTGTACCGGTCGTAGGTGAGGGCCAGGTCGGTGGTGTCCACCCAGTAGGTGGTCACCAGCAGGTTCTCCCCCATCTGCTTGCCGCTGACCCGGTTGGCCGAGCCGAACACCCGGTAGATCCGCCCCCGCATGGTCACCCGGTTGGGGCACTCCATCTCCCCGTTCAGCAGCCACTGGCAGTTGAAATCCGGCACCAGCTCGGAGATGTTGAGGTTGAAGAACAGCCCGTCCGGGTCGCCGGCGATGTTCAGGAAGCTGTCGTTGCTCCAGATCACCTCCTGGGTGTCCAGCCGGAACACCAGGATGGGCAGGGGCGCGTTGAGCACCGCGTTCTTACTGGCGGAGTCCACCCCGCCGGTGAGACCGTCGATGTACTGCATGATCTTCTTTTTCCGCTTCTTCGCGGTATACTGCAAAATCGCGTAGAGGATCAGCGTGGCAATCGCCTCCGCCAGGGCCAGGCCCGGCTGGAACGGGATGGCCACCACCACGAAAATGCTCAGGCAGATGATCACCGGCTGGATATTGGGCTCAATCATCCGGGACAATTTTTTGTTCACCGCGCTCCCCCTCTTTTGCCCCATGGCAGAAAATGATTCAATATAGTATAGCATGAAACCCCGGCAAAGTACAGCAGATTTTTCTCCCCCTCTCCCCTGTTTCGCCGGTGTTTTTTCCACATAAAACCCGCCGCCGGCCGGAATTTTGTTGAGAATTTTTTCCGTTTTCTGTATACAAGCCGGAAATTCTGTGGTATACTATAGCGACAAGTGAGCATTCGGCTCCTTTTTTGTTTGTTCCGCGCCGGCGCTGTGGGCGCCCCGCGACAAAAATATGCAAAATCAGAGAGAGCGCTTACGCAGAGGCGGCCGTCCTTGGTCCGCGGACGTATCGGGGTCCGCGGCGGAGCCGGCGCGACCTCTTTGTTTTCTTGCGCCCTTCTCTCCTTTTGTACATACCACTTTTATTTTTGAATCGCAAAGGAGTGACCGCAATTTGGCAGAAAAAATGAAAATTATCCCCCTGGGGGGACTGGACGAGATCGGCAAGAACATGACCGTCTATGAGTACGGCGGCGAGATGATCGTGGTGGACTGCGGCATGGGCTTCCCCGGGGACGACATGTACGGCGTGGACCTGGTGATCCCCGACGTGAGCTACCTGGTGAAAAACCGCTCCCGGATCCGGGGGCTCTTCATCACCCACGGCCACGAGGACCACATCGGCTCCATCCCCTACGTGCTCCGGCAGGTCAACATGCCCATCTACTGCACCCGCCTGACCGCCGGCCTCATCAAGCTGAAGCTGGAGGAACACGGCCTTCTCAAGAGCACCAAGCTCATCACCGTGGAGGCCGGGGAGATGATCCGGGCCGGGAAGTTCTACGTGGAGTTCATCCACGTCAACCACTCCATTGCCGACTCGGTGGCCTTCGCCATCCACACAGACATGGGCGTGGTGATCCACACCGGCGACTTCAAGATCGACTCCACCCCCATCGACGGGGAGGTGATCGACCTGGCCCGCCTGGGCGAGCTGGGGCGGGACGGGGTCCTGGCCCTGTGCGCGGACTCCACCAACGTGGAGCGGCCCGGCTACACCCCCTCGGAAAAGACGGTGGGCGCCACTTTCATGCGGCAGTTCCAGAACTGCGAGGACCGGATCATCGTCACCACCTTCGCCTCCAACGTCCACCGCATCCAGCAGGTGCTGGACGCCGCCGCCCAGTGCGGGCGGAAGGTGGCCGTCACCGGCCGCAGCATGGAGAACATGATGCGGGTCTCCACGGAGCTGGGGTATATGAAGGTGCCCAAGAACACCCTGGTGGACCTGAACAAGATCAAGGGCCTGCCCAAGAACAAGCAGGTCATCGTCACCACCGGCTCTCAGGGCGAGGAGATGAGCGCCCTGTACCGCATGGCCTTCTCCACCCACAAGCAGGTGGAGCTGGGGGCGGGGGACAAGGTCATCATCTCCGCCAGCGCCATCCCCGGCAACGAGGTTACCGTGGGCCGGGTCATCAACGAGCTGTTCCGCAAGGGCGTCAAAGTGGTCTATGACCGGGCGGACATGCTCCACGTGTCCGGCCACGCCTGCCAGGAGGAGCTGAAGATCATCCACGCCCTGACGAAGCCCCGTTTCTTCGTCCCCCTCCACGGGGAGCAGCGGATGCTGCAGATCCACTCCCAGGTGGCCCAGGACATGGGCATGCCCCGGAACAACATCGCCATCGCCGACAACGGCTCCGTCATCGAGCTGACCGCCAAGACCCTGAAGATCGGCGGCACTGTGCCCGCCGGCGAGGTGTACGTGGACGGCAACGGCGTGGGCGACGTGGGCACCGTGGTCATGCGGGACCGCCGCCGCCTGGCGGAGGACGGCATGGTGGTCGTGGTGCTCCCTGTCTCCGCCCACGGCGGCGGGCTGCTGAGCCCGCCGGAGATCGTCACCCGGGGCTTCATCTACGTGAAGGAGTCCGGGGACCTCATGAAGGAGCTGCAGGG
>CAJFVK010000051.1 GCA_904420435.1 uncultured Oscillospiraceae bacterium
TCATATCAACCCGGACCTGACCGGAACGGAACGAAAGCAGCTGGATGACATCTGCCGGCGCATCATGCGCGGGGACGACTTCGGCGATCTGCGTGCGGCCTTTATCTTCTGGTTCGAACAGACCGAGCAGAGGCTGGTCCAGCACCTGGAGCAGGCGGAAGCTAACTAATAACCAACAAAAGCACCCCGGCGTACAGTGTTGTACGCCGGGGTGTTTTTGTTGCGCTCAGTCTGTCAGACTCAGCTGGCCGTCCTCTTCCTCGAAGATTTCCAGTTTCTGCTCCTGCTCTCCCTGACAGCGCTCACAGAATTCCTGGCAGGAAATTCTCCCCTTCACCAGCATCAGGAAGGGATTTTCCGCCTTTCCCGAATCCATCGCATGCTCCCCGCAAGGGATATCCTCCAGATCCCCGATGGCCTCCCGGGCCGTCACCTGCCGGTCGGCGGAGAGGGTGATCGGCGCCGGGAACAGATCCCCCGGCCCAAAAGGCAGGCCGGAGCGGGTACAGATGATAAACACCCGCCGCCGCCGCTGGGGGACCCCGTAGTGGCTGGCCAGCAAGGTCCGCCCCTCCGCGCAGTACCCCAACTCCCCAAAGAGCCGCAGAATATCCTGGTAGACGGCGCCCCTCTGATAGCTCAAAAGGCCCTCCACATTTTCAAATACAATCACCCGGGGCTGGACCGCCGATACCACGTCCACAAAGTCGCGAAACAGCTGGTTGCGGGGGTCATCCGCCGCCCTATATCCCGCAAGTGAAAATCCTTGACAGGGAGGCCCGCCGCAAATCAAATCCACATGTTGCCGCTGCGCCTCCCGGATGATCTGCGCTTTGACGGCGGCGTCGCGGATATCCCCTTGCACAACCCGCATCCGGGGGTGGTTGGCCTGGATGGTGGCGCAGGCGCTGGCCTCCAGGTCATTGCCCAGCAGGGACACCACGCCGGCTGCCCGGAAGCCCTCCGTCAGGCCGCCCGCCCCACAGAACAGATCTATGGCAGTCTGACAGCCGGCGATTTCCACAATTTTCCGCCCGATCTGATAGGCCAGCAGCGGCGGGACCGCATTTCCCACCTGTTTGAGCAGCTGCGTCCTTGTTCCGCAGAAAAAATATCTGTCCGGAAAGGACTGCAGGCGGGCCGCCTCCCGCACCGAGAGCACCCGGTCGTGGACCGGGTGGATATAGGTGCCGTTCCCCGGACGGTTGAAATAGGTGGTGATGGTATAGCTGGGCTTACTGTAGTCGATCCGGCCGTAGAGGGTCGTCCGCCCTCCGCTGCGCTGAATCTGGAGCAGCCGCTTCGATTTCTCTACAGTTTTCTGGGGGATATCTTTCCAGCTTCCCCCCTGGGGAACCGGCCGGATCATCTCCAGATCCAGGTCGCTGAGCTTAAAGGTAACATGGTTCAGGACCTCGCCCCGGATCAGCTTCCCGTATTTCTCCAGGATGCCCTTGGCGGCTCCCAGACGTACGGCGTCCGGCTCCTGCTGATGCCGCCGGAGCGCGGCGCGCAGGGTGCTGTCCCCGCAGAAGAGCGCCGCCGCTTCCTCCTCCGGCAGAAAGGGCAGCACCGCTGTCAGCGCCCGCAGCCCCTGACGGTAGGGCACATCCCGCTCCCACTCCGTAAGCTGGAAGGCCTGGGCGGTCAGGCGCTCGATCTCCTCCAGCCAAACCGGATCTTTTTTTTGCAGATACCGCCTGGCCAGTTCTCCGATCCGGCCCAGCTGCGCCGCCTCCGCCGGCACGGGAAAGGAGTCGATCTCATAATTGCTCACATGGTTGTTGCTGCTCAGGAGCTTAAAATACCAGTTGATCAGCCTCGTGTTGAACAGCCCCAGCAGGCAGAAGAGATCCAGCCCGAAGGGGTTCCTCTCCACCGCGATGAAGTTGCAGGAATTGCCCAGCACGCAGCCGGCCGGCACATCGGCAATGGTGACTCGGCGGCGCCGGTGGATGTTGACTACCTGCTGGCAGGCAATCCGCTCCGAGAAAACAAAGCGCCGCTTCCCGCTCCGCTCCACAAAGGCCGGGTCTACATAACTCCTCTCCTCCGGCTCGGCCTCTTTGATCGCATAGAGGCCGATGTCCCGGCCCCGGAGGAGGCGGTAGCGGGTTTCCTCCCCCAAAACCGCCTGTTTGTCAGCGGTCAGGTCCAGCTCTCCCCGGAGATTATAAATAAAGCTATAATCCTTTACAGTCTTGAAAGACCGCAGGGCAGAGAGAATCTGATAGCTCTCCCTGTCCAGTGGAAAGATGGCGTTTCCTGTCCGCGATTTTAGAAGGTCCCGCCCCTCAATCTGCACCGTTTCCTCCGGATCGCGGCAGTAGTCCGCCGTAATCCGAATGCTCCCGGTTTCCCCGCCCGTCCGCAGCAAAAGGGCGCAGGCAGCCTGCCTGGAGTCCAGATAGCCGCTCTCCTCCCGGATCACCCAGACGGAGCGAAGCTGGTGCTCTGTGAGCATACAGGTGCGAAGCTTTGCCCCATTTTTCTCCGTCAGAACAGAGGCAGGGATCAGGAGGGCACCGTATCCCCCCTTTTTGATATAGCGGAGGAGAATCTCCTCCACAAACAGCTTATACAAATTGAGCACGCCGCTGGACGCCAGAGGGAACTGCCTGCGGGCCAGCTCCCCCGCCGCCTGATAGCGGGCCTGGTCGGCGGCATAGGTCTCCTCCGTCGGGTAGTGGGGCCGCTCTGCCTTCAAAATCTTGTAGGGGGGATTGGTGACGACAATGTCGAAGCTGTCCGGCGCATTTTTGCCGGCAAAGGCCTCCCGGAGGGAAACATAGGAGGCCCTCTGCGCCTCCATATTCAGCAGCAGGCCCTCCGCCCCGTGGGACGCAAAATAGGTGTCATCCAGAGAAATCCCCCAGTATACCTCGGCAAAGGCCTCCAGCCACTCCCGGAAAAAAGCGAGTGCCTCATGGTTGACATCCGCCCAGTAGAGCCGGTCCAGCGCCTGCCGGGCCTCTTCCCGGTCAATCCTCCGTCGGTGCAGTACACGGAGGTAGGCCAGGACAAAGCTCCCTGTTCCGACGCAGGGCTCCAGGAAACTCATCTCCCACGGTTTTCCCCCGTCGGCGAGGATCTCCTCCACCAGCGCCTCCATCATCGCCTCGGCCAGTACCGGCGCGGTATAGTAGGCGCCGGTCCGCTTGCGCTCCAGCTGGTCAAGCCCCTGCTCCATCTCCCGGCTGCACCGGGAAAAATCCCGCCACAGCGCCTCTTGTCCCCCCTCGCCGCCGAGGTACTTCCGCACATCCATCCAGTCTGCCTCCAAAGCAGGATTCTCTCTGTTTCTTATCGTCCAAAATGCTGTAACACACTATCTATAAAGCAATTTTACTTTACGCCAAAAACCCCACAGCCAGCCCAAGGGCGGCGCCCACCGCCACCTGGAAGGGCGTGTGGCCCATGATGATTTTCAGATCGTCGGCAAAGTTTTCCGCCGTCAGCTCCTCCACGTGGGCCAGCAGCTGGTTGACCAGGCGGGCGGTATCTCCGGCGCTGCGCCGGACGTTACAGGCGTCGTACATCACCACCGCCGAAACCACGACGGACAGGGCAAAGAGCGGGCCGGATATGCCGTAAAGCCGCCCGATGGCCGTGGTGCAGGCCACCACAAAAGCCGAGTGGCTGCTGGGCATCCCGCCGCTGGATACAAAGCGCTTCCACTGAAAGGACCGGTTGAGAATCCACTCCAGCAGCACCTTAACCACCTGAGCAACCAGCCAGGCCAGCAGCGCGCAGTCCAGAATCGCGTTTCCTGTTACCCGCCCCATCGCTACACCCTTCTTTCCGCCATCTGCTCCGCCAGGGACAGGAGAAACTCGCAGCCGGGATAGCCGGAAACCGCCGCCTTGGCCGCGTTGGTATACTGCCGGACCAGCTCCTGGCAGCGCTCCGCCCCAAGCAGCGTCAGGAAGGTGCACTTCCCATCCCGCTGATCGGAGCCGGTAGGCTTCCCCAGCTCCCGCTCATCCGCAAGCTCGTCCAGCATGTCGTCCCGAATCTGGAATGCCAGCCCCAGGTTCTCCGCATAGGACGCCGCGGCGTTCTTCTGCTCCGGAGAGGCGTCCGCCGCGATGCAGCCCAGGGCCGCGGCGCAGCGGATCAGGGCACCGGTTTTCAGGCTGTGAAGCCTTCGCAGGGCCTCCTCTCCGCCGGTCTTTCCCTCCAGATCCAGGATCTGCCCGGCCACCATGCCGTTTCCGCCGCAGGCGGCGGCCAGGGCCGCCACAGCCTCCACCCTCTGCCGGTGGGAGAGCCCCTCCGCCCCGGCCAGGATGCCGAAGGCCTCCGGCTGGAGGGCGTCGCCGGCCAGGATGGCCGTTGCCTCCCCGTAGACTTTGTGGCAGGTGGGTTTTCCCCGGCGCAGATCGTCGTTATCCATGGCGGGCAGGTCGTCGTGGATCAGGGAATAGGTGTGCACCAGTTCCAAAGCGCAGGCAAAGGGCACCGCCTGCCGCCACTGCCCGCCGAACAGCGTAGAGAAAGCCAGGGTCAGCACCGGGCGCACCCGCTTTCCGCCGGCCAGCAGGCTGTAGCGCATGGCGTCCTGGAGCACGTGGTAATCCTCCTGGTTCAAAAACAGTCCGGCCAGATATCTCTCGATCTCGGACTGGTATGTCCGGTAGGTTTCTTGGTAGGTCATCGGATCCTCACTCCTCCTCCGCAAAGGGTGTTTCCACCGGCGCGCCGTCGGGACCCTTCTGGAGCTTGACCACCTTCAGCTCCGCCTCGTCCAGCATGGCGCCGCACTGGCCCACCAGCTTGGTCCCCTCCTCAAACAGGGCCAGGGAGTCCGCCAGCTTCGCGTCCCCCTTCTCCAGCAGGGACACAATCTCCTCCAGCCTTGTGAGATTCTCCTCAAAGGATTTTTTCTTCCGTTCAGCCATGCTGCTCCTCCTTGATTTCTTCTACCCGGCAAAGGGCGCTGCCGTCCCCCATGGTGACCGCCAGCCGGTCGCCCACGGATACCTCGTGAATGGAGCGGACGATCCGCCCGCTGCCGTCCCCCACCATGGCGTAGCCCCGCCCCAGCACCTTCAGGGGGCTCAGGGCGTCCAGGGAGGCGGCCAGGGTACTCAGGCGCTTCCGGGGCTCCGTCAGAGTCGCCGAGGCGGCGTGGAACAGGTTCTTCTGGTGGTAACCCAGAAGCATCCGCTTGTCCTGGATCACGGCCATGGGGTCTGTGAGCACCCGCTTGGACGCCAGGGCCTGGAGCCGCTGGCGCAGCAGCTCCAGACGCTTTCGCTGCTGCTGGGCCAGCCGGACCCTGGCCGCCGCCAGGGCCGAGCGCAGCTCCTCCTGGTCCGGGACGGCGATCTCCCCCGCATGGGAGGGGGTGGCCGCCCGGACGTCGGCCACATAGTCGGCAATCGTTACGTCCGGCTCGTGGCCCACCGCAGAGATCACCGGGATGTCCGAGTCGTAAATAGCCCGGGCCACCCGCTCGTCGTTGAAGGCCCACAGGTCCTCGATGGAGCCGCCGCCCCGGCCGGTGATGATCAGGTCCCCGATCTTCCAGCGGTTGGCGTAGCGGAGGGCTCCCACGATCTCCGGCGGCGCCTCCGCCCCCTGCACCCGGACGGGCAGAAGGATGATCTTCACCAGGGGATAGCGCCGGCGGATCACACGGATCATGTCGTGGACCGCCGCCCCGGCGCTGGAGGTGATGATGGCGATCCGCTGGGGAAAGGGCGGCAGGGGCTTCTTGTGGGCCGGGTCAAAGAGCCCCTCCCGGTAGAGCTTCTCCTTGAGCTGCTCAAAGGCCACGTGGAGGTCCCCGATCCCATCGGCGGAGAGGCCGCTGCAGTAGAGCTGATAGGCCCCATCCCGGGGAAAGACCGTAATCCGCCCGGAGGCGATGACCTTCATGCCGTTCTCCGGGCGGAACCGCAGCCGGACAGCTTGTCCCTTGAACATGACGCACCGCAGGGCCCCCTCCGGGTCCTTCAGCGTGAAGTAGTGATGTCCCGAGGGGTAGACCTTGTAGTTGGAGATCTCTCCCCGGATGTAAATTTCCTGGAGGACGGGCGTCCCGTCCAGCAGGCTCTTGATATACTGGTTGACCTCGGATACGGCAAATACGCGCTGCTCCAAATCTGTTTGCCTCCTCTCCCTGTCCCTGGGAAAAAGAAAAGAGCGCCCACGGCCTCTCTCAGCCCCACGCGCTCTCTGCTGTTCAGTGGATGGCTTCCCTCTGGACAAAGGTCCCCAAAATTCCGTTGATGAAGCGGACCACCTCGTCGCTCTCGTATTTTTTGGCCAGCTCCACCGCCTCGTTGATGGCCACTCCGTTGGGAATATCGTCCATATAGAGGATCTCAAACATGGCCACCCGCATGATCGCCGCAGCCACCATGGGGATCCGGGCGAATTTCCAGCCCACAGCATAGGTTTCGATGTACCCGTCCAGCTCGGAGCGGTGCTCGGCCACGCCGGTCACCAGGCGGCGGATGTACTCAGATTGCTTTGGGTTTGGCAGCTCCCGGTAAAGCGGATCCTCCTCCGCCAGGGCGGTAAAGTTCTCCGGCGAGAGGTGCTGCCGGAGCAGCTCCTCCGGCGTCAGATCCGTAAAATTAAGCTCATAGGAGAGGTGAATGGCGATTTCTCTGGCGGTATTTCTGACCATGGCTCAGGTCCCTTCTCTATCTGGATTCACTGTAAAAAGCACAGCAAAAGCGTCGTCTGCCGGCGGGTACGGCTTTCAGCGCTGCGTTTGACGCGCGGGCGGCCCGCACCATCCCGCCGCGGCCTGTCCTCCGGCGCCGCTTCCCGCGTGCGGAGGGACGGCAAGGCAGGCGGAAAAGGGCGGAGAGGATCTCCGCCCTGTCAGGCCCGTTATTCGAAGCTGACCCCGCCCACGTGGACGTTCACTTCCCGGACGTCCAGCCCGGCCATCGCCTCCACGGCAGAGTACACGGCGTTCTGTACCTTCTCGGCTACCTCGGGGATCGGCTGTCCGTACCGGACCATCAGGTAGACGTCCACCACCGCGTGCTCATCCGTAATGGAAATTCGCACGCTGCGGCCTCCGGACTTCTTGCCCCCCGGCCCGCTCATCAGACCGGCCACTCCGTCGATCTCCCGGGCGGCAGAGGCGGCGATGGCGGCCAGCACATCCTCGGAAATATGGATGGTCCCCATTTCCTCCGGGTGGGTCACATATTCCTTGTTCTCATTCATATCGGCAGACACTCCTCTAAGCAGGTGTTTCTTTTGTACTGATATCTGCTTTATTGTACCACGGCCTCCCGGAAAACACAACCACTAATTTGCCTCGAGAATCTTGATCTGATCGGTGGTGTAATCGGTTTCCGCCAGGACAACCTCCGTTATTTTTGCCACATCCTCCGCGTTCAATCCATCCCCCGCGTCCACCACCACACTGATACTGTCCTCACCCATAAAGGCTACGCACTCACTGTAGCCTTTGGCGGTGATGAGATTTTCAATCTGCGCTTCCGCCAGGGCGTAGCCCGCCAGCACCTGGATGGTCTCCGCCGCCTCGTTGGCCACAGCGGCGTCCGCCGTTTCACTCTCCGCCGCCTCCCGCAGCAGGGAGATGGCGTTATCCCTGGCCTGCTGGCGGGTCAGCCGGGCGGTGGCGAAGTAGTCCCCGGCGGTGACCGTTTCCTGCCCGCCAGTTTCCGCCGCCTCCCCGTCCTCTCCGGATACCTGCTCCGCTTCTCCCCCGTCCTCCGCCTGGCCGTTTACCAGGGTGGACTCCCCCAGGATCTTCTGTCCGGTTTCCTGGGATAGGTCGGTGATATTGCTGGCATAGCGCCAGTTGAGATACACCGCCGCACCCACAAACACCAGCACCGCCGCCACAACCACATTCCGCTTCCAGATCTGCTTCATCGCTCTGCTCCTCCTCTTATGACTGCCATTCTACCACTGTGATCTTATCCGCCCCCAGGCCGGTCAGCGCCGACACGGCCTGGATCACGGACAGCTGGACCTCCGGATTTCCCCCGCCCTGGCAGACCACCAGCGCCCCCCGGAACTGGGGGTAAATCTCCTGGGTCACCACCACGCTGTCATCGCCGTTTCGGCTGATGACGACGGTTTCGCTGTCCCTGCTGTAGTCGTCCGGGGCCGAGGTGGCCCCGCTGTAGGAGAGGCTGGAGTCCCCCGCCAGGACCCGCTCGGCGCCCCGGTCCAGGGTCAGCATGACCTCCACCTGGCCAACGCCCTTGATCTTCCCCAGGATCTCTGCCATCTCCGTTTGAATCTGCGCCAGCTCCTCCTGGCCGCCGGCCTGGAGGGAAAGCTCCTCCCCGCCCTCTCCGGAGGCGCCGCCTCCGCCGCCCGAGGGCCACAGCAGGCAGAGAATCCCCGCCGCCACCACCAGAAGCACATACTTGTAGCGGCCGATCACCGCCGGCAGATTCCAAGTCCTTTTCTTCTCCTTCTGCTCCACACCTACTCCTCCTGCCAAATCTGACGTTCCTCCGGAATCTCCAGCTCCTCCTCGATCCAGGCGCTGAGCTCCGGATGGTAGGGCGTTTCCAGACGCACCCGGACCGGAACCGGGACGCCCTCCCCGCCCACCTTGGTTTCCACGCGGACCTCACAGGAGATTCCCATGGTCTGCGCCTTGTCCGATATATATGCGGAAACCTCCTCCGCTATGATGGCGGCCAGGGTATTTTGCTGCTCCTGCCGGAACTGCTCCTCCAGGGCCTCCGCCTCCTGCTGGAGTCCGGCGGAGGTGAAGGCAACCTCCCCGCCGGAGATCCCCGCCAGGGGGCCCAGGAGAACGATCAGCAGCAGGATGCCGCCGGCCAGCCGCAGCACCCGCTTGATCCCGCTCTGGGTCACCATGGTATCCGCCGCGCCCAGGAGCATAGACGACACCGTGATGCCGATGATCCAGGTTTTCAGACTTTCCATCATATCCGCACCGCCAAGAGAGAAGATAGAATCGAAATCAGCAGCACAAGGGCGCAGCTGCCCACCATGCCCAGTACCAGCCCGAAGGCGCCCGCCAGGCCGTCAATCAGCTTGACCAGGGGCGGCGAGGACACGGTGGAAGCGGCAAAGGCCGCCAGCTTGTAGAGGAGATACTGCACCGCCAGGTGGAGAAACGGCGTCAGACAGGTGGCAAGGATCACCAGAAGACCGAACACACCGATAGAATTTTTCAAAATCCCCGCCCCAGCCAATACTGTTTCCGCCGTGCCCGACACGATGCTGCCCACTACGGGAATGGCGCTGGCGATGGCGCTCTTGGTGACCTTCACCGCCACGGCGTCGGCCGCGCCGGAGATCACACCGGCCACAGAGAGATAGAGGGTAAAGCCCGTGAGCAGGGCGCTGAGGGCCCAGACCACCCCCTTGCGGATGGCGGCGGCGATGGCGTCCAGGCGCTTGTCCCCCAGCATGGCGCCGGCGGCCAGGGCGCCGATGTACAGGTAGAGAAAGGGCAGCAGCACCCGCTCGATCAGGGTGATGAGAATGTCGGAGAAGAACACGGTCGCCACCTGCTTGACCGACGCGGTACCCACCAGCCCTGAGGAGGCCGTGGCCGCCGCCAGGGCCGGCAGCAGGGCCTTGGAAAACTGACTCAGTTCCGTGATGGTCTCCGTCCCCATCCCGATCAGCTGGTTCAGATCCCCAGCGGACACCGCCACTACCGCCGCCACCGAGGCCAGGGCCATGTAGTTGAATCCCGTCTTCCCGGAGGCGGAGGCAAAGACGGTTTCGCCGATGCCGCAGAGGAACAGCAGCAGAAGGAGCTCCACAACGCCAGCAGTCCCCTGCCGCAGAACGCCGGAGAGAGCCTCCTGGGCCATCCCCAGGAGGCCGGAGAGCCCCTCCTCAAAGGAGCTCCCCGCCTGGATGGCCTGCCCCGCCTCCGGCACGCTCTCCAAAAGCTCCTCCGGCAGCTCCTCCGCCCGGGCCTCCCCCGCCAGGAGAAGGAGAAAAAAACACAGGAAAATCAGCCGTTTCATGCTTCACCCCAATCCCAGCAGAATCTCCAGCGCCCGGAGAAGAAGGGGCTGGGCGGCAATCAGCGCACAGACCGTCCCCACCAACTCCAGGAGCGACGCCAAAGTCCCCTGGCCGCTGTCCTTGCAGAGATCGCCACCCAGCCGGGCAATCATGGAGATGGCAATGATCTTCAAAATCGGGCGGAACAGTTCCCCGTCCAGCCCGGACTGCTCCAGGAGGCTCTCCGCCGTGGCCCGAACCTCCTCATAGAAGGACAGGGCGAAGGTCATGACCACCGCGATGGCAGCCAGCACCAGCAATAGCCCCAGCTGGGGCGTGTCCTTTTCCAGCAGGGCGGCGGTCAGGGACACGACAATACAGATCACCACCGCCTTGACCACCAGCTCCATCAGAACTGGAAGAGGTCCTTGATCAGGGAGAACAGGTCGCTGATCTCCTGGACCAGAATCATCAGGACCACCACCAGGCCGGCCAGGGTGGTCATCAGGGCCTGCTCCTCCCTGCCGGAGCGGACCAGCAGCTGGTTGAGCACAGCCACAATGATGCCGATGGCGGCAATCTTAAAAATCAAATCAATATCCATAGTCCTTTATAGCAGCACCACGATGGTCAGCAGGGCCGCCGAGAGGCACAAGGCCGTGGCCAGCCGTCCCCGCTCCCCCAGCTGCCGCCGCTCCTCCGCGGCGGCGCGGCGCACCTCCTCCTTTGTCAGATTGATCAGCTCCGCGTCCTCCCCGGCGGTCAGACTGGCCCCCAGGGGCTCCAGCAGCGGCCGGTAGAGCGCCGGCACCAGGGAAACCGCCTGCTGCCAGCTCCCGGCAAAGCCGCCCCCAAGCCCCTCCAGAACCCTTGTCCAGAAGGGGACCGACAGCTCCGCCCTCTCCCGGCACTGGGAGAGAAGCCGGGGCAGCGGCTGCCGTAGGGTGAATATTCCCCGCTCCAGCAGCTCCAGCAGCCGGTACAGCTCCTCCCCCCACCGGATGATCCGCCGCCGCTCCTCCAGGGCCAGATACCGGGTCCAGAACCCGCCCAGCAGCACCAGGACCGCGCCTAATCCCTTCACGGCCCCAGGTCCTCCACCGCGTAGCGCCGCTCCCCGTTCCGGCGGCTGATCACCACCGCCCGGCGGAAGACGCCCAGCTCCAGAAGGCCGGCAAACAGCGGCTTTCGCCACAGCTCCTTCACCGACTCCCCGTGGACTGTTGCCAGCAGGGACGCGCCGGCGTTGACCGCCCGCTCCATGGCCTCCACGTCCGCCCGGAGGGCCACCTCGTCCACCGCGATCACCTGGGGGTTCATGGCCCGCAGCAGGGCCGGGATGGCGATGGCCTTGGGACAGGCGTCCATCACGTCCGTGTGGAGGCCCACCTGCAGCTGGGGGCGGCCCAGATACACCGCTGCCAGCTCCCCCCGCTCATCCACCAGGGACACCCGCACCCCCCTGTCGTCGGAGAGGCTCCGGACCAGATCCCGGAGCAGGGTGGTCTTGCCGCCGCCGGGCGGGGAGAGGATCAGGGTCGGCAGCAGCCGTCCGTCCTCCCACAGGGCCGGCAGCACCTGGTCCGCCAGCCCGATCTGCTCCCGGGGAATCCGGATGGAGAGGGAGGAGAGATCCCGAAAGCCCGTCACCGCCTGCCCCTCCAGAATCGCCGTCCCGCACAGCCCCACCCGGAAGCCCCCCTGGGCGGTCAAGAAGCCCTGGGGGATGGTGGCCGCGGCGGTATAGCGTGAGTAGCCGGTCACCGCGTCCAGCACGTATTCTAAATCCCCCGGCTCCACCTGGACGCCCCGTACCCGCCGCTCCCCGGCTGGCGTGGTCAGATAGAGAAACCGCCGCAGGCGGATCTCCTCCGTTTCCGCCTGCTCCGCCGGGGGAATCGACAGGGCCGCGTCCCGCATCCGCTCCGGCAGCAGTGCGCAGGCCTCCCGGTAGCGCTGGGCTCCATACGCCTCGTTCATGACATCCCTCCCGTCCTTGATAGTCCACTCTATGAGGGGTTGTCCGCCGATATGCAGGCGCGGCGGAAAAAGCGTGATTACGTTTTGTTATCGTGTCCGCATAAATATGAATCGCTATACATTTTCACGGATATCCCTCTTTTTAAGAGCAATTTTCAAAGAAATGTAGGCGCAAAAAAAGCACCCAGAGCCCAATGACTCTGGGTGCTTTTGCTTATGCTGTTACTGTAAGATCAGCAGCTCCTTGGGCGCCCGGGTGATGTCTTGGCAGCCCCCCTCCCGGATCACCAGCACGTCCTCGATCCGGACGCCGAAGGCACCGGGCAGATAGATGCCGGGCTCCGCGGAGATCACCGCCCCCGCCGGAAGGGGATCCCGGCAGGAGGGGGAGGCGTTGGGGGCCTCGTGGATCTCCACCCCCAAGCTGTGGCCGAAGCCGTGGCCGAAGTAGTCCCCGTAGCCCGCGTCCCGGATCACCCGGGCCGCCGCCTCGTGGACCTCCGCGCCGGGGATCCCGGCCCTGGCGGCGTCGATCCCCGCCTGCTGGGCCGCCAGCACCGTGCGGTAGACCCGCTCCATCTCCTCTGTGGCGAAGCCCACCGCCACGGTCCGGGTCATGTCGGAGCAGTATCCCTCCCGGACGCAGCCGAAGTCCATGGTGATGAAGTCCCCCTCCCCCACCGGCCGGTCCGTGGGGACGCCGTGGGGCATGCTGCTGTTGGGGCCGCTGACCACAATGGGCTCAAAGGACATCCGCTCCGCCCCGCCCAGGAGCATCCGGTACTGGAGGAAGGCGGCGATCTCCCGCTCGGTCCGGCCGGGGCGGATCATCTCCAGTGCCTCCTCCAGGGCCCGCTCCGCAATCCGCTGGGCGGACACCATCCGCCGGATCTCCTCCTCATCCTTGGCGGCCCGCAGCTGCTGGAGCAGGTCCGAGGCGGGAAGCAGCTCGCATCCTTTCAGGGTATCCTGCAGCTTCCGGTACTCCGCCAGCGACAGGGCGGCATCCTCGATCCCCACCCGGCGAAGCCCCCGCTGGTAGAGGATCTGTCCCACCGTTTTCAGGGCTGGATGGGCCAGGGTATTCTCCTCCACCGCCAGGCCGTCAATGGACCGGCGGGCCGCCTCAATGTACCGGCTGTCCGTAAAGAACCAGCTGCCCTCCCCCGTCACCAGCGCCACGCCGGCGGTGGAGTGGAAGTCCGTCAAATAAAACCGGTTGGCTTCGCTGAGCACCAACAGGGCGTCCACCCCCCGCTCCGGCAGCGCCCGGGCTGCCCGCTCACATCTGTTCATTATTTCAAAGGCCTCCTTCTTGCCGCCGCCATCCAGGGGCGGTGGATCTGATACAGGAGCCAGTGCCCGAAGTTGGGCGCCCCGTCCACCGGCTCCACCGCCAGCATGGTGATTCCCAGCAGCCGCGCGCCCAGGATATCCGTGGTCCACAGGTCCCCCAGCATGGCGGTGTGCTCCGGCGTTTCCTGGAACAGCTCCATGGCCCGGCGGAATCCCCCGGGCTTCGGCTTTCCCGCGTGGCCGATGTAGGGCACCCCCAGCTCGCCGCAGTAGTCCAGCACACGGCTGCCGCTTCGGTTGTTGGACACAATGGCGAAGCCGACGCCAGCCTTGCGGATCGAGTCGATCCAGCTGCGGACCTCCTGGTCCGGGTGTCTGGTTTTCGGCGGGGCCAGGGTGTTGTCCAGGTCGCACAGCAGCAGGCGGATACCCATGCTCTCCAGAATCTCCGGCGTGACGTCCGTATACCGCCGGAAAACCCGGTGGGGGCGAATGGATAGTGACATAGTTCTCTCCTGTATCGCATAGTTTGTTTCAGTATACACCAAGCGCCGTCCACGCACAAGAGGAGGAATGGAATTTGCAGCTGTATCTCACCGTTTCCCCCAGGGAATTCCGGGAGGCCTCCCGCTACCCCTGCCGGTTTGCCCACGCCGCTTACCGGGTCGGAGAGGGCGGCGGCCTCCTGCGCAGCAGCCTGTTGATGCGCACCCAGGGCGGCCTGATGGTCCTCAGCGACCAGAACTGCCCCGCCATCGGGTCCCCGGAGCAGCTCAGCCGGCAGATCTGGCAGGAGTGCGGCTTTCGCAGCTTCGGCGGCGTTCTGGCGGATTTTGAGGCGCCGCCCTCCCCAGACCGGATCAAATTCCTGGAGCGGCTGTGCGCCATCCTCCGCAGCCACAACCGGCGGCTCTATCTGCCGGAGGCCTACGCCAAAAGAGTGTCCGGCTCCATTGCCGTCATCTGCACCGCCATCTCCGGCGGGAACTTCACCCAGCGGCTGGAGGAGGCTGTTTCCGCCTTTGGGGGCGGCCACGTGGCCCTGGACGTGCAGCGGCTCACCATGGATTTCCCCCTCCCCTCCCCCACCGGGGAGGGTGTACCCATCTCCCCCCAGCAGCTTCGCCAGCTTTTGGAGGAGGTGCGGCCCAACACCTTTTACTCCCGGGACCTGTGCGCCAAGTACTTTACCTACACTCGGGAGGAGCAGGCCCACTTCGTGGTCTTCGACGATGCGGACACCTTCCGCCGAAAGCTTCACACCGGCCGGGATCTGGGCTTCTCCGCCGCCTTTCTCCTCTATCCGGAAGCGGCGGATCTGCTCCCGGCGCTGTTTTCCGCCCTGTAGGCCGACAGCTTGCGGGACCCGCTCGATATGCCCTGCCTCCCTCCAGGAGGCCAAAACAGAGAGAGA
>CAJFVK010000052.1 GCA_904420435.1 uncultured Oscillospiraceae bacterium
GGCAAACTTGGAGATAAAGGCCTCGGACCGGGACTTCCGGGAGCTGGCGTTCTCCACCAGGTCCAGAATCTTGGACACGGTGGACTCCCCAAACTCCTTGGTGGTGCGGATCTTCAGAAGGCCTGTCATATTGATGCAGCCACTGATGATCTCGTCCCCCACTCTCACATCCCGGGGCAGACTCTCGCCAGTGAGGGCGGCGGTGTTCAGGGAGGAGGTTCCCTCCACCACCGTGCCGTCAATGGGCACCTTCTCGCCGGGCTGCACCACGATGACCGTGCCGATCTCCACCTCGTCCGGATCCACCTGGGTGAGCTGTCCGTCCTGTTCCACGTTGGCGTAGTCCGGGCGGATGTCCATGAGCTCGCTGATGTTCCGGCGGCTCCTGCCCACGGCGTAGCTCTGGAACCACTCGCCCACCTGGTAGAAGAGCATGACGGCGATGGCCTCGGTGTAGTCCCCGCTGCCCTCGTACAGGGCCAGGGCGATAGCGCCGATGGTGGCCACCGCCATGAGGAAGTTCTCGTCAAAGACCTGCCGGTTTTTGATGCCCTTCAGGGCCTTCAGCAGGATGTCGTAGCCGATGACCAGGTAGGGCACCAGGTACAGGGCGAACCGGAGCCAGCCGGTCGCCGGCAGGAAATGCAAAAGGATCAGCAGCGCCGCTGACACCAAAATGCGGATCAGCATCTTCCGTTGTTTCTTGTTCATGGCAATCTCTCCCCGCGCGGCCGCCGGAGGCAGCCGGATGTTTGATGATTAAATAGTTGCTTAATTGATCTTCGAAAAAAAGCACCCGCAGCACGGGCGAGCCCTTTTGCCGGGGTGCCTTTTCCGGAGAATCAGAGGTAGATCTCGCAGTCGTCCTCCACCTTTTTGCAGTTGCTGCGGACCTGCTCCATCACCGCCTTGGGGTCGTGGCCCTCCATAAACTCCACGATCATCTTCAGCGTCATGAAGTTCACCGTGGCGGCCTTGACGCCCTCGGTCTTCTGGGCGGCCTCCTCCATCTTGTTGGCGCAGTTGGCGCAGTCCACTTCGATCTTGTAGGTCTTTTTCATGGCGGTAAGCTCCTCTCTGCATGATAAAGAATCAAACGATTAAATAATCTTTTAACTGTTACTATCATACGCATCTTTCCCGCCGTTGTCAAGAGGGTTTGCAAAATATTTTGCGGCGGGGCCCTGCCGCCAGGACAGCCCGCAAATTTTGGGCTTTCCCAATGAAATGGGATGTGATAAAATAAGAAAAAATCCGCGGCGCGGGTCCGGGCGGGCTGCCCGGGGCCGCCAGGCGGGAAACGATCCGAAAGGGAAGGGTGAACCTATGTCGAACCTGCCGCTGCCCCACGACCACGGGCAGCCTATGGAGCACATTCTGGAGCGGGTGCCCAGCACAGATGAGTTTCAGACTGTGTCCGATATTTTCAAGCAGCTGGGGGACGGGAGCCGCATCCGGATCTTCTGGCTCCTCTGCCACTGTGAGGAATGCGTCATCAACCTGTCCTCCATGGTGGAGATGAGCTCGCCGGCGGTGTCCCACCACCTGCGGCAGCTGAAGGCCGGGGGCCTGATCGTCAGCCGCCGGGAGGGAAAAGAGGTGTACTACCGGGCTGCCGACACGGAGCGGGCCCAGCTGCTGCACCACATGATCGAGAAGCTGGTGGAGATCGCCTGCCCTTCGGAGTGAGCGGCGAGTCGCGGGCAACCAATCATCTGACGCTGGGGAGGGGAGTGGACAATGGAGCGGCCAAACACCATCTCCGGGCTCTGTGTGATCCTGTTTGGCATGCTGGGCGCCGCGTTCACCATCCTGGGGCTGCTGTTCTGGGTCATGGCCGTTCCGATCCGGGGCGGTCCCAGCTGGGCCTTCCTGCCTGTTGGGCTGCTGGCCTGGCTCCTCTGCCTGGCGTTTTCCGCGGCGTCCCGGAGGCGGGAGGCCCGCAGGGCACGCCTGCGGGCGGAGGGGGTGGCCGTCCCCGGAGAGATTTTGTCGGTGGACCGCCTGGCCTGGATCAACTGGAATACCAGTACCCTGTGGAACTGGCCCGGGGTCCACTCCCCCTGGCGGCTCCGCTGCGCCTACCGCTATGGAGGGGAGCGCTATCAGGTGAAGAGCGACCTCCTTTGGAGGGAGCCGGTCCGGGGCGGCTGGCGCCCCACGGTGTATCTGGACCCGGGCAACCCCCGGCGGGCGGTGGTGGATTTGGACACGGTTCCGCTGACCCTGTAGCCTGTCAGCCGCCCGTTGCAAAACAGAGGGGAATATGCTATACTGTGCTTAATTGTGACAGAAAGTAGGGTGCGCCATGGAAATGACCTTTCGCAACGCCGCCTTCGGCGGGTTTAACCGGCAGGATGTAATGGATTATATCACCGCCACGGCCAAGGAGAGCGGCCAGCGGATCGCCGATCTGGAGCAGGAGCGGGACGCGCTGCAGTCCGCCGCGGCGGAGCGGGACGCCCTCCAGGCGGAGGCGGAGGGGCTCCGGGAGCGGAACCGCGCCCTGGAGGAGTCCCTGGAGGAGGTTTCCCGGGAGCGGGACCAGTACAAGGCCCAGGCGGAGGCGGACGCCGCCCAGGAGCCCAAGGTCCGGGAGCTGGAGTCCCAGGCGGAGGAGTACCAGGCCCTCAAGCAGCACATCGCCCAGATCGAGCTGGACGCCCACAAGCGGGCGGACCAGATCACCGCCCAGGCGGAGCGGACGGCGGAGGAAACCATCAGCGCCGCCAAGGGGGAGGCGGACCGGATCCGCTCCCAGCTGGAGGCGGAGCTCCGGGAGCTCTCCGGCCGGTACGAGGAGGCCATGCGCGCCCTGGAGGTGGCCAGCGGCCACGTGACCGGGGAGCTGCGCAAGATGGACGTGGCGGTGGGCCAGCTGCCCCTGGCCTTCAACCGCCTGTCCAACACCCTGCGGGAGCTGCGCTCGGACGGCCCCCGGAAGGCGGAGAAAAAGTAAAGACGTCAAAAGAAGGAAGGCCGCTCTCTTCGAGAGCGGCCTTCCTTTTGCCTTATTGGATGAGAGGCGGGGCGATCTACAGCCGCGCCAGAATATGCAGCAGATAGTCCCAGGTCCGCTGGACGGAGGCCACGGACATGCGCTCCCGGGGGGTGTGTACATCGTAGAGTTGGGGACCGAAGGAAACGCTGTCCAGTCCGGGGATCTTGTCGCAGAAGATGCCGCACTCCAGCCCGGCGTGGATGGTTTCCACCACCGGCTCCTGGCCGAACAGCTCCCGGTACACCTCCACCATCAGCGGACGCAGCCGGGACTCCTTCCGGTACTCCCAGGCGGGGTACTCACCCCTGGAGGAGAAGGCCGCGCCGTACTCCCCGGCGATGGATTCCATGTCAGCCAGCAGGCCCTTCCAGGCGTGATTCAGGCTGCTGCGGACGGAAACCGTGGCCTGGAGATGGCCCTGCTCCAGCAGGAGAACGCCAAAGTTGGCGGAGGTTTCCACCAGGCCGGGAATATCCTGGGACATGGCGATCACGCCGCTGGGGAGGCGGCAGAGGAGGGCCGCGGCCAGGCGGCTGTCCGCCTCCGTGCAGGCCTCCAGATCGGCGGAGCCCAGCTCCTCCCAGACCATATCGCCGGCGCCGTCCGTGTCCGCGAAGGACCGCCGCTCCTCCTGCCACCAGGCCTGGGCGGCCTCACGGGCCTGCTCTGCGTCCCCGGACAGCAGGAACTCCGCCTCCGTGTGGGCCGTGATGGCGTTGTCCAGCTTGCCGCCCTCCAGGCGCACCAGGCGGACAGGGGAAACCTGCTCCACCGCAGTGAGGAGGCGGGCAGTCAGCTGGTTGGTGTTGGCCCGGCCCCGGCCGATCTCCATGCCCGAGTGGCCGCCGGCAAAGCCAGAGAAGGTCACCCGGCAGAGGGTGCCCTGACTCCGCTCTGCCCGGAGATTCCGCTGGATGTCGCAGCGGGCGCCGCCGGCGCAACCCACAGTGAGGTACCCCTCCTCCTCGGAGTCCAGGTTCATCATCACCCGGCCTCGGAGATCCGAGCAGTCCAGGGCCGCGGCCCCCAGAAGGCCGATCTCCTCGTCGCTGGTGAACACCGCCTCCAGGGGCGGGTGGGGGATGGAGCCGTCATCCAGCAGGGCCAGGATCATGGCTACGGCGATGCCGTTGTCCGCCCCCAGGGTGGTGCCCTTGGCCCGGACAAAGCCGTCCTCTGTCACCTCGATCTGGAGGCCCTCCCGCTCCATGTCCAGGGAGCAGTCCGGCGTCTTGGCCAGGACCATGTCCAGATGGCCCTGGAGGATCACCGCCGGACGGTCCTCCAGACCGCCGGTGCCGTCCTTCCAGATAATGACATTGTTGTGCTCGTCCTGCCGCACCTTCAGCCCCCGCTCCCGGGCAAAGGCGGCGCAGTAGTCGCTGACCGCCCTGGTGTGGCCGCTGCCCCGGGGGATCCGGGTGAGATCCTCAAAAAAGCGGAAGACCCCGGCGGGCTCCAGTTGACCTAGAATACGTTCCTTCATGTCTGTCACTCCTTACAGAATATGGACATTCGCCGCCCGGCAGATCTCCAGGGTTTCCTGATCCCACAGGCTCACCTGGACCTCGCCGATGTGGGCGGCACCGATCATCAGCATGCACAGGCGGCTCTGACCGATGCCGCCGCCCATGGTCAGGGGCAGTTCGTTGTTCAGCAGCATCCGATGGAAGGGGAGCTTGCGCCGCTCGTCCTTCCCGGCCAGGGTCAGCTGCCGGTCCAGAGCCTCAGCATCCACCCGGATGCCCATGGAGGAGATCTCAAAGGCCCGGCCCAGTACCTCGTTCCACATGAGGATATCGCCGTTGAGACTCCAGTCGTCGTAGTCGGGGGCCCGGCCGTCGTGGGGCCTCCCGCTCTTCAGGGCCCCGCCGATCTGCATGAGGAACACGGTGGGGTGGGTCTTCAAAAACTCCGTTTCCCGCTGGGAGGGGGTCAGGTCCGGATACAGGTCCTCCAGCTCCTGGGTGGTGAGGAACGTCACCTCCCGGTCCAGCTTCACATGGAGCTGGGGGAAGGCCCGGCGCAGGGCGTCACAGGTGTCGCACACGGCGCCCACAATGGACCGGACGGTCTGCCGGAGATAGGCCTCGTTCCGCTCCTCCCGGGTGATGACCTTCTCCCAGTCCCACTGGTCCACGTACACCGAGTGGATGTTGTCCAATGCCTCGTCCCGGCGGATGGCGTTCATATCCGTGTAGAGGCCGTTGCCCGGGTAGAAGTCGTACTGCTTCAGCGCCAGGCGCTTCCACTTGGCCAGGGAGTGGACCACCACGCCGGTGGCTCCGTCCGCACCGGGAATGTCAAAGGAAACGGGGCGCTCCACACCGTTCAGGTCGTCGTTCAGGCCGCTGTCCGCCCGGACAAACAGGGGGGCGGAAACCCGCCGTAGATTCAGCGCCCGCTTCAGATTGTCCTGGAAGCTGCCCTTGATGAACTCAATGGCGCACTGCATGTCATAGATGTTCAGGGGAGAGCGGTAGCCCTCTGGAATGTAAGTGTTGCTCATAGTGACCTCCCTCATACGGCCGGAGCCGCTGATTTTTCTTTTTTCACGATTCCTCCACCAGGATCTGGCACATCTCCATGGCCCGGAGGGCGTTGGCGTGGCTCTCCGGCGTGACCCCGGCGCAGCAGCCGGCGCGGACGTGGATAGGCACCTCCGGCAGGGCCGCCTTCAGCAGCAAGGCGTTGGAGATGACGCAGATGTCCGTGCACAGGCCCACCAGGGTAATGTCCGCGATGGGGGAGGCCCGGTGGGACTCCGCAAGAAAGAGGGCCAGCTCCACGCTGCCGAAGGTGGGCTTGTCGAAGATCCGGCAGCCTCTGGCGTCCGCGAAGGCCTGGAGCCCCGGGGCCAGCTGCCAGCCCTCAGTGCCCCGGACGCAGTGGACCACCGGAAGGTTCCGGCCCTCCTGGGTGTCCAGATAGGCGGGGGTGTGGGTGTCCCGGGTGAAGAGAACCGTGCCCTCAAAGGCGCGGACCGCCTCCTCCACGGCGGGGAGAATGGCCACCGCCTCCCGGGTGCCCAGGGCGCCGTCAATAAAGTCCTTCTGCATATCCACCACAATGAGATAGCGGTTCATGGGAGCCTCCTGATCCGTCAAAAAGTTTACCTTAGTAGTTTAACGCATTTTCCCGCCGCTGGCAATAAGAAATCGCCGCAGAGCGGCGATTTCCAGCTTAGATTCCGTTTTTAAGAGAGCGGGACCCAACCTGCTCAGCGGCAGCGGCCGTAGGCCACCAGGGACTCCCCCCGGGAAACCCCCAGGGCGACGGTGTGATACCAGACCACGCCGTCAAATTTTGCCCGGACGGTCTGGAGCGGCGCGCCATCCAGACTCTCCAGCTGCCCCAGAATGTCCCCTTTGCGGATCTTCTGGTCCGCATGGACCCGGGGAAGCCAGAGCCCGTCGGCGTCAGACTCCACGTAAACGGTTTCGGCCGCCTCCTGCTGTCCCCGGTGGACGCGGGCAGCCGTACCCATGCCCAAAAATCCCATCAGGCTGCGGATGCTCCGCAGCTCCTGCTGCACCTGGTCCTGGCTCCAGCAGCCAAGACCGCCGATCTCCAACAGCAGGGCAGGAATACCCCGCCGGGCGGCGCAGCTGTAGAGGCCGTTTGTGGTGGAAGCGGGGACCCGGTAGCCCACCTCCAGGTGGCCCGCCGCCGCTCGGGACCGCTCCGTGACAGCGGGAGCCGCGTCCCCGGGGAAGAAGACCAGGGGCGTCATGACCTCGTTGCTGTCCCCGCCGTGGAGATCCAGCAGGAAGTCCGCCTCCGGATAGACCTGCTCCTGGACCGTCCAGGCGATCTGCTCCGAGCGGCTCCCGTCCGCCGGGGCAGGGAAGACCCGGTTCAGGTTCTTCCCATCCTCCGGCACGATGCGCTTGCGCCCCTGGAAGAAGCCCCCCGCATTCAGCAGGGGCAGGAGGAGCAGGCGGCCCTGCAGGGTTTCCGGCGCGGTCTGCTCAAAGAGGATCCGCAGGGCGACGATCCCCACGTACTCGCAGCCATGGACCCCGGCGGTGAGGACCAGCGTGGGGCCCGGATAGGCCCCCTGTATGGTCCAGACCGGCAGGCCGCCTCCCCCGGGGAGAGGCAGTTGGGCCCGGGATTTCCCGGGGGCGATTTCCTGGATATCGGTGAGATTCATTGGGATTCCTCCTCTGGCTGGACGGCCTGGCCCTCAAAGAGGTGGCAGGCAACCTGGTGGTCCGGCGACAGCTGCCGCATGGCCGGACGGCTGTCCCGGCAGACTGCCATGCAGTGGGGACAGCGGGTGTGGAAGGGACAGCCCCGGGGGATGTCCAGGGGGCTGGGCACCTCCCCCTGGAGGGGCTCGATGGGCCTGGAGAAATCCATGCTGATGCTGAACACGGACCCCAGCAGGGCCTTGGTGTAGGGGTGGGCCGCCCGGCCGGTGATGCCGGCCCCCGGCAGGACCTCCAGCACCGTGCCCAGGTACATGACCATGATCCGGTGGGAGAGGGACTGGACCAGGGCCAGGTCGTGGCAGACAAAGAGGATGGACAGCCCCTCCCGGCGCTGGAGTTCCACCAGCAGCTCCACCAGCTGCTGCTGGCTGGATACGTCCAGGGCGGCGGTGGCCTCGTCGCAGAGGAGGACCTCCGGGTGCAGGGCCAGGGCACGGGCCAGGCCCAGACGCTGGCGCTGCCCGCCGCTCATGGAGTGGGGATAGCGGTCGGCGAAGTCGGCGGGGAGGCCCACCAGGTCCAGCAGCTCGTCCACCCGCTGGCGCAGCTGGGCGGAGGGGAGCTTTTCGAAGTTCCGCAGGGGCTCCGCCAGGGCCTCCCAGACCTTCATCCGGGGGAAAAAGGCGGCGGCGGGATCCTGGAAGATCATCTGAATGTGGCGGCGGTGGCGGCGGAGGGCCTCCCCCCGCAGATCGGTGATGTCCTCTCCCTTGAAAAGGAGCCGCCCCTCATCCGGGCGCTCCAGCCGGGCCAGCAGGCGCATGAGCGTGCTCTTCCCGCACCCGCTCTCCCCCACGATACCCAGGGTTTCCCCCGGGAACATCCGCAGGTCCACCTCCCGGCAGGCAGTGAGCACCCGCCCGTCCTCCCGGCGGTACCGCCGGGTCAGGCCCCGGCCCTCCAGCAGACAATCAGACATAGCGCTTGCCTCCCATGTCCGGCACTGCCCGCAGCAGTTGGCCGGTGTATGTATCCGCGCCCCGGCTCAGCAGCTCCTCCCGCCGGCCCTGGTCCACCACCTGTCCGCCCCGCATGACCAGGATGCGGTCCGCGGCGTAGGCGGCCACCCCCAGGTTGTGGGTGACCAGCAGGATGGCGGTGTGGTAGTTCTCCCGCAGCTCTATCATCTGCCGGATGATCTGGGCCTGGGTGGTCACATCCAGGGCGCTGGTGGGTTCGTCGGCCAACAGGAGCTTGGGTTCGAAGGCCATGGCCATGGCGATGCCCACCCGCTGGCGCTGGCCGCCGCTGAGCTGGAAGGGGTAGGAGGAGAGGAGGCTCTCCGGGTTGGGGAGCCCCATCCGGCCCAGCATCTGGGCGCTGCGCGCCCTGGCATCGGCTTTGGACAGGGAGCAGTGGGCCCGGATGTACTCCACGAACTGGCCACCGATGGTCCGGATGGGGTTCAGCATGGCGCCGGAGTCCTGGAAGATCATGGAGATCTCCCCGCCCCGGAGGGCGCGCCACTGGCGCTGGGTGAGGGAGAGGAGGTCCTGGCCCTGGAAGGACAAAACCTCCGCCTCAACCTGGCCGCCGGCGGGCAGCAGCCCCAGGATGGCCCGGATGGCTGTGGTCTTCCCGCTGCCGCTCTCGCCCACCAGGGCCACGATCTCCCCCGGCTCCATATGGAGGCTGAAATCCCGCAGGGCCGGTTCCCCGGTCCCGTAGGCGACCTGCAGCCGCTCGATCTCCAGCATAGTGATCCCTTCCTTGTGTCTTAGATAACCCTGCGTCCCCCTCACTGGGCGGGGGCGATGTCGGTGGTGAGCCAGTAGTAGTCAATGGTGGCGATCTCCGCGCCGGTGACGGCGTCCACCCGGCTGAACATGCGGCTGTTGTAGTAGCCGTGGACAATGGTGGCAGCGTCGTCGATGAGGATCTGCTGCATGCGGGTGATCAGCTCCAGCCGCTCGCCGGCGTCGGTGGCGATCTCCAGGGCCTCGTAACAGGCGTCGTACGCCGGGTTGCTGTAGAAGCCGTAGCTCTGGGAGTTGCCGGAATACCAGCAGCCCAGGAAATCCTGGGGATCGCCGGTGCCCACAGTGGTGGTGTTGGCGGTGACCAGGTCAAACTCCCCGGCGTTCTGCAGGGCGGTGATGGTGTCATAGTCGCTGACAGTCAGGGTGACGCCGATGCCGATTTCCTGGAGCTGCAGGGAGATAGCCTCGGCAAAATCGTTCAGGTTCCGGCTGGTATAGGCCAGGTAGACCAGGTTGATGTTCTCCCCGTCCAGCTCCCGGATGCCGTCCCCGTCGGTGTCCACGATCCCCGCCTCGTCCAGGGTGGCCTTGGCGGCCTCCACATCGTAGGGGTAGGGATTCGTGAGCTGGTCGTAGTTGTAGGCCAGGGAGGAGGGCAGCACGGAGAAGCCGGCGGTGTACATGCCAGCCACGGTGACGTCGCACATGGTTTCGCTGTCCAGGGCCATGAGGATCGCCTCCCGCAGGGCCTTGTTGCCCAGGGGACCGTTGAAGTTCATGTAGGAGTTGCCGGTGCGGACGCCCGCGGCGGTGGACACGTAGTAGTCCGGGTCCTCGGAGAGCTTCTGGAGGTCGCTGGCGGTGGTGATGTTCTCCACCAGATCCACGTCCCCGCTCTGGAGAGCCATGGACTTGGTGGAGCTGTCCTCAATGAAGATGACGGATACAGTGTCGTAGGGGACGCTGCCGTTCCAGTAGTGCTCGTTCCGGGACAGCTCCACCCCGATGCCGGGCTGCATACTGTCCACCTGATAGGGGCCCGTGCCGACGATGGCTTCCTCCACCACCGACACGTCGATCACGGCGAAGTAGGGGTAGGCCAGGATGCCGGGCAGGTTGCTGGTGGGGCCCTGGCAGACCACGGTCAGGGTGCCGGCACCGTCGTCCGCGGTGAGCTCCGGCTCGGGCAGATAGATCTCCGGGTTGGAGTTGCCGGTGCCGCCCCGGTCCGCGTCGGTTTCTGCATACAGCCGCTCAAAGGCGGCCTGGACGGCGGAGGGGGTCACCGGGTTCCCGTTGGAGAACTGGAGGCCGTCCCGGATGTGGAGCGTCCAGGTCCTGTAGTCATCGGACACCTCATAGGTGTCGCAGAGGTTGGGCTGGGCCACCACCTGGTCATCAAAGCGGAAGAGGCACTCGGTGATCCCATAGCGCATGGCGGCCCAGCTGGAATTCACCGTGACCACCGGGTCCAGGGAGTCGGAATAGCTGTAGCAGCCGAAATTCAGGTGGACTCCCTCCGTTTCGCCGCTCTCCTGGCCGCAGCCGGTGAGAAGGCCGGCCAGAAGGCCGACGGCAAGGATTGCTGCGGCACACTGCTTCATACGCTTCATGTCTTTGTTTCTCCTTTTTTTCTTTGGTGTCTGCCCGGCGGATTCCTCCCGGGGATCCAGAAGATCTCGGAGGCTGTCCCCCAGCAGGTTAAAAACCACAACCGTGATGAAGATGGCGAGGCCCGGATAGATCATGAGCCAGGGGGCGGACTCCATATAGGCCCGGCCTTCGTTGAGCATGTACCCCCACTCGATGGAGGTGGACCGGGCGCCCAGGCCCAGGAAGGAGAACCCCGCCAGCTCCAGCATCATGCCCCCCACGTCCGTGGCGGCGGTGACCACCAGAGTGGGGAGGGCGGAGGGGACCATGTAGCGCCAGAGGATGTGCCGGTTCCGGGTGCCGGACATCCTGGCGGCCAGAATATAGTCCTGGCTGCGGATTTTCAAAATAAGGCTCCTGGCCAGGCGGGCGTACTTGGTCCAGCTGACGGCCAGAATCGCCAGGATGGCGCTGAAGAGGCCGCCCCCCATGATGCCTGCCAGGGCGATGGCCAGGGCCATGCCGGGGAAGGACACCATCATGTCCGCCAGGCGCATGATGAGGGTGTCCACGATACCGCCGCAGTAGCCGGCCACAATGCCCAGAGCGCCGCCCACCAGGAGGATACTCACCACCAGGATCAGCGTGGAGAGGATGGAGGTTCTGGTACCGTAGATCACCCGGGAGAACAGGTCCCGGCCCATCTTGTCGGTGCCGAACCAGTGCTGGGCGCTGGGCGCCTGGGTGGCGTTGGCCAAAACCGCCTCCTGGGGGTCGTGGGTGGCGATGGCCGGGGCAAACACGCCCACCGCCACGATGCACAGCGCCAGGCCCAGGAAGAGAAAGAAACGGATACGGCTTCCCTTCATGCCCGCACCTCCCTTCGCAGGCGGGGATCCAGCCGGTTATAGGAGAGGTCCACCACCAGATTGACCACCATGTAGATCAGGGCGATCCACAGCACATAGCCCTGGATCAGGGGATAGTCCATGGAGGTGATGGCGGAGAGGGCCAGGCTGCCCAGGGCCGGGTAGGAGAAGATGACCTCCACTACCGCTGTGCCTCCCAGCAGGGAGCCCAGGGACAGGCCCAGCATGGTGATCAGGGGGAGAAGGGCGTTCGGCATCACGTGCCGCCACAGGATGCAGCGCTCCGAGAGGCCCCTGGCCCTGGCGCCGGCCACGTAGTCCTGCCGCAGCTCCTCCAGGATGGCTGCCCGGACCTGGCGGGCGTACTTCCCGGCCATGGCAAAGGCCAGGGTGAAGGCGGGGAGCAGCATCTTCTGAAAGTTGATCTGGGTGGAAACCACCGGCAGCAGCTTCCACTTCATGGCCACCAGATAGAGCAGCAGAAGCCCCACCCAGAAGTTGGGCATGGAGATTCCCAGAAAGGTGCCGCCCCGGAGGAGATAGTCCAGGGGCCGGTTCTGGTGGAGGGCGGACAGCACCCCGATGGGGACCGCCATCGCCAGCATCATCACCAGGGCCAGCAGGGCCAGCTGGATGGTGGGCAGCACCCGGGAGGCCAGCAGCTGGGCCACCGGGGCCCCCTCGGAGTAGGAGGTGCCGAAATCCCCCCGGAGGCATCCCCCCAGCCAGCTGAAGTACTGGACCAGGAAGGGACGGTTCAGGCCCATCTCCTCCCGGATCTCATATAGCACCTCCTCCGAGGGGATGCTGCCGCTGACGGCGAACATGGACCGCACCGGGTCCCCCGGCGCCAGGTGGATCAGCAGGAAGCTGAGAAAGCTGATGCCCAGCAGGACCACCAGAATGTGCAGCAGACGCCGGACCAATTTCTGCCTTGTCAAGAAATACCGCCACCTCTCTCGGGTTATCACGAAAAAAAAGCTGTGCCAGTTTCCGTAAAAACTGGCACAGCCGCTTTCCTGTACGCAATCATGCAGTATGGGCGTCCCCTTCCCATACTGCTTCTAAGAACCGTGTAAGTCTCCTGACTCGCGCTGTGGAGATTTGTTCTCCTGCGTCCGCAGCCTACCTTCCCATGGAGCTCCACTCCACAGTGGCGAGCTTTCGCTCAGACGGCGGTTTCTCCGCCGCTTCGGTGCGTCCTCACGCTCACAGTGCCGGTTACGCGGGGCTTTTGCACCCCATTCCATCTAACATCCCAGCCTGGCTTGACGCCGTTGCGGACTGGGCTGACACGCTTCCATTCAGTTGTCTGACTACAGGATAACATGAAGTGACAGAAAAAGCAAGAAAATCCTGAGAAATCTTTTCGGCGCTCCCATAGCTGACAGGGATCGGGAGCGCCCCGGCTCAGGGAAGCAGGCCGGCGCCGGCGGCGTAATAGCTGCCGTACCAGCCCAGCACGCCGGTGGAAACGCTGTAGTCCGCCGTCCACCGCAGGCCGCCGGCGGCCTCCAGCGTCAGGGGATGGGCACCCTGTCCGTCGTCCAGCTCCGCGCGGAAGGCGGCCTCGCCGCAGGCGTCGGACTGGAGCAGGGCCTGATACACGGCCTCCAGGGTCTGCCGGTCCCGGATGGTCTCCCCATCCCAGGTGAGGGAGGCGAGCTCCCCGGCGCTGGTGACCCCGTAGGTCAGGAACATCTGGTCCGCCTCCACCCAGGCGTCCTGGGAGAGCTGGTCCCCTGCGAAGAGCAGGTAGCGGTATGTACCGTCCGGCCGCTGCAGGATGTAGACCGCCCGCTGGTTTTCGCAGGGCAGGTAGAGGTGGACAGTGCCCTCCTCCAGCTCATCCACCTGCATGCCCGCCATGTCCGCCGTGATCGTATCCGGGAGCCCGGCCTGATTTGCAGCAGAACTGCCGGCGGACCGGATTTCATAGGCGGCGCCGTCGATAACAACGCCCGGAACGTCCTCGTCGCCGGAAACACCCCGGATGCGGTCACGGAAAAAGGGGTAGAGACTGGAGAGGACCAGCAGGACGCAGACCGCCACAGCCAGAACCCGGAGCAGGGGGTGCCTGCGTCGGATTTTCCCCTCGGCGATCAGATCCTCCGGCAAATCGTTCATAGCCTCCAGGAGCTGACGACTCTTCACAGGGAGATCCCCTCCTTCTCCAAATAGATCCGCAGCTCCTGCTGCAGCTGGCGCAGCAGGGATTCCACCCTGGCCTCCGGCAGGGAGAGCTGTCTGGAAATAACCTTTACAGAGTTGAAATACCAGTATCTCCGGATGAAAATCATCCGCTGGAGCATGGGCTTTGAGCGGAGAAAGGCGGCGAGGGCATCCGTCAGCCGCCCCTCCTCCGCCGGGGCGCTTGTGCCCTCTGGCGGGACGCACTCCTCCAGCTCCGCCAGCACCGGCAGCACCTCGCCGCCGGTCCGCCTGCCGCCGCTGGATGACCAGCGCTTCAGAGCCAGGCGACGGGTGATTTTGCCCAGAGCGGCGGAGAGGATGGCCGGCGGGCGGAGGGTAAACTGCTCCTGGGCGGCGTCCCAGACGCCGCTGACGCAGGCCTCCGCCTCCCCCTCGCTGCCCAAAATATTCTCCGCGATGGCCTGGCAGTAGGGGCCGTATGCTTCCCTGGCCTCCCGGGCGGCCTGGGAGCTCCGGGCCGCGTAGAGCTCTAAGATTCCTTTGTCGTCCATGATACCTCCGGCGCCTGTTCGGCGCGGCGTTCTGCATTACTACTATTAATAATATATCACAGCCTGCGCACCCGCCCGACGGTCCGCCGGGCGGCGCAGAAAGAGGGCGGGCTGCCGGTTGGGGCAGTCCGCCGGGCAATCCTGCGCGGCTGCCGGAGCCGTCTGCTCCGGCAGGGGACGCGGATCAGAAGGGGACCACTTCGTTTCTGGGCTTGGCGCAGCGCTTGACAGACAGAGCTGTGAGAACCGGCCCGTCCTCCTCATAGAGGGCCCAGGGTCCGACGCCCACCTTGGCGGTGACCTCCACCCAGTCCTTGGTGGCGAACTGGTCCTTGTCCGGGGAGCGGCAGGGGAGGGCCAGGAAGGTGATGTCCTCCGCGCAGCAGACCATGGCGTGGCGGCCCACGGCGAAGTACGCGCCGAACCGGGGGTCCTGGCAGACCACGCCCTTGAACTTCACCGTCTTGTGCAGGTACATGTCCAGATCGTCCATGACCTCCACATAAAACACGCCGAAGTCGTCGTCCG
>CAJFVK010000053.1 GCA_904420435.1 uncultured Oscillospiraceae bacterium
TCCGCCCTGATGGACTGGAAGAACCGGGTGGACCGCAAGCGCCAGCCCCAGCGCCTGGGCTGGATCATGAACAACCACATCGTCCGGGGCGGCCACCTGAGCGCCCAGCCCATGGGCGCCCTCCACGATTACGTGGCCGTGGACCCGGTGACGGAGAAGCAGATGGTGGTGAACTTCCCGGTCCTGCCGGAGAATCCCTACAAGATCGACGTGGAGGCATCCAAGGTCCTTCTGGACCAGTATAAGCCGGAGCTCATCATTTTCGGCAAGTCCATGGTGCTCCACAAGGAGCCTGTGGCGGAGATCCGGAAGTTCGTGGATGAGCAGGGCATCCGCACCACCATTATGTACGACATGGCCCACGTGCTGGGGCTCATCGGCGACTACTTCCAGAAGCCCTTTGAGGAGGGGGCGGAGATCGTCACCGGCTCCACCCACAAGACCTTCTTCGGCCCCCAGCGGGGGGTCATCGGCGTCAGCTACCGGCCCGAGGACCTGAAGTGGGGCCTGTGGGAGACCATGCAGACCCGGACCTTCCCGGGGAGCGTTTCCAACCACCACCTGGGCACCCTGCTGGCGGAGCTGGTGTCCGCCTATGAGATGAACGCCTTCAAGGACCAGTACCAGAGGGCTGTGACGGAGAACGCCAAGTGGTTTGCCCGGTGCCTCCACGAGGAGGGCATGGACGTGGCCGGCGATCCCGCCATCGGCTACACGGAGACCCACCAGGTCATCGTGAGGGTGGGCTACGCCAGGGGGCCCGAGGTGGCCGAGCGGCTGGAGCGCAACAACATCATCGTCAACTACCAGGCCACCCCCGAGGAGGAGGGCTTCACCGCCTCCGGCGCCCTGCGGATGGGCGTCAATGAGATGACCCGCTTCGGCTTTGGCAAAGAGGAGTTCCAGCGCCTCGCCCACCTGATCGCCCAGTGCGTGAAGGGCGAGGAGGTGAAGGAGGAGGTAGCCAGGTTCCGCAGGGACTATACCGAGATGCGCTACTGCTTCTCCGACGCCGACACGGAGAACGCCCTCCAGCAGCTGGCCGGCATTCTGGGCCTCTAACCCGCGGCTCCGCCCGGGGCGCAAAGCCGCCGCCACGGGCTTTTCCGGATAACCATTCATCACCTATACTTATCTTTTCAAGGAGGATTTGACCATGAACTTTCCCGCTGATCTGAAGTATTCCAAGTCCCACGAGTGGATCAAGATGCTGGACGACACCACCGCCCTGGTGGGCATCACCGACTTTGCCCAGAGCGAGCTGGGGGATCTGGTGTTCATCAACCTGCCCCAGGTGGGGGACGCGGTCACCAAGGAGGAGGCCTTCTGCGACGTGGAGTCCGTGAAGGCGGTCAGCGACGTGATGAGCCCCGTGACCGGGGAGGTGGCCGAGGTGAACGAGGAGCTCCTGGACGCGCCCCAGCTGCTCAACGAGAGCCCCTATGAGGCGTGGATCGCCAAGATCACCGGCATCACCGAATTTGAGGAGCTGCTGGACGCCGCCGGCTACCAGGCGCTGACCGAGCAGCAGTAAATCCCCGCCGGGAAGGAGGAAACGCAATGGGAAGCTATGTCCCCAATACCCCGTCCCAGCGGCAGGCCATGCTGGAAACCATCGGCGTCAGAACGGTGGAGGACCTGTTTGCCAGCGTCCCCCGGGAGATGCTGGTGGGGGATGGGCTAAAGCTGCCGGTCGGCCGCAGCGAGCTGGAGGTCCGGCGGGCGGTGTCCGCCCTGGCGGAGCGAAACAAGGTCTACCGGACGGTGCTCCGGGGGGCCGGCGCCTACCGCCACTTTATCCCCGCGGTGGTGAAGAGCGTGGTGAGCCGGGAGGAGCTGGTCACCGCCTACACCCCCTACCAGGCGGAGATCAGCCAGGGTCTGCTCCAGGCCATCTTTGAGTACCAGACCATGATCTGCTCCCTGACGGGCATGGACGTGTCCAACGCCTCTGTCTACGACGGGGGCACCGCCGCCGCGGAGGCTCTGACCATGTGCCGGGACCGGAAGCGGGCCAAGGCCTATGTGTCCGCCTGCGCCGACCCCCAGGTGGTGGAAACCATGCGGACCTACTGCTTCGGCTCCGGCATGGAGCTGATCCTGGTGCCGGAGAAGGAGGGGCGCACGGACCAGGAGGCCCTCCGGAGCCTTCTTGGTGAGGACGCGGCCTGCTTCTATCTCCAGCAACCCAACTACTACGGGAACATCGAGGAGGCCGCCGCCATCGGAGAGATCGTCCACGGCGCCGGCGCCAAGTACATCATGGGCGTGAACCCCATCGCCTGCGCCGTTCTGGAGTCCCCCGCCGCCTGCGGGGCGGACATCGCCGTGGGTGAGGGACAGCCTCTGGGGCTGGATCTGAGCTTCGGCGGGCCCTACCTGGGCTTCATGGCCGCCACCAAGGCCATGTTCCGCAAGCTCCCCGGCCGCATCGTGGGTCAGACCCACGACGCCGAGGGGAAGGTGGGCTATGTGCTCACCCTCACCGCCCGGGAGCAGCACATCCGCCGGGAGAAGGCCAGCAGCAACATCTGCTCCAACCAGGCCCTCTGCGCCTTTACCGCCGGGGTGTACCTGTCGGCCATGGGCCCCCAGGGGCTCCGGCAGGCGGCGGTCCAGTCCATGTCCAAGGCCCACTACCTGGCGGAGGAGCTGGGGAAGATCGGCCTTCCCCGGATCCACGGCGGGGAGTTTTTCCACGAGTTCGTCACCGCCTGCCCCAAAACGGAGGCGGTCCTCCGGGCCCTGGACGAGAACGGCATCCTGGGGGGCCTTCCCGTGGAGGGAGGCATCCTCTGGTGCGCCACTGAGCTGGTGAGCCGCCAGGAGCTGGACCGGGCGGTGTCCATTGTGAAGGAGGTGCTGTAGGATGCAGCTGATTTTTGAAAAGGGGGCCCCGGGCCGTCACCTGAGCCTGCTGCCCCCATGCGACGTGCCGGAGGTGGCGCCCCAGCGGCCCAGGACCGAACCCCTGGAGCTGCCGGAGCTGTCGGAGAACGAGCTGACCCGCCACTACAGCGCCCTGTGCAAGCGGGTCCACGGAGTCAACGACGGGTTCTACCCCCTGGGCTCCTGCACCATGAAGTACAACCCCAAGATCAACGAGGAGCTGGCCGCCCTGCCGGGCTTCACCCAGGTCCACCCCCTCCAGCCGGAGGAGACGGTCCAGGGCTGCCTGGAGGTGTACGCCCAGACGGAGGCGCTGCTCAATGAGATCACCGGCATGGATGCCATGACCTTCCAGCCCGCCGCCGGCGCCCACGGGGAGTTCACCGGCCTGCTGCTCATCAAGGCCTACCACCGCCACCGGGGGGATACGGAGCGGACCAAGATCATCGTCCCCGATTCCGCCCACGGTACCAACCCCGCCTCGGCGGTGATGGCGGGATTCACGGTGGTGAACGTCCCCTCCGGTCCCGACGGCTGCGTGGACGTGGAGGCTCTGGCCGCCGCCGTGGGGCCGGACACGGCGGGGCTCATGCTCACCAACCCCAACACGGTGGGGATCTTTGACAAGAACATCCTGGAGATCACCCGGATCATCCATGAGGCCGGCGGCCTCTGCTACTACGACGGGGCCAACCTGAACGCGGTGATGGGCCTGGTGCGGCCGGGGGACATGGGCTTCGACGTGATCCACCTGAACCTCCACAAGACCTTCTCCACCCCCCACGGGGGCGGCGGCCCCGGCTCCGGGGCGGTGGGCTGCAAGGCCTTCCTGGCCCCCTATCTGCCGGGCCCGGTGGTCCGGCGGGAGGGGGGCGGCTTCCGCTTTGCCGCGCCGGAGCACTCCATCGGCCGGGTGAAGGACTTCTACGGCAACTTCACCGTGGTGGTGAAGGCCCTGGTCTACCTCCTGACCCTGGGGAAGGAGGGGATCCCCGAGGCGGCGGAGAACGCGGTGCTGAACGCCAACTACATGATGGCCCGGCTGCGTGAGAAGTACGCCATGGCCTATGACCAGTTGTGCATGCACGAGTTTGTCATGAGCCTGGAGAACTTGAAGGAGGAAACCGGTGTGTCCGCCATGGACATCGCCAAGGGGCTCCTGGACAACGGCATCCACCCGCCCACCATGTACTTCCCCCTGATCGTCCACGAGGCGCTGATGGTGGAGCCCACGGAAACCGAGAGCAAGGAGACCCTGGACGAGGCCTGCGAGGTGTTCCTCCGGCTGTGGGAGCAGGCCCACACGGATCCCCAGGCCCTCCACGACGCCCCGGTGACCACGCCGGTCCGCCGGCTGGACGAGGTGGAGGCCGCCCGGCACCCGGTGCTGCGGTACGCCGGAGCATGATCCGCCGGCTTCAGACCCTCACCTGGGCAGGCACGGACCCCTATGAGAACCTGGCCCTGGAGGAGTGCCTGCGCCGCCGGGTAGAGGAGGGGACCTGCATCCTCTACCTCTGGCAGAACCGGCCCACCGTGGTCATCGGCCGCAACCAGAACCCCTGGCAGGAGTGCCGCTCCGGCGCCCTCCGCTCCGACGGGGTTCTGCTGGCCCGGCGGCCCAGCGGCGGCGGCGCGGTGTACCACGACCTGGGCAACCAGAACTTCAGTTTTTTGGTAAACGAAGCGGATTATTCCGTGAAAAAACAACTGTCTGTTGTGGTGGAGGCTTGCCGCTCCCTGGGGATTCCGGCGGAGATCTCCGGCCGCAACGACGTGCTGGCGGAGGGGCGGAAGTTCTCCGGCAACGCCTTCCTGACTCACCAGGGCCGGTGCTGCCACCACGGGACCCTCCTGGTGGACGCGGATTTGGAGGCTCTGGGCCGGTATCTGAGTCCCTCCCCCGCCAAGCTCCGGGCCAAGGGAGTGGCATCGGTCCGCTCCCGGGTGGTGAACCTGCGCCAGCTCCGGGAGGGGCTGGGGGTAGAGCAGATCCGGGAGAGTATGGTGGAGGCCTTTCAGACGGTCTACGGCCTGGAGGCGGAGGCGCTGGACGCCCGGTCCCTCCCCTGGGGGGAGATCGGCGACCTGGCGGAGCGGAACCGGAGCTGGGAGTGGCTCTGGGGCCGGCAGCTGCCGTGTACCCTCCAGTGGGCGGAGCGCTTTGGCTGGGGGGAGCTGACCATCCAGCTGGAGGCGGAAGGGGGCGTGGTCCGGCGGGCCGCGGTGTACACCGACGCCATGGACTGGACATTGTCCTCCGCCCTGGAGGGAGCCCTCACCGGCTGCCGCCTGTCCGGGAGCGATCTGGCCCGGGCCGTGGCCGACCTGGACCTGGCGGCGGAGGTGAAGGCGGACGTGCTGTCCCTGCTGGAGGGGCAGGAAATCTAAAGGAAACATCGGGAGGACGGGAATGAGCGACTATCAACTGTTTGTGATCGGCGCGGGGCCGGGGGGCTACGAGGCGGCCCTGCGGGCGGCCCGGCTGGGGCTGCGGACCGCGGTGGCTGAGCGCCGGGAGGTGGGGGGCACCTGCCTGAACCGGGGGTGCGTGCCCACCAAGGCCCTGCTCCACGCGGCGGAGCTGAAGGAGAGCCTGGAGAAGGGGGAGGCCTGGGGCCTTACCGCCAGGGAGAGCGCCCTGGACTTTGCCGCCGCCCACCGGCGGAAGGCGGAGGTGGTGGAGCAGCTGCGCGGCGGCATTGAGGGGCTCTTTCGCCAGCGGAAGATCGACCTGTTCCGTGCCAGCGCCTCCATTTTGGCGCCAGGGCAGGTGAAGGTGGAGGGAAAAACCTACACCGCCGACCAGATCCTGATCGCCACCGGCTCCGTCCCCGCCCGCCCGCCCATTCCGGGCCTGGAGCTGGCCATGACCTCCGACGAGCTGCTGGAGCGTCAGGAGCGGGTGTACGGCTCCCTGGTCATCATCGGCGGCGGGGTCATCGGCATGGAATTCGCCACCCTTTACAGCGCCCTTGGTTGCCGCGTAACGGTCATCGAGGCCATGGACCGGATCCTTCCCGGCATGGACCGGGAGGTGTGCCAGAACCTCAGCATGATCCTCAAGAAGCGGGGGGTGGAGATCCACACCAGCGCGCCGGTGACCGCCGTGGAGCGGGGGGAGGGGGGACTCCTCACCGTCCGCTTTGCGGAGAAGGGCCAGGAGGCCGCCGTCCAGGGGGAGGCGGTGCTCTGCGCCATCGGCCGGCGGCCCAACACGGAGGGACTCTTCGGCCCCAACTTCTCCCTGGAGATGGAGCGGGGCCGGATCCTGGTGGACGACGCCTTCCAAACCAGCGTGCCCGGCGTTTACGCCGTGGGGGACGTGTCCTCCCGGGTGCAGCTGGCCCATGTGGCCTCCGCCCAGGGCAAGGCCTGCGCGGACCGGCTGGCCGGTCGGGCGCGGGCCGTGGATCTGACTTTGGTGCCCTCCTGCGTCTACACGGACCCGGAGATCGCCTGTGTGGGCCTTACCGCCGACGAGGCCAAGGCCGCGGACCGGCCGGTAAAGACGGGGAAGTACGTCATGTTCTCCAACGCCCGCACCCAGATTGCCGGGAGTGAGCGGGGCTTCATCAAGGCGGTGGCCGACGGGGAGAGCGGCGTCCTCCTGGGGGCCCAGCTCATGTGCCAGCGGGCCACGGACATGCTCTCCCAGTTCACCGCCGCCATCGCCAACCGGATGACGGCGGAGCAGATGCTCGCCTTCATCCGGCCCCATCCCACCTTCGAGGAGGGGGCGGGGGAGGCCCTGGAGGATCTGCTGGAAAAGCTGAAAAAATGAGGGCTCCGGGAAACGGAGCCCACAGAACCGGACAAAAAAGCCGGAGGGGCCGCAGCTGCGGCCCCTCCGGCTTCTTCTGCAAAGCGGGAGAAAGATCCCGCGTCCGCCCGGCCGTTTCCGGACGGCGGCGCTACAGAGGGAACTCAAAGCACCGGAGATTCTCCCAAATGGCGTTTTCAAAGTGGAAGAGAGTGACGCCCACGTCGCGAAAGCCCAAGCGGCGGTAGAGGGAGATGGCGGGCAGGTTCCCCTCGTAGGTGTCCAGCCGGATGACCTTGCAGCCCAGGGCCCGGCCGTGCTCCATGGCGAAGGCCACAAAGGCCTTGGCGTAGCCCCGGCCGGACTGGGAGGGGGGAATGCACAGGGTGTGGATCACCAGCACTTCCCGCCCCTGGGCGGGGACGGACCAGGTGAGATTGGCGTACTCCGGGGGCTGGATATGGTTGAGGTTGGCTACGCCCACCACCTGGCCGTCTGCCTCCATCACATAAAACGTCCCGGCCTCCAGGGCCCGGCGGGCGTCCTCCCGGGTGGGATAGACCCCCTTGACCCAGTTGGTGTAGTTGACGGTGGCCGCCTGGTGATCCAGGATCTCGTGGTAGATCTCCTGAGCCCGGTTCAGGTCCGCAGCCGTGCCCTTGCGAATCATGGCAGCGCCTCCTTTTGTATCCTGTATGGTCAGTATCATAGCCCCTCCGGGGAGATTTGTCAAAGCCGAAGGCACCGGAAGCAAGCGAAAGCCGCCCCGGCTTGTCCGCCGGGAGCGGCTGCTGAGAGAAGGGGGACTCCGTCAGAAGGGCAGGGGGCCCTCCGCGAAGCCTTGGGCGGTCAGGTACAGGGAGGAGGTAAAGCCGCAGGCCCGGGCCAGCTCCGACGCCTCCCGGTAGCCGTAGAGCAGGGTGGAGGGGCTGTGGCTGTCGCTGGTAATGACGATGGAGCCCCCCCGTTCCCGGATCCGCCGGAGGAGAAAGGTCGCCGGGTAGGGCGCCGTCCGGTAGCCACGGGACATGGCCCCGGTGTTTACCTCCAAAACGGCCCCCGTGTCCAGCAGGGCCTCCAGGGCCTCCAGGGCGGCGGAGCGGTAGCGCCGGTCCCCCTCGTCGAAGAGGACGCCCCCCTCGTTGAACTTGGTGACCAGATCAAAGTGGCCCACCACCTGGCAGCCGGTCCTCCGGACCACGTCCGCCTCCAGGGCGTAGTAGGCCCGGGCCAGGGCGTAGTAATCCCCGCCGAACCACTCCTCCGCCATCCGGGCGAGGGCCTGGGGGCTCTCGTCCACGGAGAGGTAGGATCCCGAGCGCTCCAGGCAGTGGAGCGAGCCGATCCGGTAGTCCCAGGGCCCGGGGAGGTCCGGGGAGAAGTAGTCCTGCTCCAGGCCCAGGAACACGTCCATCCGCCCCTGATAGGCCTCCCGAAGGGCCAGAACCTGCCGGCGGTAGTCCGCCACCGCGTCTGGCTCCATGCACCAGTCGCTGGGGAAGGGGAGAGGGGCGTGGCCGGAGAAGCCGATGGCGGAGCAGCCCGCCGCCAGGGCGGCTGCGGCCATCTCCGCCGGCGTGCCCCGCCCGTCGCAGAGGGTGGTGTGGCAGTGGATGGTCTGAGGCTTCATGGGGTCATCTTCTCCTGCTTCACCTTGTGGTCGATCACGTGGCGGCTGGCCAGCTCCGAGAGGACCTCATCCGCGCTGATGCCCAGCTCCACCATCAGCACCATCACGTGGTACATCAGGTCCGCAATCTCGTAGATGGTTTCCGCCCGGTCCTCCGCCTTGCCGGCGATGATGACCTCGGTGGACTCCTCCCCCACCTTCTTGAGGATCTTGTCCAGGCCCTTTTCAAAGAGGTAGGTGGTGTAGGACCCCTCCGGGAGATCCCGCTTCCGGCCCTCCAGGAGGGCGTAGAGCCCCTTGACGGAGAAGGGCTCCGGCTGCTGGCCGATGAAGAGCTTGTCGTTGAAGCAGGAGTCGTTCCCCAGGTGGCAGGCGGGGCCGGTCTTGTTCACCCGGACCACCAGGGCGTCCCGGTCGCAGTCGGCGGTGATGTCCACCACGTACTGGATGTTGCCGCTGGTCTCCCCCTTCCGCCACAGCTCCTGCCGGGACCGGGAGAAAAAGCAGGTGCGGCCCTCCTTCATGGTGATCTCCAGGCTCTCCCGGTTCATATAGGCCAGGGTCAGCACCTTCCGGGAGGCGGCGTCCACCACGATGGCGGGAATCAGGCCGTGGCCGTCGAATTTCAAATCGTCAATGGAAAGCATAGCAGTTCTCCTTACCGCGTTTCAAGCTAGAGTCTTACGTTGATGCCCCGGGCGCGAAGAGTCCGCTTCAGATCCGGGATCCGCACCTCCCCGAAGTGGAAGATGGAGGCCGCCAGGCCCGCGTCCACCTTGGGCAGGGTTTCAAAGAGGGTGACGAAGTCCTCCGCCCGGCCGGCGCCGCCGGAGGCGATTACCGGCACGTCCACCGCGTCGCAGACCGCGGCGAGCATCTCCAGGTCAAAGCCCTTCTTCACCCCGTCGGTGTCGATGCTGTTGAGGACGATCTCCCCGGCGCCGCTCCTGACGCCCTGTTTGATCCACTCGATGGCGTCCAGGCCCGTGTCCTCCCGGCCGCCCTTGGCGAACACCCGGAACCGGCCGTCCTGCCGCTTGGCGTCCACGCTGAGGACCACGCACTGGTTGCCATACCGCCTGGCGGCGGCGGAGATCAGAGAGGGGTCCCGGAGGGCCCCGGAGTTGACGCTGACCTTGTCGGCCCCGCACTTGAGCACCCGGTCGAAGTCCTCCACCGAGTTGATGCCGCCCCCCACAGTCAGGGGGATGAAGATGGTGGAGGCCACCTCCCGGAGGATGTCCGTAAACAGGGCCCGGCCCTCGGCGGAGGCGGTGATGTCGTAGAACACCAGCTCGTCGGCTCCCTGGTCGCTGTAGGCCTTCCCCAGCTCCACCGGGCTGGACACGTCGCTGAGCCCCAGGAAGTTGACCCCCTTCACCACCCGGCCGTCCTTCACGTCCAGGCAGGGGATGATCCGTTTGGTAATCACTGCTCGCCCGCCTCCTCCACCGCTTGTTTCAGGTCGATCCGCCCGGCGTACCAGGCTTTGCCGACGATGGCCCCGTAGAGCCCCATGTCCCGCAGCCGCCGGAGGTCCCCGTTGGAGGACACCCCGCCTGAGGCGATGAGCCGGCAGCCAACCGCGCGCTGGAGGGCCTCCAGCCGGGAAAAGGAGGGGCCGGCCAGGGTGCCGTCGGTGTCAATATCCGTAAAGATCAGGGTGGTCACTCCCAGGGCTTCCATCTGCCGGGCAAAGTCCAGGTAGTCCAGGCCCGCGTCCTCCACCCAGCCGGCGGTGCGGACCCGGCCGTCCCTGGCATCGATGCCCACGGCGATCCGGTCGCCGCCCCAGCGCCGGACGGCGGCGCGGACAAAGTCCGGGTCCGCCACAGCGGCGGAGCCGATGACAGCCCGCCACACCCCCAGCGCAAAGACCGCTTCCGCGTCCGCCAGGGAGCGGATGCCGCCCCCCAGCTCCACCCGGAGCCCGGTCCGGGCCACCTCCCGGACGATCTCACCGTTTTTCCGCGCACCGTCCCGGGCCCCGTCCAGATCCACCATGTGGATGTGGGTGGCCCCGGCCTCCCGGAAGGCCCGGGCGGTGGTCACTGGGTCGTCGGCCACCTGGTGGACGGTGGCGAAGTCCCCCTGGTAGAGGCGGACCGCCCGGCCGTCCTTCAGATCAATGGCGGGAAAAAGAATCATCGTCCGCCCTCCCTTTCGCAGAAAGCCCGCAGGATGCGAAGCCCCACGGCGCCGCTTTTTTCCGGATGGAACTGGACGCCCATCACGTTCTCCCGCTCCACCGCCGCCGTCAGCTCCGCCCCGTACTCGGCGGTGGCGGTCACATAGGCGTCGCAGCGGCTGGCGTAGTAGGAGTGGACGAAGTAGACGCACTCCCCCTCCTCCACATAGCGGAAGAGGCCGCTCCTGGGCCGCCCGGCGGGGAAGCGGAGGGCGTTCCAGCCGATGTGGGGCACCTTGTACCCCCTGGGGATCACCGGGGCGATGGGCTCCACCTGGCCGGGGATCAGGCCCAGGCCCGGGTGCTCCCCGTATTCCAGGCTCCGCTCAAAGAGCAGCTGCATCCCCAGGCAGATACCCAGCAGGGGCTTGCCCCGGCGGGCCTCCTCCACCACCACCCGGTCCAGTCCCCGCTCCCGCAGGAGTGCCGCCGCGTCGCCGAAGGCCCCCACCCCGGGGAGCACCACCTTGTCCGCGGCCCGGATGGCCCCGGCGTCGCCGGTGACCAGGACCTCCGCCCCCAGGGAACGGAGGGAGCAGCTCAGGGAGAAGAGGTTTCCCACGCCGTAGTCCACAATGGCGATCACCCCTGCAGCACCCCCTTGGTGGAGGGGATCTCCTGGGCGAAGGCCGGGTCGATGGCCGCCGCCTGCCGCAGGGAGCGCCCCAGGCTCTTGAAGGTTCCCTCGATGATGTGGTGGCTGTTGCGCCCGGCCAGCTGCCGGATGTGGAGGGTGAGATTGGCCCGGCGGGTAAAGGCCAGGAAGAACTCCTCCGCCAGCTCCGTATCAAAGGTCCCCACCTTCTCTGTGGGGATCTGGAGGTCGTAGCACAGCATCCCCCGGCCGGAGAGGTCCACCGCCGTGAGGATCAGGGCCTCGTCCATGGGGAGGGTGCAGCTGCCGTAGCGGCTGACCCCCCGCAGGTCCCCCAGGGCCCGGGCGAAGGCGTCCCCCAGGCAGATGCCCACGTCCTCCACCGTGTGGTGGTCGTCCACCCAGGTGTCCCCCTGGCATTTGACGGTCAGATCAAACCGGCCGTGGCGGGCAAAGAGGGTGAGCATATGGTCCAGAAAGCCGCAGCCGGTGGCCACGTCGCTCTCCCCCCGGCCGTCCAGGTTCAGGGTGAGGGCGATGTCGGTCTCCCCGGTCTTGCGGCGGATGTCAGCGGTTCTCATGGGCCGGTTCCTCCTTCAGAATGTTTCGCACCTGGGCCAAAAAGACGTCCATCTGCTCCCGGGAACCGATGGTGACCCGGACGTAATCACGCAGGGCGGGCTTGTCCCAGTACCGCACCAGCACCCCCCGGTCCTTCAGGGCCCGATAGAGCTGTCCCCCGTCCATCCGGGGGCAGCGGGTGAAGATGAAGTTGGCCTGGGAGGGCAGGGTGGAAAAGCCCAGCTTGTCCAGCTCCCCCACGGTGTAGGCCCGGTTCTCCATGATGGTGCGGCAGTTTGCCCGGTAGTAGCCGTCGCTGTCCACGGCGGCCTCCCCGGCGGCCAGGGTCAGCCGGTCCAGGTTGTAGGGATTGGTGGAGTATTTGATCTTATTCAGGTCCCTGATCAGGCCGGCGCTGCCCAGGGCGAAGCCCAGCCGGGCCCCGGCCATGGAACGGGACTTGGAGAAGGTCATGGACACCAGCAGGTTGTCGTACTGCCGGATCAGGGGATAGCAGCTCTCCGCCCCAAAGTCCACATAGGCCTCGTCGATGACCACCACGTGGTCCGGGTTGCTGCGGACGATCCCCTCGATATCCGCCACGGAGATGGCCAGGCCCGTGGGGGCGTTGGGGTTGGCGATGACGATGTTCTGGCGAAGCTCACAGTAGTCCTCCGGGTTCAGAGTAAAGTCCTCCCCCAGGGGGATCACCGTGGCCGGAAGGTTGTAGAGCTGGGCGAACACCGGGTAGAAGCCGTAGCTGATATCCGGGAAGGCCACAGGCCGCTCCTGGTCGCAGAAGGCCATGAAGGCAAAGTTGAGAATGTCGTCGGACCCGTTGGAGAGGAACACGTTCTCCTCCCCCACCTGGTAGAGGTCCGCCAGCTTCTTCCGCAGCCGCCGGCCCTCCGGGTCCGGGTACAGATTCAGCCGCTCCGCCTCGCCGGCGCTGACGGCGGCGATGACCTCCGGGGAGGGGGGAAAGGGGGACTCGTTGGTGTTCAGCTTCACATAGGATCGGTCCTGGGGCTGCTCCCCGGGCACATAGGCCTCCAGAGCGGCGAAGCGGGCGCTTAAAAACCGGCTCATTGAGATCCCTCCCTGTCTGAGGTTTCAAACCGGCTGAGGACGCTGCGGGCGTGGGCCTCCAGGCCCTCCTGCCGGGCAAAGCGGGCGATCTGGCCGCTGACCTTGCCCAGGGCCTCCGCCGTGTAGTAGGTAAACTGAGTCTTTTTCACAAAGTCGTCCACGCTGAGGGGACTCATAAACCGGGCGGTGCCGCTGGTGGGCAGGGTGTGGTTGGGACCGGCAAAGTAGTCCCCCAGGGCCTCCGGGCAGCTGCGGCCCAGGAAGACGGAGCCCGCGTGGCGGACCCGATCCAGATAGTCAAAGGGGTTGTCCACGCACAGCTCCAGGTGCTCCGGGGCGATGGCGTTGGCGATGTCGATGGCCTCGGAGATGCTCCTGGTCACAAGGATCCTGCCGTTGCCATCGATGGATGAGCGGGCGATCTCCGCCCTTGGCAGCAGAGGGATCTGCCGTTCCAACTCGGCGCTGACCGCCTGGGCCAAGGCGGGGCTGTCGGTGAGGAGTACGGCGGTGGCCAGCTTGTCGTGCTCCGCCTGACTGAGGAGATCCGCCGCCACAAGGCGGGCGTCGCAGGTGCCGTCGGCGATCACAAGGATCTCGCTGGGGCCGGCAATCATGTCGATGGCCACGGCGCCGAACACCTGCCGCTTGGCCTCCGCCACATAGGCGCTGCCCGGGCCTACAATCTTGTCCACCCGGGGGACGCACTCCGTCCCGTAGGCCAAGGCCGCCACAGCCTGCGCCCCGCCGGCGCGGAACACCCGGTCCACCCCGGCGATCTGTGCCGCGGCTAAGATCACCGGATGGATGTCGCCGCCGCAGGTGGGCGGGGAGACCATGACGACCTCCCGGCATCCGGCGATTTTGGCAGGGATGGCGTTCATCAGGACGGTGGAGGGGTAGGCGGCGGTGCCGCCGGGGATATAGAGCCCCACCCGGTCGAGGGGGGTCACCTTCTGCCCCAGCACCACCCCTGCCTCCTCGGCGATGACAAAGCTGCTGCGGACCTGGTGGCGGTGGAAGGCGCGGATGCGCTCCGCCGCCTCCTCCAAGATGGCGCGTAGCTCGGCGCTGATCCCCGACAGGGCGGCGTCGAGCTCCTCCCCCGTCACCTCGAGGGCGGCGGGGGCGGCGTGGTCCAGCTCCCGCGTATAGCGCAGGAGGGCCCGGTCCCCCTCCTGGCGCACGGCGGCGACAATGTCGGCCACCGCGTCGCTGACGTCCTGCTTGTCTGCGGTGCGCCGGAGAATCTGCTCCGGGGATATCTCGCTTGCCTGAGAAATTTGAATCATAGGCTTGTCCTCACTGGTCCTGCTCTCTGCAGAGTCCGTCCAGACATCGGCAGAGGGCCGTGACCTCTTCATACTTAAACTTATAGCTGACCTTGTTGGCGATCAGCCGGGCGCTGATAGGGACGATGGTGTCCTTGGGCTCCAGATCGTTCTCCAGCAGGGTTTTCCCCGTCTCCACAATGTCCACGATCACGTCGCTCAGCCCAAGGATGGGGGCCAGCTCGATGGAGCCGTGGAGCTTGATGATGTCGATCTCCCGGCTGAGGGAGCTGTAGTAGGCCTTGGCGATGCGGGGGAATTTGGTGGCCACCCGCAGGGTGCGGTCCATGCTGTCCCGGAAGGTTTTTTTAGCCGCCACGCACATGCGGCAGCGCCCCATGCCCAGGTCCAGCAGCTCGTAGACATCCGGCTGGTACTCCAAAAGGATGTCCTTGCCGGCCACGCCAACATCGGCGGCCCCCCGCTCCACGTAGATAGCCACGTCCGAGGGCTTCACCCAGAAGTAGCGGACGCCTCTCTCCTCGTTCTCAAAAATCAGCCTGCGGTTTTCCCCGCGGATGGAGGGGCACTCATAGCAAAGAGACGGTAGACCTGCTCCCCTAAGCGGCCCTTGGGCAGCGCGATGTTGAGCATCTCCATCTCAGCGCACCTCCCTGACCTGGCGGTATTTTAAGCCCGCGGGGATGGTCCGTTCCGCCCGGACGGACTGTCCGGAACCCTCGATGGCGGCCACCTCGGCGGCTACCTTGGCGGGGCTGATGCCTCTGTCGTAGAGGAGCAGCACGTCCACGTCGTAGGCCAGCTCCTCCCCGCCAAAGCGCTCCAGCAGGTCCAGGTACACGGCAAAGCCGATGGCCCCGCCCCGCTTTCCCATCCGGTGCAGCAGATTGTCGTACTGGCCGCCGGCAAGAATGCTGCTGGGGAGTCCGGGGAGAAAGCCCCGGAAGACCAGACCGTTGTAGTAGTTCTTGTCGTTGACGATGGAGAAGTCCAGCCGGAGGCAGTACCCGCCGGGGGAGAGCAGGGAACAGATCTCCTTCAGCTCCGCCAGAGCCCGCTCCATCTGGGGACCTGCGGCCATCTTTTTTAGCTCCGGTAGCACCTCCTCTGGCGTGCCGTAGAGCAGGGCCAGCCGGCACAGCTGCTCCCGGTGCTGCGGGGAAACGCCATATCTGCCGCAGGCAGCGGTGATGGCGGAGGTGTTTTTTGCTCCCAGATAGCCAAGGAGCTCCCGCAGAGCGGACTCCCGCAGTCCCAGCTGGTTTAAAAGCCCTGTGACAAAGCCCAGATGGCTCAGGTCCAGCAGGTATGCCTCGCTGATACTCTCTAAGCTTCGGGCAGCCAGCAGAACCACCTCGCTGATGGCGTAGAGGTCCAAGTCGCCGATGCACTCCAGACCCGCCTGCATGATCTCCTGAAAGCCGTGGGAGGTGGGGGAGGTGCGGTAGACGTTCTCGTTGTAGTAGACCTTCTCTAAGGCGGTGGAGCCCTCCTTGACGTTTTTGATGATAGACAGCGTCACATCGGGCTTGAGGGCCATCAGCTTGCCGTCGGTGTCGGTAAAGGTGAGGATGTTTTCGCTGACCAAAAAGCTCTTGTTGCGGACATAGAGGTCGTACTCCTCAAATTTGCTCATTTTATAGTGGGTGTACCCGTAGCTGCGGTAGAGCGACCGCAGCCGCAGAATGGCCTGTTCTTCGTGTTTCAAACTGGGGTCCATGGCAGTCATGTCAAATGTGCTCCTATTGGGTGTCTTCTTTAGTGTCCTCGGCCGCCTTCAGCCGCGGCAGCACGGTGGTGTAGCCGCCGGCGCCATAGGAGTAGCAGCGGTTGACCCGGCTGATGGTGGCGCTGCTGGCGCCGGTCTCCTTGGCAATCTCACTGTAGACAAGCTGCCGG
>CAJFVK010000054.1 GCA_904420435.1 uncultured Oscillospiraceae bacterium
ATGGCGAAGGCGTTGGACTTGCCGGGGATGCCGATGAGGAGCTTGTAGGTGGGCCGCAGGGTCTCCACGTCGAACTCGCAGGAGGCGTTCTCCACCCCCTCGGTGGTCATGGCGAAGGTCTTCAGCTCCGCGTAGTGGGTGGTGGCGGCGATCCGGGCCCCCTTCTGCCGCACATGGGTGATCACGGCGATGGCCAGGGCGGCCCCCTCCACCGGGTCCGTGCCCGCTCCCAGCTCGTCAAACAGCACCAGGCTGCGGCGGTCCGCCTCCTCCAGTATACGCACGATGTTGGTCATGTGCGCGGAGAAGGTGGAGAGGCTCTGCTCGATGCTCTGCTCGTCGCCGATATCCGCCAGCACCCGCTCGTAGACGCTGACCACGCTGCCGCTGGCGGCGGGGATCTGCAAACCGCACTGGGCCATCAGGGTGAGCAGGCCCAGGGTCTTGAGGGTGACCGTCTTGCCGCCGGTGTTGGGGCCGGTGATCACCAGGGTGTCGAACTTCCCGCCCAGCTCCACGTCAATGGGCACCGCCTTGGCGCTGTCCAGCAGGGGGTGGTGCCGGGCCCGCCGCAGCTGGATCAGGCCGCTGCGCCGGATCTCCGGCCGGACGCCCTCCATCTTGTAGCTCAGCTGGGCCTTGGCAAACAGCAGGTCCAGCTGCACCAGCATGTCGTAGTCGCAGAGGATGTCCCCCTGGTACTTGGCCGCCTCGGCGCTGAGGGCGCTGAGGATCCGCTGGATCTCCTTCTCCTCCTTGGCCTCCAGCTCCTTGAGCTCGTTGTTGGCCTGGACCACCCCCATGGGCTCCACGAAGAGGGTGGCCCCGGAGGAGGAGGTGTCGTGGATCAGGCCGGGCAGGTCCCCCCGGTGCTCCGCCTTCACCGGCACCACGAACCGCCCGTCCCGCATGGTAATGAGGCTCTCCTGCAGAATCTTGCTGTAGCTGGGGGAGGAGATGATCTTCTGCAGGATCTGCCGGCCCTTGGCCGCGGCGGCGCGCTTGTGCCGCCGGATGTCCGCCAGCTCCGGGCTGGCGCTGTCGGCGATCTCGTCCTCGTCCAGGATGGAGGAGAAGATCTTCTCCTCCAGGAACTTGTTGCCGTGGATGGCCTGGAACAGGTGGTCGATGGCCGTCCGCTCCCCGGCGTCATCGTTGTAGTACTCCCGGACCCGCCGGGCGCAGCGGAGCATCTCCGCCAGGGTCAGCAGCTCCCGGGTATTCAGCACGCCGCCACGGTCCGCCCGGGCCAGGATCTCCGCCACGCTCCGGAGGCCCGCGAAGTTGGGGCTCCCCTGGAGGCCCGCCATAGCCCGGGCCGCCTCGGTCTGGCTTTGCAGCAGCTCCACCTCGTCGGCGTCCACCTGGGGCCGGAGCTTCCGGGCCCGGTCCCGGGCCTCGTCGCTGGTGGCCTGGGCCGCCAGCAGCTCCAGCACCGCCGGCAGCTCCAGGGTGCGGATGGATTTGTCAAACAGTTCGCTCATGGTCTGGTTCTCCTGTCAGGGATTTTTGCTTGATGGTCACTCATACAGATAGGGATTTGGCTCCTCCAGCACCCAGGGCAGCGTGTAGTTGAAGTGCATCTGGAAGCAGGGCCTGGGAAAGTCCTCCGGCAGCAGGTCGCAGTGGTTTTGGAAGCCCACGGAGAACCCCTCCGCCAGATCGTACCACCCGGCCGGGAACAGCACATGATCCCCCGGCCTGGAGGAGCCCTCCAGGACAGTGCCAGCCAGGTGGTACCAGCCGTCGCCAACGACGGTGGACCGGGTTCCGTTGTAGTAGCACAGCTCGTTCACCTTCTCCGGGTCCAGGCCCAGCCGGGCAAAAAAGTCTTTCACCGGCTGGGGCAGGGACTTCACCGCCCGGACAAAGTTCCGGCACCCGGCACAGGTACAGGTAACCCAGGGCCCGCTGTGGGCCGCATAATAGGCCCGGGTGGTTTCCACGTCCACCTGCAACCGGTAGTTCCCTAGAGAAAGCCCCTGAATATTTGATTGCGTTTCGTTGAATTCGGTCATATGATTCCAATTTGTATCAGGTTTCTCCCGGATCCGACAGGGCGGACGCCAGGCTCTTGTAGAAATCCAGGGTCCGGAAGCCCCGCTCCAGCTGGGCAGCCACGTAGGCCTCCGACGCGTGCTCCAGCAGGCGCAGGTCCTCCCCCTCCAACTGGAAGGCGTAGAGCCGCTTGGGGTCCGCATAGAGGATGTAGCGCAGGGCCGCCAGAGCCGCCGGGGAGAGGGGCATGGAGAGCCCCCCCTGCTGGCGGCAGCCGCCGCAGTGGAGTACCCCATGGACCACGTTCAGCATAGGCTCCGCCGGGTCAGTCTGCCCGCAGACGGCGCAGGCGTCTACCAGGGGCTCGAAGCCGGTCAGAGCCATCAGCCGCAGCTCAAAGGCGGCCTTGACCTGCCGGGGCTCCTTCCCCAGGTTTCCCAGGGCGAAGAGGGCGTTGAGCAGCAGGGGCAGCACCTGGGCCGTTTCCATGCCCGAGTAGGTCACCGCGTCGGTGAGCTCCGCCAGGTAGCTGCCCAGGCTCAGGAGCAGCACGTCCTGCCGCAGCCCGGGAAAGAGCTCCAGGGTGGAGGCCTCCGAGAGGATCTGCCACCCGTGGCTCTCCGAGAGCACCATCTCCGCGTACACCAGCAGCTGGGCCGCGGCGGACACCCGGCTGCGCCGGCTGCGGGCCCCTTTGGCCACCACGGAGATCTTGCCCATCTCCCCTGTCAGCACCGTCAGGATCTTGTCCGACTCCCTGGTGTCCGTTTCCCGCAGGACGAGCCCTTTTACAACACGCTTTTCCCTGGCCATCTCCTATGTACCTCTCCTGCTGCCCGGCGCCAGGGCGGTCTAAGCCGTCCTGGCGCCCTCCTGTGATGCGAGTTCCCTCTCCTGCTGCTTGTCCAGCAGATAAAACACCGGGTGTCCGGTGGCGAAAAACAGTTTCCAGAAATCCGTCATAGGACCACCTCCTGCCGCTCTTAGGGTGAGCGGCAGGGCGTCCCTTCATGTGTGGGAAGTTTTAGGGACGGGGGTGTTTTGGCATTGGCCAATGCCGAGGCTTTCGCCGGGAGTCCGGCGACCAAGCGTTTTGGCGCAGCCAAAACCTTGCCGCAGGGCGGATTCACTCCGCCCGAGGATGTGGAATTCTGCGGGATTCCCGCAAAATCGGCAGATTTTGTGGGGGCGTTTCGCGCCCCCAGGCGCGAGCCCCTTTTTGGTCGGCCAAAAAGGGGCGAAAAAGCCGCTTAGAACCTGCGGTTCTAAGGACTCCCTTTGCCCTGACGTGTACTGGCAGTCCTGTTCCTCTGGCGGGGCAATTTCTTCTGAGCGCCGGTAGACGTTACGATTGCCCCCGAGTCCGCGCTTCAGCGCGCTCCCCTGGTGGGTAGGCGGGTTTCCTGCAAGTTTGCACCGCACCATAAAACACCAATCCAAAGCAGGGGCAGCGACTACCGGACCTGGCGGCCATCATAATAGGAGGCCGACAGGCGTACTCCTATTATACTCCATGCTAATACGCTGCAACGACTATCCAACTTCGGCGGCCCCTACGGATGCAAGCAAAGAAGCCAACCCCAAAAGGGGTTCTCAGGGGTACCCCCTGAGCCAACTTTTGGTGACTTTTGTTTGGACACAAAAGTCACTCGCGCCCGGGGCGCGAAACATCCCCCGCCGCGCCAGCGGCAAATAAAGGCCACCGGCATTGGCAAATACCAAAAAGGGGCCCCCCCTACTCCTCCTCGTAGCCGAAGCTCCGGATGTAGTTTACGTTGTCCCGCCAGTTTGTCCCACGGTGACTTACGTCCCCGCGGGAGCCCTTTGATCTCATCCCGCTCGGGCGAAGTGAATCCGCCCTCGCCAAGGTTTTGCCTCCGGCAAAACGCTTGTACGCCTGCGGCGGCAGGAAAACCGGCGGGCCTGCCTCCCCGGCCTGCCGAGGGCTCTACTCCTCCTCGTAGCCGAAGCTCCGGATGTAGTTTACGTTGTCCCGCCAGTTTTCCTTGACCTTCACCCAGGTTTCCAGATAGACCCTGGTGCCCATAAACCGCTCGATGTCCTCCCGGGCCTGGGTGCTGATTTTCTTCAGCATGGCGCCGTTCTTCCCAATGATGATTCCCTTGTGGCTGGCCTTCTCGCAGTAGATGGTCACGTCCAGGTCGATGATCCCGCTGTCCCGCTCGGAGAACTTGGTCACCTCCACGGCGGTACCGTGGGGGATCTCCTTGTCCAGATTCCGCAGCAGCTTCTCCCGGACGATCTCCGCCACAATCTGCCGCTCCGGCTGGTCGGATGTCATACCGTCGGGGAAGAGCTGGGGACCCTCCGCGGCGTATTTCTCCAGCTGCTCCATCAAAATCTCCAGGCCGTCCCCCTTCTCGGCGGAGATAGGGATGATGGCGTCAAAGTCAAAGGCCTGGCTGTAGGCCGCCATCACCGCCAGCAGGGCGTCCTTCTCCACGGTGTCGATCTTGTTGATCACCAGCACCGCCGGGAGCTTCTCCTCCCGGATCCGGTCGATCAGCGTCTGCTCCGGGGCGCCCACGTTGGCGATGGGCTCCACCAACAGGCACACCGCGTCCACGTCCGCCACGCTCTGGCGCACCACCTTCACCATATAGTCCCCCAGGCGGTTGCGGGCCCTGTGGAGGCCCGGGGTGTCCAGCAGCACGAACTGGGTGTCCCCCCGGTTCACCACCCCGCAGATCCGGTTCCGGGTGGTCTGGGGCTTGCTGGACACGATGGCCACCTTCTCCCCCACCAGGGCGTTGGTCAGGGTGGACTTGCCCACATTGGGCCGCCCGCAGAGGGTTATCATAGCTGTCTTGGTAATTGACATTCTTCTGTCCTCGTCTTTCGTGTTCTTCCCCGGCGGCCCAATTTCGCGCCGCCGGCGCCGCCTCCCTATCGCTCCAGGCCCAGCTCCCCCATGATGGCTTCCTCTCTCCGGCGCATCCGGGCCTTCTCCGGCCCCTCGTCCAGGTGGTCGTAGCCCAGCAGGTGGAGCACCGAGTGGACCGTCAGATAGGCCAGCTCCCGGCGGTTGGAGTGGCCGTACTCCCTGGCCTGGGCCTTCACCCGCTCCAGGGAGATCACCATGTCCCCCAGGGGCACCAGGCCGGTGCCCGGGTCCGCATCCTCAGCCCCCGGCAGTTCCCCGGGGGTCAGGGAAAAGGCGGGGAAGCTGAGCACGTCCGTGGGGGCGTCCACCTCCCGCATGTCCAGGTTGATGGCGTGGATACCCTCGTCGCTGGTGACGCGCACGTCCACCTCGCAGGGGAAGTCCACCCCCTCCGCCGCCAGGGCCGTGCGGATGGCCCGGCGGATCAGGGCCCGCAGGCTGTCGCTGACGCCGGGCACGTCCGCCGTCACCGGAATGTAATGCCGTTTTGCCATAGTGCCGCCTCCTCAGGACGCCCGGTAGAGCTGCCAGGCGTGGTAGTAAAACAGCAGGTACCCCAGGGCCGCCACAATAGACAAAATCACTGCCAGCTGGCTAAGAGCTATGGGGAGCAGGCTTACCACCCAGCAGATCAGGAGTCCCCACCAGCAGATCCGCATGTTTTTGCTGCCCATGTCCGGCGCGCCGGGGGTCTGTTCCAGCTCCCGGACGCCCATCCAGATGTAGAAAGCGATCGCCAGCTGCAGCACCCCGCTGGCGATGCTGAGCAGCACCGCCGCGGCCCCGCTGAAACCGGCCCATGGCAGGGAGATGATCCACAAAATTCCATCATACACCGCCGCTCCCGCCGCAAGCTTCTGGGTCTGGGCATACGTCAGGGACGCGAACCGCATCTCATTCATACCCAGGTACGTCAGGATATATCCCACGAAGTTGGGCATCACATTGATCCCAGCCAGCCAGAAGTCAAAAAACAGAAAGATCAGCCCCGCAAAGATTTTTCCCATGGCAATTTCTCCCCTCTTTTGTTCCTCCGGGCGCTACTTCCGCCGCCGGGAGGGCTTCTCCCCGCCGCCGCTCCGGGCGTAGTAGGCGTCGTAGGCCTGGATGATCCGCTGGACGATCACGTGGCGCACCACATCCTGGTCGTTGAGCTCGCAGATGCCGATGCCCTCCACGCCCTTCAGCACCCGGACCGCCTCCTTCAGGCCGGAGGTCTTGTCCGGCGGCAGGTCGATCTGGGTGATGTCCCCGGTGATGACCACCTTGGAGCCGAAGCCCATGCGGGTGAGGAACATCTTCATCTGCTCCCGGGAGGTGTTCTGGGCCTCGTCCAGGATGATGAAGCTGTCGTCCAGGGTGCGGCCCCGCATGTAGGCCAGGGGGGCCACCTCGATGTTCCCCCGCTCCAGGTACTTGTTGTAGCTCTCCACCCCCAGCATGTCAAAGAGGGCGTCGTACAGGGGTCGGAGGTAGGGGTCCACCTTGCTCTGGAGATCCCCGGGCAGGAAGCCCAGCCGCTCCCCGGCCTCCACCGCCGGGCGGGTCAGGACGATCCGGTTGACCTCCTTGGCCCGGAAGGCGGCCACCGCCTCCGCCACCGCCAGGTAGGTCTTCCCCGTGCCGGCGGGCCCGACGCCGATGGTGACGGTGTTCCGCCGGACGCTGTCGCAGTAGCGCTTCTGGCCGATGGTCTTGGGCTTCACGGGCCGGCCCTTGGCGGTGATGCAGATCACATCCCCGGTCAGCTCGCTGATCTTCCCCTCCTGGCCGGAGCGGGCCAGGCCCATCACGTAGCGCACCTGCTGCTCCCCCAGGGGGTCCCCCTTGGCGGAGAGCTCCAGCAGGGCGTTGACGGCCTTCACCGCCAGCATGACGTCCTCCGCCTCGCCGCTGATGCGCAGCTCCCCGTCCCGGTTGGTCACCGTCACATGGAATTCTGACTCGATCAGCCGGATATTTTCGTCAAAGGAGCCAAAGAGGTTTACCGCCTGCTCCATCCGGTCTATATTGATCCTTTGTTCCATTCTCTCTAACTGTTACCCCTCTTCCTTTGGAATCTCCACAAAGACGCCGATCTGCTCGTGGCACTCGGCCGTCAGCGCGGTCAGAAGGCCCCCCTCCCAGGGGATGGCGGTGAAGGACTGGCTCTCCACCGTCCCCTCGTCCATGCCGTCCAGCAGGTACTGCTCCAGCACCGTTTCCGCAAGCTCCTGGGCCTGGGCCTGGCTGCGCTCCGTCTCCTGGATCTCATAGTAGCGCCAGGTTTCCTTTACAATGGTCACCGGCAGGGCAATCCCGCCCGGAAGGGTCAGTTTTGTCCGTGTGGTTATTTTATCACAGTTGTCCGGCACAATGCTACTACTATTGTATAAATTTATCCGCCGGGAGCCCCAGCAGATGGAAATTTTCGTTTCCTCCCGGGTGTATACCTTCTCCCGGATGGTCAGGGGCACCGGGCAGCGCAGGTCGTACCAGGTGCGGGCGTAGACCTTTCCCATCCCCCGGAGGAAGCGGGTCCCCGCCTGGACGTCGTCCACCACGCCGGAGATCAGCAGCTGCCCCTCCCGGACCGTGGCGCCCGGCAGGACCATCTTTTGCCCGTCGTAGGGCTGGATGGCCGTCACCAGCCCGTCCCGGGCGGCCAGGGTGTTGCCGGGGCTGCGCTTATCCACCCGCTCCGGCGCCTCCACCCGCTCCCGCACCTGCACGTGGGCCCGGCAGCCGCTGACGTTGACGGCGATGTAGCTCAGCTCCGGGATCTCCAGGAGCACGTGGTTGCGCAGCTCGTCGGAGCGGATGCCGTAGCCGAAGGTGCCTAGGCCCACGCCGCACTTGTTCAGGGCCCGCAGGATCTCCTCGTCGGACACCGCCGCGTTCCCCTCGATCTCAAAATCCCAGATAAAAAAGGAGCCGGCGATGCTCAGCAGCACCACCAGCGCCATCCCCGCCACCAGGGCGTACCGCCGCCGGAACCGCCGGAGAAAATAGGGGAGCCCCTCCCGGCGCTCCACCTCCAGCCTGGCGTCCAGCCGCTGGGCCTCCCGGCGGAGCCGCCGCCAGGCGGCGCCGGTCATGGTGAAGGTGAAGCGGAGGGGGTTCTCCCACCGGAGATCCCAGAAGGGGATCTGGTGGGCGGCGCAGAGATTCAGCACCCGCTCCGGAAAGGCGCTCTCCACGGATACGGTCACGTGGCCCTGGACGAAATTAACGGTCCGCTGCAGCATCTCGGCTCCCCCCTTCTCTAGTGGATCAGCTCCAGGCCGGTGATCCGGCCCCGCAGCCGCAGCTCACAGCCGGTCATGCCCATGAGCTCCAGCCCCTCCCCCCGGACCCGGATCACCAGCTTGCCGCCGTTGATGTCCACCGTTTCCGTGCTGTAGGAGAGGATGCCCTGGTGGCTGTTCATCAGCAGCTGGCAGTCCCCGATCAGCTCAATGTGGGGCAGGGAGCTGATCACGTCCGCCGGCAGGTCGAACACATCCGCCGCCCGGCTGATCAGCTCCCGCTCCAGTCTGTTTTTGTCCATTCTTTCACCCCTTATCCCTACACTCTATGACCCCGCCCCCGCCCCCATGCCTGGAGCGCGCCCCCGTTTTTTCCAGCCGGGCAAACTTTTTTCCAAAAAGGTCTTGACAAACGGCTCCGTATGTATTATTGTACTAGTCAGTTAATACAATAATACAGAAGGAGGAGCCTATGGACTGGAAATTAAGCGACGACCGCCCCATCTGGCTGCAGCTGAGCGAGCAGCTGGCCCGGCGGATCGTGGCGGGACAGTATCCCCCCGGCGGGAAGCTGCCGTCGGTGCGGGAGCTGGCGGCGGACGCCGGCGTCAATCCCAACACCATGCAGCGGGCCCTCAGCCAGCTGGAGAGCGACGCGCTGGCCATCGCCAACCGGACCGCGGGGCGGACCGTCACCGAGGACCAGGAGGTGATCGCCCAGGTGCGCCACCGGATGGCCCGGCAGGTCATCCAGGACTTTCTGTCCGCCATCGAGGAGCTGGGCTACACCCGCGCAGACGCCATGACCCTATTACAACAGGAGGAGGAATCATCTTATGAGTGACCTGCTGATCTCATGCCATGGGCTGACCAAGCTGTATGGCCACAAAATCGCCCTGCAAAACGTAAGTCTGGACATCGGGCGGGGCCGGTTCGTGGGGCTCCTGGGGCCCAACGGCAGCGGAAAAACCACGCTGATCAAAATTCTCTGCGGCCTGCTCCAGCCCACCGCCGGGGACCTGTCCATCGACGGGCAGCCGGTGGGGGTCCACTCCAAGTCCATCATCAGCTACCTGCCGGACCGGATGTACTTCGCCGACTGGATGAAGGCCACGGACCTGTTCGACCTCTTCAGCGACTTCTACGCCGACTTTGACCGGCAGAAGGCCATGGCCATGTGCGCCTCCCTGGGGGTGGACCCCAAGGACCGGCTGAAGACCATGTCCAAGGGCACCAAGGAGAAGGTCCAGCTGGTGATGGTCATGGCCCGGAAGGCCCAGCTGTACCTGCTGGATGAGCCCATCGCCGGGGTGGACCCGGCGGCCCGGGACTTCATTTTGAACACCATCCTCACCAACTACAACGAGGAGGGCACCGTCCTGATCTCCACCCATCTCATCAGCGACATCGAGCGGGTGCTGGACGAGGTGATCTTCCTGAAGGCGGGGCAGGTCATGCTCCACAACAGCGTGGACAATATCCGGGAGCAGCAGGGCAAGAGTGTGGACGCCCTGTTCCGGGAAGTCTTCCGCACGGTTCCCCTGGAAGGAGGTGAGCGCTGATGCTCCGCAAGCTGCTGAAATATGATTTCCGCTCCATGGGCAAGCAGTTCGCCCTGCTGTGGCCGGCGGCCCTGGTGCTGGCCCTGGTCAACCGCTTCACCCTGCCTGGCAACGGTAGCGGGTTTGCCGGGGAAACCCTGGGGTTTGTCGCCGCCATGGCCTACTTCGGCGTGGTGGTGGCCCTCTTCGTCATCACCCTGATCTTCGTGATCCAGCGGTTCTACTACGGCCTCCTGGGCGGCGAGGGCTACCTGATGCACACCCTGCCGGTGAAGCCCTGGCAGCTGGTGGCCTCCAAGCTGATCTGCGCGGTGGTGACCTCCCTGATCAGCCTGGTGGTGGCGTTCCTCTCCATGTTCCTGCTGATGCCCATCTCCTGGGATAAGCTGCTGACCACCGGCACCTTTACCGCCCTGCGCATCCTGGTGACGGAGCGGCCGGACGTGCTGCTGCTGGCGGTGGAGATCCTCCTGGTCTTTGTGGCCGCCCTGTCCGCCGGGATTTTGATGGTCTACCTGGCCATGGCCCTGGGCCACCTGTTCCCCCGGAACCGGGTGGCGGGCAGCGTGCTGTCCTTCCTTGGCATCAACATCGCGGTGAATATCCTGATGAGCGCCGCCGCCACCTTCATTCCGGACGTGAATCTGGACCAGTGGCTGACTGTCCAGCAGAGCGCCCATGTGAGCATGTGGCTGATGACCCTGTGCCTGGCGGCCTTTGCCGCGGCGTTCTTCGCCGGCACGGTGGCGATCCTCCGCCGGAAGCTGAATCTGGAGTGACCTCTCATCAAAACAGGGGCGCGCTTGTGGATTTCCACAAACGCACCCCTGTTTTTTCCTGCTCCGATCCCAGCCGTCCCTCATGTTTCCGCCGGCGGGGACATATTCTGTACCGGTGATGAAGATGAAACGCCGGATACTGATTCTGCCGGTCCTCCTGTTCGCCCTCGCCCTCCTCCGCTTTCCCCAGGAGGCGGCCCAGGCGGTGCGGGAGGGGCTGCTCCTCTGCTTTGAAACTGTCGTCCCCTCCCTGTTCCCCTTTTTTGTGGTGGTTTCCCTGCTGATCCAGCTAGGGGCCGCCGGTGCCCTGCAGCGGCTGTTCGCCCCCTTCATGGGCCCCCTGTTCCATCTGAGGGGCCTGTGCGCCGCTCCCCTGATCGCCGGCTTGGTGGGAGGCTATCCCGCCGGGGCCAGAACCGCCGCCGAGCTGGTGCGCTCCGGCCAGCTCTCCCAGGAGGAGGGGGAACGGTGCCTGGGCTTTGTGAACAACTGCGGCCCCGCCTTTATCCTCTCCTACGTGGGGGCGGGCATCCTCCACAGCAGCCGGGCGGGGGTGTGGCTCTACCTGATCCACGTCCTCTCCGCCCTGCTCACAGGGATGCTCCTGTGCCGCCTGCTGCCGGAGGGCCGCCGGAGCCGGGCCTCCGCCCCGCCGTCCCGGGCGGAGCCCCAGCCGGTTTCCCTCTCCGCCGCCCTGCCCACCGCCGTCACCGGCTCCCTGACCTCGGTGCTGAACATCTGCGGCTTTGTGGTACTCTTCCGGACGGTGGTAGGCGTGATCCCTGCGGCCCTCCCGGCCGCGGCCCTGGGTGCGGTGGAGATGGTGTCCGGGGTGGCCGCCCTCTCCCCGGGCCCCGCCGGCTTTATCGCCGCTGCCGCCATCCTGGGCTGGGGCGGCCTCTCCGTCCACTGCCAGACCGCGACGGTGGCCGGCCCTCTCCGCCTGCGGTATCACTGGCTGGGAAAGGGGGTTCAGGCCCTCCTGTCCCTGGCCCTGGCCGCCGGTGCAGCCCAGTTCTTGTTTCCATAAAACAGGCGCCCGGACTCTCGTCCGGGCGCCTGTTCTCTATTCCCTATGCCGCCGGGTCGTAGGCCGGGGAATCGGCCCGGTCCCCGCCCGGCTCCTCCTGGGACACGGGCTCCTCCTGGGTCATGGACAGGTTGAGCCCGTCGGCGATGGCCAGCCGGACAAACTGGGATGCCAGCAGCCCCGCCTGCTCCTCCTCCCCTTCGGGGACGTACACCTGGAAGCGGTACCCGGCACCGTTGGCGGCAAACTCCACCGTCCGGCTCTCCGGCAGCCAGAGAACCGTCTCGCCGGTGCTGTCGTCGGTCTTGCCGTAGATCCCGCCGGTGTAGCCCTTAACAGGGATGCCTCCCACATCGGTAACTGTGTCCTCCTCAGTCACAATGCAGCTGGGCGGCAATTCCTCTCCGGCCATCACCTCCAGGGAGAGGGCCAGATCCGTCCCCTCCCCCAGCAGGGATAGGTGCCACAGGGAGCCGTCGCTGAGGAAGATCCCCTCCCCGGTCCAGGCCAGTCCCCCCCAGCCCAGGTGGGTCTCCAGGGCCGTTTCGCCGCCCACCAGGGTCAACACATCCTCCGCCGTCACTGCCCGCCGGGTGCTGCCCGCCGGGGCAGTCAGAGTGTAGTCCACCTGGGTGGAGTCCGCCGGGGCCGGGCCGTAGGCGATATAGGGCAGCGCAAAGTAGCTGACCACCTCGCCATCGGTCACCTCATAACCGCCGATGGTTCCCGCCTCTCCGGCGCCCTCCTGGGGGTTCTCCTCCAGGGCGATGTCCGGCTCCGTTTCCCCCAGCTCCGCCCCGGCGCGCTCTCTCGCCAGGCGGCCAAGGCCCACTGCCCCCACGCCGATGAGCACCACCAGGGCCGCCGCCAGGGAGCCGTACCGCCGCCAGCGATTTGGCCGGCGGGGGGCGGACAGCCCGATCAATCTCTGGTGGAGCGCCGGGGAAACCTCCACCTGGTCCATATAGGCTCTGTACTGCTCTTTCATCACACTTCTCCTTTCAGCCGCTCCCGGAGGGCCTGCCTGGCCCGGCTCAGGTGACTGCGCACCGTACCCGGCCGCTGGCCCAGGATCGCGGCAATCTCCTGGGTGCTGTACCCCTCGTAGTAAAAGAGGTGGACCGCCGCCCGCTCCCTGGCGGGCAGGTCCATCACAGCCTCCAGCACCTCCCGGCTGTCGGGGTCCGGGGCCGGGTAGGCGTCCAGCAGCTCCGCGGTCCCCCGGCGCTTCCGGGCCCGCAGGCGGCTCTTGCAGCCGTTGGCCAGGACCTTCAGCAGCCAGGCCCGCCGGTGGTTTTCGTCCCGAAGGGCGGGACGCTTCTCCAGATACCGCAAAAAGGCGTCCTGTACCGCATCCTCCGCCTCCGGGACGTCTCCCAGAATGGCCAGGGCCGCGCGAAACAGGGTGTTCTCATACTGTGTCACAAGGGTTTCCAACCGGTCGGAGTGGTCCATTGTCCCGCCCCCTTTCACCTATTACACGCCTGAGGCGCCCGGATTGTTGCGCCCTGGAGAAAATTTTTTGCTGGAAAGCAGAAAAGCCGGGCCGCCAAGAGCGGCCCGGCTTTCGTCTGTGCTGCGGAGTGCGGCCCGAAATCGTTCCCTCCGGCAGCTCACCTGCCCGGCACAGGGGGCACCTTCCGGAGCATCACCTTGCCGAAGCACACCAGGGACCGGCCGCTGTCCCCGGGCAGGACCACGTCCGCGTCCGCCCGGGAGCGGTTGATGGAGAAGAGGTACACCACGCCGAGGGCGTCCCGGTAGTACTGCTTGCAGAGCATCGCCCCGTCCACCCAGAAGATGCCCACATCCCCGTTTTCCAGGGGGTCCCGGTTCACATAGGCCACGCCCCCGTCGGGGATGCAGGGCTCCATGGAGTCCCCCTGGATCCGCACGGCGAAGTCCGCCCCCGCCGGCACCTCCCCGGTGACGGGGATCAGATCGTAGTCGTCCCCGAATACCGGCGCCGCATAGCCCGCCGCGGCGGGACTGCGGTAGAGGGGAATCTCCCGGGGATCCTCCGCCGGTTCCGCCCGCTCCAGCTCCGCCTCATAGGCCCGCAGACTCTCCGCCGTCTGCTCCACAAGGCCCTTGCCGAAGGAGGAGAGCTCCCGGAAGCGGAGCACCAGGTTCCGCTCCCGGCCGCTGCAGACAAACTCCTTCCCGGACAGACTGTCCTGATAGAGGAAGTTGGGCGACACGTCCAGCACGTGGAACAGCCGCATCAGCACGTCCTCCCGCACCGCGTTCTGCCCGGTTTCATAGTTGCCGATGGCCGACACGCTGACCCCCAGCCGGCTGGCCAGCTCCGCCCGGCTCATGCCCAGTTCCTCCCGCCGCTCCCGCAGCCGCTGCCCAAAGCTCATAGCGCACCTCCCCGCGTGTTCCCTCTGGTGTGATTTTGGCACTACAAACAGCATACCTGGTCGATGGGAAAAAGTCAACAGAAATTCTGTGATCTCTCTTGACATCACAGAAATACTGTGCTATCCTTTCTATCAGGACATTTGTTCTAACAAAAACTATTGAAAACAGGAGGATTATTTGAAAATGACATTCAGTATTTCTGATGGTAGAAGTCCCGTCAAAAAGGGGACAGGCTGAGCCCGTCCCCGCTTCGCTTAAATGATCTGGTAGAAAAGCCCCTCTCTGGTATCATGCCAGAACAGCCGCCCGTGGCCGCGGCGGGGCAGGTGTACCTGCAAATTCCACTCCGGATACTGCCGCACCAGGTGCAGCTCCCCTCCAGACACCAGGGCTACAAAGGACACATAGTGCTCCTTCACCATCGGGTGCTGTCCGCTTACATACCACTCCCCGTCCAACTCCTCCACCTGAAGTTTCTGTTTCTCCTCCGCCTTTTGCTCCGCCAGAGATTCCAGCCGCCGACCGCAGCAGGACACCGCTCCGGCCCCTGTGGTCGCCGTCACCTCACCGCAGACGGGACAGACAAAAAATCGTATTTTTCGCATAGCATTCCTCACTTTCTCTCCGTTTCCCTCCAGCAGCTCCTCCAGATCCGCGCCCAAAATGCGGGAGAGGCCAGCCAGCAGAGAAATATCCGGGCACCCCCGGCAGCGCTCCCACTTGGAAACGGTACGGTCGCTGACGCCCAGCATGTCTGCCAGCTGCCGCTGTGTCAGGCGCTTTTCCATCCGGCAGGTGCGAATCATCGCCCCCAGGCGCTCACACTCCATTGCTCTCACCTCATGAAGCATCTTATCAGATTTTCTCCTTTTGTGCAATCAACGCTTCGGCGAGTCCGGCGGCGGGGCCGTGCGCCATCCTTCTCCCACCAAGCAGAAAACCGCCGTACCTGGCGGCGCTGCTCCTCTCCGTC
>CAJFVK010000055.1 GCA_904420435.1 uncultured Oscillospiraceae bacterium
GTTCAGGCCGCCCAAAAGTGTGGAGGGACTTTTGGGCGGCCTGAAAATATACTGCTGCCTTCCCGGCGTTTCAACGCGGGACTTGGGACGCGGGGCGGCTCTTTTGGAATCGCCCCGCATCCTGTCCGGCGCGGGCAGGGGCCCCACCGGGGGTGGTAAAAAAGAGAAATCTGTGGTATGATAGGCGAAAACCACGGGGCGTACCACGCCGGTCAGAACCGGCGGACAGCCTCAGGCGAGGGAAAGGAGCGGGCAATGGACCGAATCGGAGAGCTGCTGGGTCAGCTGACCCTGGAGGAGAAGGCGGAGCTGCTCAGCGGCAGGGACTTCTGGAACTTAAAGGGCGTGGAGCGCCTGGGGCTCCCCTCCATCTGCATCACCGACGGGCCCCACGGGGTTCGGAAGACCGGCGGCAGCCACGCCAGCCTGTCGGTGAACGAGGAGGCCACCTGCTTCCCCACGGCCTGCGCCGCCGCCTGCAGCTTTGACGAGGCGCTGCTGGAGGAGCTGGGCCGGGCCCTGGGCCGGGAGTGCAGGGAAAAGTCGGTGGCGGTGCTGCTGGGGCCGGGGGCCAACATCAAGCGCAGCCCCCTGGGCGGGCGGAACTTTGAGTATTTCTCCGAGGACCCACTGGTCAGCGGCAAGCTGGCCGCGGCGGTGATCCGGGGGATGGAGTCCATGAACGTGGGGGCCAGCCTGAAGCACTTCGCCGCCAACAACCAGGAGCGCTGCCGGATGGTGGGCTCCTCCCAGGTGGACGAGCGGGCGCTGCGGGAGATCTATCTCGCGGGCTTTGAAACCGCCGTCCGGGAGGGGAAGCCCGCCACCGTCATGTGCAGCTACAACCGGATCAACGAGGTCTACGCCTGCGAGAGCCGCCGGCTCCTGACGGAGATCCTCCGGGAGGAGTGGGGCTTTGAGGGCCTGGTGGTCACCGACTGGGGCGGCATGGACCGGCGGGTGGAGGCCCTGGAGGCCGGGTGCGACCTGGAGATGCCCGGGGACGCGCCGGAGAATACCCGGCTGGTGCTGGAGACCGTCCGCTCCGGGCGGCTCTCCGTGGAGACGCTGGACCGGGCGGTGGAGCGGATTTTGCGCCTGATCGTCCGGGAGATGGGGAATACCCCCCTCCCCGCGGACCGGGCGGCCCACCACGCCCTGGCGGGCCGGATCGCCGGGGAGAGCGGCGTGCTGGTGCAAAACGACGGGACCCTCCCTCTGAAGCCGGGCCAGCGGGTGGCGCTGATCGGGCGCTTCGCCCGCTATCCCCGGTACCAGGGCTCCGGCAGCAGCCGGATCGAGCCCACCCGGATCACCTCCGCGGAGGAGGCCTTCCTGGCCGCCGGCGTGGCGGTGCGGTACGCCGAGGGGTACGGGGAGGCGGAGATTCAGCCGGACCCCTGCCGCCTGCGGGAGGCGGCGGAGGCCGCCCGGGACGCGGACGCGGCGGTGGTGTTCGTGGGCCTTCCGGAGCTGGCGGAGGGCGAGGGCTGGGACCGGGAGAACATGGACCTGCCCCCCAGCCACGTGGCCCTGGTGGAAACGGTGGCCGCCACAGGGACGCCCACGGCGGTGGTGCTCTGCTGCGGCGGACCGGTGGCCGTCCCCTTCGCGGAGCGGGTGGGGGCGATCCTCATCCAGTGCCTGGCGGGACAGAACGGCGGCTCGGCGGCCTTTGACCTGCTGTACGGCCGGGTGAATCCCTCCGGCAAGCTGGCGGAGAGCTGGCCTAAGTCCCTGGACCAGTGCGCCGCCACCCCCTGGTTCGGGAAGCGGGACCCGGAGTACCGGGAGAGCGTCTACGTGGGCTACCGCTGGTATGAAACCGCTGGGGTGGATGTGCGCTGGCCCTTCGGCCACGGGCTGTCCTACACCTCCTTCGCCCTGGAGGGGATGCAATGCGAGGGGACGGGGGCGGAATGGACGGTCCGCTGCCGGGTCCGGAACACTGGGCCGGTGTTCGGCAAGGAGGTGGTGCAGCTCTATGTGGCGCCGCCGGAGGGGACGCTGTTCCGCCCGGCTCTGGAGCTGCGGGGCTTCCAGAAGGTGGCCCTGGAGCCGGGGGAGAGCCGGGAGATCGCCTTCCGGCTGACCCGCCGGGATTTCGCGGTTTACGACCGGGAGGCGGCGGACTGGCGGGTGGACGGGGGGACCTACACCCTGAAGCTGGGGGCTTCCAGCCGGGACATCCGCTGCGCCGCGGAGGTGGAGATCCCCGGGGACGGCCCCCTGCCGGACCTGCGGACGAGCGCCCCCTGCTACTATCACCCCACAGCGCCCCTCCGGGTGGACGACGCCGCCTTCGCGGCGGTGCTGGGTCGTCCGGTGCCGAAGCCCCGGCCGGCTCGCCCCTTCCACCGGAACAGCGCCCTGGTGGATCTGCGGGCCTGCGCCCTGGGGCGGATCGCCTTCGACTTCTGCGAGCGGCACATGGACTGGGTGGCCCGGCGGGTAGGCTGCGGCGGGGCGGACTACTCCACCTCCTCCAACCAGCGGAAGATGGTGGAGAACATGGTCTACTATATGCCCCTGCGGGCCCTGCCGGCCATGAGCCAGGGGAAGCTCCGGCCCTGCCACGCGGCGGCGATCATGGAGCTGTGCAACGGCCATCCCCTGCGGGCCCTGCGCTGCCTCATAGAGAAGCGGTCCTTCGGTTAAAACAGGCCCGGCTGGGAAACAATAGTCCAGAGCTGCCCCTCAGCGGCGGCTCTGGACGATTTGTTTTTCAGGAGGTGGGGCCCATGGACGAAGGACGGAAAAAAGAGAGGCGATCGCTGGGAAGCCGGTTTCTCGGCGCGGTGGAGCGGGCCGGAAACCGCCTGCCCCACCCCATCACCCTCTTTGTCCTCCTGAGCCTGGCGGTGGTGGTGATCTCCGCCCTCTGCCAGGCTCTGGGGGTGTCTGCCGCCGGGGAGCTGGTCAGCGGCGGAGCCCTTGCGGAAACCCGGGTGGAGGCGGTGAGCCTCCTCACCCGGGAGGGCCTTGCCTGGATGCTCACCAGCGCGGTGACCAATTTCACCGGCTATGTGCCCCTGGGGACCGTACTGGTGGCCATGCTGGGCGTGGGGATCGCGGAGGAGAGCGGCCTCATCAGCGCCGCCCTGCGGCGGGCCGTTCAGGCCGCGCCCCGGCGGCTGATCACGCCGGTCATCGTCTTTCTGGGTGTGATGAGCAACGTGGCCACCGACGCGGGCTACGTGGTGCTGATCCCCCTGGGGGCCCTGGTGTTCCGCGCCTGCGGGCGGCACCCCCTGGCTGGCCTGGCCGCGGCCTTTGCCGGCGTGTCCGGCGGCTTTTCCGCCAACCTGATCGTGGGGGCGCTGGACCCCATGTTCGCCGGCATCACCCAGGCGGCGGCCCAGATGGTGGACCCGGACTATCAGGTGTCCGCTGCCTGCAACTGGTACTTCCTGATCGCCTCCACCTTCCTCATCACCATTCTGGGAACCGTCATCACGGACAAGGTGGTGGAGCCCCGGCTGGGGGCCTGGGAGGAGCGGGGGGAGGAGGGGCTCCCTGACGCCCTGGGGAACCGGGAGCGGCGGGCCCTGCGCCGGGCAGGCCTGACGGCCCTGCTCTTTGTGCTGACGGTGGCGCTGCTGTGCCTGCCAAAGGACTCCTTCCTCCGCAACGAGAACGGCCAGCTGGTGGGCAGCCCCGCCTCGCCCCTGCTGGACGGGGTCATCGTGCTGATCGCCCTGCTCTTTTTCCTGCCCGGCGTGGTCTACGGCAGGGCCGCCGGCACCCTGCGGGGGGAGCGGGCGGTCTGCGAGGCTCTGGGCAGGACCATGGCCTCCATGGGCTCCTATGTGGCCCTGGCCTTTGTGGCCGCCCAGTTCATCGAGTATTTCTCCTACACACGGCTGGGCACCATCCTGGCCATCCGGGGGGCGGACTTCTTCCGCTCCGCCGGGGTGGGCCTGATCCCCCTGATGCTGCTGTTCGTGCTGTTCTCCGCCTTCCTGAACCTGTTCATGGGCTCCGCCAGCGCCAAGTGGAATATCCTGGCGCCGGTCTTTGTTCCCATGTTCATGCTCCTGGACTACACCCCGGAGCTGGCCCAGCTGGCCTACCGGATCGGGGACTCCTGCACCAACATCATCACGCCCCTGATGAGCTACTATGCCGTCATCGTATCCTACGCCCGCCGGTATGACAGGAAGGCCGGCATCGGCACGCTGACCGCCACCATGCTGCCCTACAGCCTGTGCTTCCTGGTGTTCTGGTCGCTGCTGCTGGTGGCATGGCTGCTGCTGGGCTGGCCCATCGGCCCCGGCGCCGGCATCCGCCTGTAAAAAAAGGAACGTCCGGACCCCTCATCGGAGAGGTCCGGACGTTCTTCTGTTTCCGTTATGCCCGACAGGCCGGCGTCCTCCGGCTCCCGGGCGCTGCCGGTGATGGAGGTGCCCCCCAGAAAGACCAGGGATAGCACCAGCGCCAGCACCACCACAAGCAGGCATATGCTGTCCAGATACTTCTGTCTGACCATCGTTTTCATCCCTTGCTGAAAAATTGCTCCCTCTACTATATACTGCCCGTCCTGCGAAAATGTGAATAAATTGCAAACAAAACAAAAATTCCCAGAAAAAGTTTCATAGTTTTTTAACAAATTCAGTAGAAAAAAAGTATACGGTTATGATATAATAACAAACTGCTGAATATAGGATAGAAAAGACTACATAGAGTACCGGCGGCGCTGAAAAGGCCGCCGGCTGCGGAGAGCGAGCGATACATGAGCGAAAAAACACCCGGTATTCTCTCCCTGGGGATCGACGTGGGCAGCACCACGGTGAAGGTGGTGCTGCTGGAGGGCGACCAGGTCCTCTATGAGGACTACCAGCGCCACATGTCCCAGGTGAGGCAGAAAACATTGGAACTGATTGGAAAGGCGGCCCCTCTCATCGGGGACCGCCCCTTTGCCGTGGCCCTGTCGGGAAGCGCGGGCCTGGGCCTGGCGGAGTCCATCGGCATGCCCTTCGTCCAGGAGGTATTCGCCACCGGCGAGGTGGTCAAGCGCCTGGAGCCGGACACCACGGCGGTGATCGAGCTGGGAGGCGAGGACGCCAAGATCATCTTCTTTGACGGCGGCGTGGATGAGCGGATGAACGGCTCCTGCGCCGGCGGCACCGGCGCGTTCATCGACCAGATGGCCACCCTGCTGGATGTGACGGTGGATGAGATGGACGAGATGAGCCTCCGCCACCAGCGGATCTACCCCATCGCCTCCCGGTGCGGCGTCTTTGCCAAGACGGACATCCAGCCCCTTCTCAACCAGGGGGCCAACAAGGAGGATGTGGCCGCCAGCATCTACCAGGCGGTGGTGAACCAGACCATCGCGGGGCTGGCCCAGGGCCGCCGGATCCAGGGGAAGGTCCTGTTTCTGGGCGGGCCCCTCTACTACTGCAAGGGCCTGCGGCAGCGCTTTCAGGAGACGCTGAAGCTCAGCGACGAGGAGGCGGTCTTCCCGGAGTACGGCCGGTTCGCCGTGGCCTTCGGCGCGGCCATGTATGCCCGGAAGGCCGGCAGCAGCACCACGGTGCTGCGCCTGCGGGAGGCCATCGAGAAGAGCCTGGCCCAGCGGACGGTGACAAACCGGCTCCCGCCCCTCTTTGCGAGCCAGGCGGAATACGAGGAGTTCCGGCAGCGCCACGCGGGGGCCGACGTGCCCAGCCGGGACATCGCCTCCTACAGCGGCCCCGCCTGGCTGGGGATCGACTGTGGGTCCACCACCACCAAGCTGGCCCTGCTCTCGGAGGACAGGGAGCTGCTCTACACCTATTACGCCTCCAACCGGGGCAACCCGGTGGAGCTGGTCCGGGAGCAGCTGGAGAAGATCTATCAGCTCTGCGGCGACCGGATCACCATCCGGGGCAGCGCCGTCACCGGCTACGGGGAGGAGCTGATCCAGAACGCCTTCGGCGTGGACCGGGGGGTGGTGGAAACCATCGCCCACTATACCGCCGCCCGGCACTTCTGCCCGGAGGTGGATTTTATCCTGGACATCGGCGGCCAGGACATCAAGTGCTTCAAGATCAAGGACGGGGCCATCGACTCCATTATGCTCAACGAGGCCTGCTCCTCCGGCTGCGGGTCCTTCATTGAAACCTTCGCCAAGAGCATGGGCTACGAGATCGCCGACTTTGCCGAGAAGGGACTCCACGCCCAGGCGCCGGTGAACCTGGGCAGCCGCTGCACGGTGTTCATGAACTCCTCCGTCAAGCAGTCCCAGAAGGACGGGGCCACGGTGGAGGACATCTCCGCGGGGCTGTCCATGAGCGTGGTGAAAAACGCCATCTACAAGGTGATCCGGGCCGGCAGCGCCGACGAGCTGGGGGAGCACGTGGTGGTCCAGGGGGGCACCTTCTATAACGACGCGGTGCTCCGGGCCTTTGAGCGGGAGCTGGGGAAGAACGTGATCCGGCCCGCCATCGCCGGCCTCATGGGGGCCTACGGCGCGGCGCTGTACGTGATGGACCTGAAGAAGTCCTCCCTGATCACGGCGGAGGGCCTGAAGAGCTTTGTCCACACCTCTAGGGCGGCGGTGTGCCAGGGCTGCGCCAACCACTGCCGGCTGACCATCAACACCTTTGGGGACGGGAAGAAGTACATCTCCGGCAACCAGTGCCAGAAGGGCCTGGGCATCCGCGTGACCGAGGAGATCCCCAACCTCTACGCCTTCAAGCGGGACGCCCTGTCCGCCCTCCAGCCGGGGGACGGGACCCGGGGGACCATCGGCCTGCCTTTGGCCCTTGGCATGTATGAGCTGCTGCCCCTGTGGCACGCCCTCTTCCGGAGCCTTGGATTCCGGGTGGAGGTGTCCAGCCTCTCCACCCGGCGGACCTATGAGAAGGGCCAGTTCTCCATCCCCTCGGATACGGCCTGCTACCCGGCCAAGATCATGCACGGCCACATGGAGGAGCTGCTGGAGCGGGGGGTGGACGCCATCTTCTACCCCTGCCTCACCTACAACGTGGACGAGCGGGAGAGCGACAACCACTACAACTGCCCGGTGGTGGCCTACTACTCGGAGCTGCTGAAGGGCAATATGGATGATCTGGAGCAGACCCGCTTCCTCTACCCCTTCCTGAACATCAACGACCGGCGGGAGCTGGCCAAGGAGCTGTGGAACTGCCTGGAGCCGGTGTTCCCCGGCATCACCCGGCGGGAGGTGCGCCAGGCGGTGGACGAGGGCTTCGCCGCCTACGAGGCCCACATGGCCGCGGTGCGCAGGGAGGGGGAGCGGGCCCTGGCCTGGGCCCGGAGCCACGGAAAGCGGATCATGATCCTGGCGGGCCGCCCCTACCATGTGGACCCGGAGATCGGCCACGGTATCGACAAGCTGGCGGCCTCCCTGGGATTTGTGGTGGTCAGCGAGGACAGCGTGTGCCATCTGGCCGAGCCGGTGCGGGTCCATGTGCTCAACCAGTGGACCTACCACGCCCGGCTCTACCGGGCGGCCCGGTACGCCGGGGAGCACGCGGACACCCAGCTGGTGCAGCTGGTGAGCTTTGGCTGCGGGGTGGACGCCATCACCACCGATGAGGTCCGCTCCATTCTGGAGGGGTACGGCAAGCTGTACACCCAGATCAAGATCGATGAGATTACCAACCTGGGGGCGGTGAAGATCCGGCTGCGCAGCCTGATCGGCGCCCTGGAGGAACAGGAAAAGGAGGCGGCGCAGGGATGAAGCGGAATCAAAAGCGAGAGCAGAACTATGTGGTGTTCACCGAGGAGATGAAGGCCACCCACACCATCCTGGTGCCCAATATGCTGCCCATGCACTTCAAGATCATCGCCAAGGTGATGGAGAAGGTGGGCTACCGCGTGGAGGTGCTGGAGACCCAGGGAGCCCACATCGCGGAAACGGGGCTTAAATACGTCCACAACGATACCTGCTATCCGGCCATCCTGGTGATCGGCCAGTTTATGGACGCCCTCCAGAGCGGGAAGTACGACCCGGACAAGGTGGCCCTGGTGCTCTTCCAGACCGGCGGTGGCTGCCGGGCCTCCAACTACATCCATCTGCTGCGAAAGGCCCTGCAGAAGGCGGGGATGGGCCATGTGCCGGTGATCTCCCTGAGCCTCAGCGGCATTGAGCACCACCCGGGCTTCCAGCTGTCGATCGGGCTGATCAAGAAGATGATGTACGGCGTGCTGTACGGGGATCTGCTGATGAGCCTGGTCAACCAGACCAAGCCCTATGAGACGGAGCGGGGCTCCGCCCAGGCCCTGGCCGACCGGTGGACCGACCGGCTGGCCGAGGAGATGGGCGCCGGCCGCCACAACTACGCCATGGTGAAGCGGAACTACCGGCGGATCCTGGCGGATTTCGCCGCCCTGCCCCACCGTCCCCGGCAGGGCAAGGTGCTGGTGGGCGTGGTGGGGGAGATCTACGTAAAATACTCCCCCCTGGGCAACAACAACCTGGAGCAATTCCTGGTGGACGAGGACGCGGAGGTAGTGGTGCCCGGCCTGCTGGACTTCTGCCTCTACTGCGTCTACAACAACATCCTGGACCACAAGCTCTACGGCATGCAGAAGTCCGTCCAGCTGCTCTACCACATCGCCTACCGCTTCCTGCTGGGCAAGGAGCGGGATATGATTGAGATCATGAAGGAGGACGGGAACTTCGATCCCCCCACCCTCTTTACCCACACCATCAGCCTGGTCCAGGGCACCATCAGCATGGGTGTCAAGATGGGGGAGGGCTGGCTGCTGACCGCGGAGATGCTGGAGCTGGCGGACAAGGGCGTGGAGAACATCGTCTGCACCCAGCCCTTTGGGTGCCTGCCCAACCACATCTGCGGCAAGGGCATGATGAAGCCCATCAAGGAGCGCAATCCCAACATCAACATTGTGGCCATCGACTACGATGCCGGCGCCACCAAGGTCAACCAGGAGAACCGCCTGAAGCTCATGCTGGCCAACGCCAGGGAGCGGATGGAGAGCCGGGAGAAGCCGGCGGAGCGGGAACAGATCCCCCAGAAGGAGAAATCCAGGGAGGGGGAGCTGGTGGCCGCCTCCCAGTGACTCCCGCGCAGGTGAAAAGACCATAAAACGGAGCATCCCCCGGGACTGAAAGTCCCGGGGGATGCTCCGTTTTGTACGGGCCCTACGCCTGGCCGCCGTCCAGCCGGTCGGGCTGCCTGAGCTGCCGCCAGACGGTGAGCAGCATGGTGGTGTAGCAGATCAGGCCGCCCACCATATCGGAGATGGGCTCCGCGGCAAAGACGCCGTAGGCCCCCAGGCCGGTCAGCCCGGGCAGCAGGTACATCAGGGGGACCACCAGGATCACCTTGCGCAGCAGGGAGAAGAACACGGCCTTTTTCGCCTGGCCCAGGGCCACAAAGGTGTACTGGCCGGCGCTCTGGAAGCTCATGAAGAAGTAGGCGCAGAAGTAGATCCGCATGGTGACGGCGCCGATCTCCTGGAGAGCGAGGTCGTTGTTGAAGAGGAGGATCCACATCTCCGGCCACGCCATCACCAGGGCCCACATGACCACATTGCAGATCAGGGAGGCCAAGGTCATGAACCGGATGCACTGGCGGACCCGGCTGTAGCGGCCGGCGCCGTAGTTGTAGCCCAGCACCGGCTGGGCCCCCTGGGTCAGGCCCTGGATGGGCTGATAGATGATCTCCCGGACGGAGGAGATCACCGTCATGGCGCTGACGTACAGATCCCCCAGGACGGTGCCTCCCTCCAGGGTGCCGTAGTACTGGAGCAGGGCGTTGCCGCTGCCCTGGACCAGGCTGTTGGTGATGGAGAAGGTGAAGCCGGAGAGGCCCAGGGCGGTGATGCGCCCCACGGTGGGCAGGTGGAGGCGGATGTACCGCCGCTCCAGCCGCAGGATGGCCTTCTGCCCGGTGAGGAACCGGAGCACCCAGGCCGCCGAGCAGATCTGGGAGAGCACCGTGGCCAGGGCCGCGCCGGCGACGTCCATGTGGAGGGCGAAGATAAAGATGGGGTCCAGCACCAGGTTCATCACCGCCCCCAGCAGCACGGTCATCATCCCCGTGCGGCCGAAGCCCTGGGAGTTGATGAAGGGGTTCAGTCCCAGTGCGATCATCACCGGAATGGTGCCGGCCAGATAGATCAGCAGGTACTGCCTGGCGTAGAACACCGTGGTGTAGCTGCCGCCCACCAGGTAAAGGATAGGGTCCAGAAAGCTGTAGAACACCGCCATCAGCACCACGCCCAGCACCAGGAGAAGCACAAAGGCGTTGCCCATCACCTTCTGGGCTCCCTCCCGGTCGCCCCGGCCCCGGGCGATGGAGCACAGAGGCGCGCCGCCCATGCCGCAGAGGTTGGTGAAGGCGGTGACGATGGAGATGATGGGCATGGCCAGGCCGATGCCTGTCAGGGCGTCACGCCCGATGCCCTCGATATGGCCGATGTAGGCCCGGTCCACCACGTTGTAGAGCACGTTGGTCAGCTGGGCGATGGTCATGGGGATGGCCAGGGACAGGATATTTTTCGCAATGGAGCCCTGGGTAAAATCGTTTTTCTGCTGGGACGCTTCCATCCATTCTCTCCTCCTCGCACTGAGAATTTTCTCCATCTTATACCCCTTCGGCAAATTTTGCAACCGCGGGGCGGAGATAAGGGCGCCTCTGCCCGGAGAAACGGAAGCCGCAGAGGGGAAATCAGACGGCAGGCGAAGAGACCGGGCGGGGAAAATTTTTGCCAAACCCTATGCAGCCAGCTTGTTGTTTTGGGGGAAATTCCTTGCTATAATAACCAAAACGGGCGAAAAACCGCACAATTTGCGAAACATGAAAGAGGAGGAGAACTATGAAGAAGTGTCTTGTACTGATGCTGGCGGCCCTCCGGGATGCTCTGACCATGTACGAGGCCTTCCAGTAAGAGCGGGAGGCCCGCGGGCCGAATCGCGTGAGAATACAAGAACAGCAGGGACGGCCCTCGCCGTCCCTGCTGTTTGTTTGGTCCGCGCCTGTGGGACGGAGGATCAGCCAGTTCTGCAAAATTTTCACGAAAGAGGGCGGAGAAAAGCGGGGGAGCTTTTGTTCAAAAAACGTTTGAAATTTCGGGCCAATTTTGGTATGATAACAGTACAACGTGTAGCTTTCATGCGTAATTCCGGTTGCGTGTGGGCTGCACTTTTTTTGTTTTGGAGGGAGGGAATCGTGGGGAGGGCTGGGATGGTCAGACAATTTCAGTCCGGAGCATTCCGGGCAGCTTGACAAGATGCGTGTAGCCTGCGGCGTAAATCCAGCGACCGGGGCTGCGCGCTTTTTTTGAAAAGAGGAAGGTGAAACCAATGGAACATTCCAATCAATTCCTGGGGACAGAGCCCATCGGAAAGCTGATGACGCAGTATACAGTGCCATGTATCATTTCCCTCCTGGTGGGAGCCCTCTACAATATTGTGGATCAGCTGTTTATTGCCAATGCCAGCTATCTGGGCTCCTACGGAAACGCTGCCAACACGGTGGTGTTTCCGTTGACGGTGGTGGCGCTGGCCATCGCGGTTATGGTAGGGGACGGCTGCTGCGCCTTTGTCAGCATCAGCCTTGGCAGGGGAGAGGAGCACACCGCCAAGACCAGCGTTGGCAACGCTGTGGTGATGAGTGTGGCCAGCAGTCTGGTGCTGACTGCCGTTTACCTGCTGTTTCAGGACCAGATCATCACCATGTTTGGCGGAACCGTCAATGAGGAGACGTTCGGGTATGCCAAGGAGTATTTCTTTTATATCACCCTGGGCATCCCCGCCTATATGTTCGGCCAGGCCATGAACCCGATCATCCGGGCGGATGGGAGCCCCAAATTTGCCATGGTGTCCACCCTTGCCGGTGCAATCGCCAACATTATCCTTGATCCGCTGTTTATTTTTGTTTTCCGGTGGGGCATGATGGGCGCGGCGGTGGCCACAGTGATTGGGCAGCTGATTACCGCGGTGCTGGCGGTGTGGTATATCCTGCATATGAAACTGATGAAGCCGGCAGGAAAGGATCTCAAGCTGGTACCGGTAATCTGCGGCCGGACCCTGTTCCTGGGGATCACAAGCTTTCTGTCCCAGATCTCCCTGGTGGCAGCTATGGCAGCGGTGAACAACATGCTCCAAAAGTATGGCGCCGCGGATGAAATTTTCGGACAGCCGCAGTATGCGCAGATCCCTATGGCCGTTGTGGGCATTGTCATGAAGTTCTTCCAGATCGTGATTTCCATTGTTGTGGGCATGGCGGCTGGCTGCATCCCCATTGTTGGCTTTAATATGGGCGCCGGAAAGAAAGCGAGGGTCAAGGAGCTCTTTACCAGGCTGCTGATTGCTGAGGCGGCGGTGGGGGCGGTGGCCTTTCTCCTGGCGGAATTTTTCCCGGGAGGCCTGATCTCCATTTTCGGCGCGGCGAATGAGAGCGCCTACTACACGCAGTTCGCCATCCGGGCATTCCGCATCTATCTCTGCATGGTGATCCTGGCGTGCATCAACAAGGCGTGCTTTATTTTCCTGCAGGCCATGGGCAAGGCGGCAGCCTCCACCGCGCTCTCCCTGATCCGGGAGGTGGTGTTTGGCGTCGGGTTTGCCCTGCTGCTGCCGGTATTCTGGGGGCTGGATGGGGTGCTGCTGTCCATGCCTGTGTCGGATGTTTTAACATTTGCCGTTGCGGTATTCCTGATCCATCAAACCTACCGCCAGCTGAACACGGAGGAGGCGCAGTTATCGTGAAAAATCGGATCCTTATCATCAGCCGTGAGTTCGGGAGCGGCGGCCGCACCGTCGGGAAAGCGGTGGCCCAGCGGCTGCGGATCCCCTGCTATGACAGCGAGCTGATCCAGAAAATCGCGGAGGAGAGCGGGTTTACCGAGGGCTATGTGGCCCGCCGGGAGGAATCCGCTCCGGCGGGGTTCATGTCCTCCGCCCTTGCCTCCCGGGCCTTTGGCCCCACCAATGAGGACTATCTGTGGGAGGTCCAGCGGAAGGTGATTCTGGACTTGGCAGGGCAGGGGCCCTGCGTCATTGTGGGAAGGTGCGCGGACTACATCCTCCAGAACGAGGCGGACTGCCTGAAGGCGTTTATCCACGCCAGCCTGGAGTACCGGGCGGAGAGAATCGTCCGGGTCTACGGGGAGCGGGAGGAATCCCCAGAGCAGCGGATCAGGGAGAAGGATAAGCGCCGGGCGGCATATCATCGTTTTTATACGAATATGAAGTGGGGCTATGCCAAAAACTATCATGTTTCCCTGGACAGCCAGGCGCTGGGCATCGAGGGGTGCGCAGATGTTCTTCAGATGCTGTATGAAAAAAGCGGGAAGATGTCGGAATAGAGAAAAACGGCCGGCCGCCCTCAAAGGGGCGGCCGGCCGGAAAAAGCCGGAGCAACTGCTCCGGCTTTTCTTTTTCTTGGGGCGCGGTCAGTGCTGCATGAACCGGGAGAGGAAGTCCCGGGTGCGCTGCTGCTGGGGGGCGGAGAAGAGGTCCTTGGGGGCCCCCTCCTCGCAGATGACCCCGTCGGCCATGAACACCACGTGGCTGCTCACGTCCCGGGCAAAGGCCATCTCGTGGGTGACCACCAGCATGGTCATGCCCCCCTGGGCCAGGTCCCGCATGACGGAGAGCACCTCACCCACCATCTCCGGATCCAGGGCGCTGGTGGGCTCGTCGAAGAGGAGGACCTCCGGCTCCATGGCCAGGGCCCGGGCGATGGCCACCCGCTGCTGCATGCCGCCGGAGAGCTGCCGGGGCTTGGCGTTGATGTAGGGGGCCATGCCCACCTGCTCCAGGTACTTCATGGCGTTCTCCCTGGCCTGTTCCTTGCTCTTTTTGAGGACCTTGACCTGGCCCACCATGCAGTTTTTCAGCACGGTCATGTTGTTGAAGAGGTTGAAGCTCTGGAACACCATGCCCACCTTGCTCCGGTAGGCCGCGGCGTTGGTCCGTCCGCCGGCCACGTTCTGGCCGTGGAAGAGGATCTCGCCGCCGGTGGGGGTTTCCAGCAGGTTGATGCACCGCAGCAGGGTGCTCTTGCCGGAGCCGGATGCGCCGATGATGGAGATCACGTCCCCCTGGCTCACGGTAAAATCGATGTCCCGCAGCACCTGGTGGCTGCCGAAGGACTTGGACAGGTGGTTCACCTGTAAAATCTTCTCTCCCATATCAGCGATCCCCCCTGCTACGTCCGTGTTTGAGCTCCTGGCGCTTGCGCTCCCGGTACTCCTTGCTCCGCTCGTCAAAGGGCGTGCCCTTGTTGGGGAAATTGTAGGTCCCGGCGGTC
>CAJFVK010000056.1 GCA_904420435.1 uncultured Oscillospiraceae bacterium
CGAGGACCACTGGGACGACGATGACGACGGCTGGGACGACACGGACTACGACGACCGGGACGACGATGACGACTGGGACGACGATTGGGACGACTGAGCGGTAAACACCTGACAGGAGAGCGGGAAGGATTTTACCGCCCCGTTCTCCTGTTTCACGAACCATCAGGCGAAAGACAAGGCGCGCGAACAACAGTGGACGTTGAATTAAGCCGCTTACTGCCAGCAGAGCGTCCGCCGTTTGTCCATTATCACCCGGGACAAGAATTGCCGCAGAATGGTGCGGGCGCATACGGATCTGCGGCTTTACTGCTTAAGCAAATCAGGCGATATCCGCTCTTGCGGCAGGCGCAAGTGTACAAATATTTTTCCGCATGGTAAACTGAGGCTGTATTTAGGGCGGAGCATTTGAGGGTGGAGCATTGAGGGGTTGGGACCGGCGGAGGATGTCCTTTGCCGTTTCCACGAGCAGGATCAAGAAATAGGAGGGCGGATTCTGCGCTGTCAAAATCACGCAGAGTCGGAATGTCGTATGTCAGCATTTGGATTTGGCCCTTTTCCATGAGCCGTTTTCCTGCATCCATTTTTCCCTTGATCGCACTGCCGCAGGCAGCCGGGCAGGAATGAACAGTTTACGGATACAGAGGCCATTTCGATGGAGAAGTTCCCCTGGCGTAAAGCCGCTTGTATGGGGGACTTGTGGCAGAGATTCCGGAGACAGGAAGTTGATTGCTCCCATCCCCGGCTCGAAGAAATAACGCCTTGCGCCCAGCGCGGCGCGGCGAAAACAGGATACCCGAGAAGAACAGAGACACGAGAAGCCGGACGATGCCCCGCAGGGGCGCGTCCTTTCCCGTGTCTTTTTGCGTAGATTCACCCTGCGGCGGTTGCCGGCCGCGGGGAAGGCAGGAATGCCGGTAAACAAGACTTGTCGATCATAGAAATTTGAAAGAAAGGAAATGCCGCTGGGACGGTGCGGCGTGGAAACCGTCCAGGGAGTTGGCAGCCTCCCGATCCTGCGCGCCATGGTGAGAGCATGGCCCCGGCAGCGCAGGAACGCATTTTTCCGATCCGCAGCCGGGCGGATCATACGACACACGCGGCTGCTTACAAGTTGTCAGCAGTTGCAGCCGAGTTCAGCGGTTGTGTCGGCGGCCGTCGTCGGAACAGGGTTGCTCCGCGACAGAGGGCGTCCCCTCCATGCCGCATTCGTACTGACCGAGTTCAAAAACCAAAGAGAGACGGGTTTCCCATGACAGATTGCCTGATTCCAAGAAGGGTCTCTGTCCCAGAGGCTCCGGAGTTCCCCACGGCAAGGGCCAAGGGCGGCTTTCTCCGGAGATCCGGTGGAAACGGCCTCACCTGCCAATGGGCGGACTGCGCCCGTTGAGACGATCTATGATCGACAAGGAGATTTATATATGGCAACGAAAATCATCAACCGGGGGACCTATGGAACCCTGGTGAGCCAGTTGGACAAACTGGCCCGGCACAACCGCCAGGGCAGTTTCCGCACTAAGGAGCGCTACTACGAGGCGTTCAAGCGGTTCTGCGCCTATCTGGCAGATACCTACCACCTCCAGAAGTTGGAGAACATCAGCGGCAAGCATTTGACCAGTTACGTCCTCCATATGCAGGGGAGCGGCAAGTCGGCCTCCACCATCAAGACCGACCTGGCGGCCATCCGGTTCTTCCATGACAAAATGGGCCGGCCCAAGTACCAGTTGCCCTCCAATGACGAGTTGGCCGTGGAACTGGAGCGGCGGCGGTTCGGCGGCGTGGACCGCACCTGGAGCAATGTGGAGTTTAACAAGATGCTGGGCAAGGCGCTGGCTGAGGACCGCTATGACTACATCCTGGCCTTGTACCTTGCCCGCTACGCCGGCCTCCGCATCCACGAGTGCTTCCGCATGGACACCGCCGCGGCGGGGCGGGCCCTCCGGGAGAATGCCATCACGATCAAGGGGAAGGGCGGCAAGGTGCGGACCGTGCCCATCAACGAGCAGATCGCACTGGCCCTGCGGAAACAGTTGGAGCGTACGGAGCGGGGCCACAAACTACTGGTGCCCGACGGAGTGCCCACCGACCGGGCCATCGCCGCGCTGCAGGGGTTTCTCCTGCGGCACAGGGAGGAAGTAAAAACTCCGGATTCCGACCGCCCCATGACCTTTCACGGCCTGCGCCACACTTACGCGGCGGAGAAGTACCGGGAGTTGACCAGCAGCGGCATGGGCGCCCTGGACGCCCACTTCGCCGTGTCCCGGCTCCTGGGCCACGAGCGGCCCGATGTGACCAACATCTATCTGGCTTCCGTGCCGAAGGGGGAGCGCCATGAGCAGTAACTACCGCTCCTTCGAGGACCTCCCCCTGACCCTGACGGTGGAGGAGGCCGGGCAGATCCTGCGGGTGGGCAGGAACACCGCCTATGAACTGGTCCGCTGCGGGAAACTCCCCAGCGTCAGGGTGGGGAAACAGATCCGCATCCCCAGGCAGGCCCTGCTGGATTACCTCAGCCGGCAAAAATGATTGACCCGGCGCCGCGCAGGGCGTATCATGGAGCCATGATTCTCTTTGCGCGGCGCAGAAAGGAGTATTTTATATGCCGCGTAAAACAAAAGTGACCAGACGGGGGAAGAACGAGGGCAGTGTCTACCAGCGGAAGGACGGTCGCTGGGTCGGCCAGGTGACCGTGGGCTACCGGGAGGACAACGGCAAGCCCATCCGCAGGTATACCTACCAGGCCACCCGGGAGGAGGCGGCCCACTGGGTGGCCCTGCAGGTGGCCACTGAACTGGACCGCGCCGGCAGCGTCCGCAGCGGGGAACTGCTCCTGAGGGACTTCCTCCACAACTGGCTGACCGCCTGCAAGGTGCATGAGGTGTGCAGCCGGACCATGGCCCTCTACTACGACGCCGAGCGCCTCCACATCGCCCCGGCGCTGGGGGACCTCCCCCTGGGGGAAGTGACGCCGCTGAAGATCCAGACCTTCCTCTACCAACTCCAGGCGGAGAAGCGCCTGTCCCAGCGGACCATCTCCCTGAACAAGAGCGTCCTGGTGCAGATGTATGACTACGCCATGGAACTGGGGCTGGTGGAGAACAATCCCGCCCGGAACGCCAAACTTCCCCGGCAGAGCAGAAAAATAGACGATGGGGACAGCAAAGTGATTCCCATCGCCCAGCGGGAGCAACTATTGAAGGCTGCGGAGAGCGATCCCATCCTGTGCCCCATCCTCACGCTGCTGATGCTGACGGGGATGCGGATCGGGGAGGCCCTGGCCCTCCAGTGGAAGCATGTGGATTTTCAAAACCGCACCATCTCTATCCAGCAGTCCCTGACCCGGGAACTGGAGTTTGACGGGGAGGGGCGGACAAAGAAAACCGCCGCGGCCCTGGGCGTCACGAAAACCCGCTGTTCCCGCCGGGTGATCCAGGCCCCAGACCTGGTCCTCCAGCGGCTGCGGGAGTGGATGCGCTACCTCTCCAAACGGAAGGGGGGCCTGGAGGCGCTGGTGCCGGAGGGGTTCGTGTTCTGCAGCACCCGGACCATGGGGATGCGGACGTACAGCGGGTTCCGGGCCAGTTTCCGCCACTTCCTGGAGCGAAACGGCTTTGGGGACCAGCATCTCAACCTGCATCGGTTCCGGCACACCTACGCCTCCATGCTGCTGGAGCAGGAGATTAGCCCCAAGGTGGTGCAGAAACTGCTGGGGCACCGGGACGTCAGCACCACGCTGGGGGTATACAGCCATGTGGTGCCGGAGGTGTTCACGGGGGTGACGGCGGTGGTGAACACGGCCTCGGAGCAACTGCTGGCGGGGACCTACGCCCCCAGGCAGGGCCGGGAGCGGGTACTGGCACAGTTGCGGCAGTTGGAGGCGCTGCTGGGAGCCGACGGGGAGGGCGCGTAAGCAGCAGCGTACAGCCGCGGGAACGCCGCCGACGCCGGGAAGCCCTGGGACAGCAGGAAAAGCCGTACAGTTTCATACAGCCAGAGAGGGGACACAGAGCGACATCCGGCAACACAAGGCGGGATTTTGTCCGCCGATGGCGCACAGCCCAAAAGTTTCCAAAATAGCAGAAAACCCTTGCAGCGCAAAGGCTGCAAGGGCTTCTTCCTGGTGGAGACTGCTGGACTCGAACCAGTGACCTCCTGCGTGTGAAACAGAATGAGATCTATTTGCAGGTGTTTCATGCCGACTGAGCCTTGCGCCGCAAAGGGTGCGGCGTTTCCAGACAGGGGCAGTTGCTCCCAGTTACTACCACTGCCGCTACCCCATTTTCCCCATTTCTTTTTTGAGATACTCGATGTCTGTCTGGATATAATATTCGCTGGTGGTCGCAAAATCTGTGTGCCCGATCGTGCGCTTGAGCGCGTCGTTGTCCACGCCGGCGGCCTTGGCCCGGGTGGCGAACGTGTAACGGGTGCAGTGTGGATGGAGCTGGCGGCCCTCCCGGCTGATTCCCAGGCGCTGCAGCGTGTCCGTCCAGTCCCGGCGTGCAAAATTATTGCGCACAATATTGCCGCTGTATCCGCTGAGCAGGAGGGTCCCTCCACCCTTCCCCATGAAATGCTCCACATAGGGGCGGATGGCATCGTTGATCACCACCACACGGCCCCGACCTGCGGCCGTCTTCTCCCCGCCATACATCACGCCTTTGGACAGATCCACCTGGTCCCGACGCTTTTGGAGCAGCTCATTGATCCGGTAGCCGGTGTAGATGAGGATCAGGATCACCATGGAGGTTTCGCCGCCGGCGGCTGCGTCCTCCTTCAACCGGCGGATCTCGTCCTCGGTGAATACATCCCGCACAACCGGCTTCTGCCGGGGGAGCACAAGATACTCCGCATAGTTCCGGTCGATGATGTCCTTCTTCATGGCATACTGACAAAGCTGGCTGTATAGCATCCGAATTTTCTCCAGCGAGGACCGGGAGCGGCCCTTTGCGGCCTCCCCATCTACGATGGCCTGCACGTCCTCCGTGCGGATGGAGCGCATTTTCCGGGGGGCCAGGGGCTCCAGCTTGGCCCAGGCCAGATCATAGGTTTCCTGCCCTTTCGGGGTCAGTCGGGCATAATGCTGGGCCTGCCATAAGGTATGGATCTCCCCCACGGTCAGGTCGATGGCGTCGCCCACGGGCTTGCCTGCCAGCTTGGCCAGGGCCTCCATAGCGCCGGACTTGGTGGCGTAGCGCCCCATAATGGTCCCGGACTTAGCCACCACCCAAGGCCTGCTGCGGCGCTTGTCTGTGAGCTTGTAGACGCTGCCGGCGCCGTTGGGCCGCTTCCTGGGCCGGGGCTCCAGCCGGTGGATCACCCGGCCGCAGTAGCAGCAGATATTGGCGTCATCCGGGATCTCACTTCGGCATTTCGGACAGAGCATGGAGCCACCTCCTTTCCATTTATAGGTACATTTGTTCTACTATCGATTCAGAGAAAACCGCCCCGCACAGGGGCGGTTCTTTTACTGCGCTTTCTTCAGCTCCGCCACGTCGCGGGAGAGAGCCCGGATGACGGTCTTGAGGAAATCGACTTCCTCCTCCAGCTGCTCCACCCGGTTCTTGGGAGCCAAGGTTTCCAGGATGTTTTTCTGGCCCTCAGCCAGCAGGTTAAATTTGGGATTAAAATAGGCCTCCATCATGGCGATGGTGTCCCGCTTGAAATCGGTCATTTTTTGGTCCATGCGGGTATCCAGCTCGTCAATGATCTCCTGTTTCTGCTGGGCCATCAGCTGGGAGATGGACAGCAGGTCTTTTTCGTCTAACATGGGGATACTCCCTTCTATGCGTTACAGATACCGCTTAAGCACTTCCTCCAGCTGGGGGCCATACTGGCGGATGTCATAGACATCCTGAAGGGCATACTTTGTTTCTTTTTTGTTCTCGTCGGGAATGATGAGATACTTGACACTGTCCGTCAGCCGTAGGCGGCAGATCCACTTACGGGTGTTGGACTTATAGAGGATGTTGATGTAGGACTCGGTATCTTTGTATGTGAGCTCGTGGACATCGACCAGATCGGCCAGGAGGTTCTTGACGATAAAGTATGCCTCCAGCTCCTCCTCCGTCGTGACAATATTCGGCTCCCGCTTGCCGTCTTCCTCCGGCGCGGCATCCTCTGCCGGCGCGGCAGGAGCACTGGTGTCTGAGATGGACACACTGCCGCCGGAGCCACCCAAGGCAGTCTTGATTTTGTCGTTCATGGTTTCGCTGATATAGTCATTCAGAGCCTTCCGCAGGATCGGACGGAACTTCTCCAGCACATTTTGGGTCTTTGGTCCGGAATAGCACCCCTGCAGGAAGAAGCGGATAAAATCGTCAGAGGGATCTGTCAGCTGTTGGGTAAAGACATCCTTGAACTCGTGGACATATTTTAGCTCGTTGGCAGTGCTGAAGATGGAGTCCACGTCAAAGACAGATTTGCAGAACTTTTTCAGCTCTGGGACTTGGTTGTCCCGGACATCCAAGATATTGATGGTAAGGAAGGGATCCTCGTCCATCTTGTTGGGGTTGTCCAAATCAGTGTAGAAGCGATAATACTGCCCGTTGGTAAGGATCGCGAATTTTGCAGAAGTGGTCCCGAAATAGCGAAAGAGCTGGGAGTCGTGCCGGTCCAGGTTCTCCGTGATGGCCTTGCACTCCACCAGGATCACGGGTTCACCGTCCTTGAGAATGGCGTAGTCCACCTTCTCCCCTTTTTTGATACCCACGTCTGCGGTGAACTCCGGAACAAACTCCTGGGGGTTGAAGACGTCATAGCCCAGCATGGAGAAGAAGGGCATAATTAGGGCTGTCTTTGTGGCTTCCTCGGTCTGAAGAGAGTCTTTCATTGACTCCACACGCTTGGTAAACTGCTTCAGCTGATCGATGAAATCCATACGCGCACACTCCTATCTCTCTATCTGCGTGTCCGAATCGGACACGTTTTATATCCGCACACTGGCGGGCAGCACTTGTCGAGATACACATCACAGAAGAGCCTGAAACGCACAAAATTGCAGGTGAACATGATTCTGCCGATTTACACAAGGCGGTGGTGGTATTTCTCGTTGCGAATCTTGGGGAAATATGGTAGGATAAACGCAGGCGCTGCGATATACGGTAGGCGGTTTGTCCACTTCCCGGGAAGGGAGGTGGTGCCAATGGTTACATATAGTGAGCTTTTCGCTTACTCCCTGGTACTCATCGGCGTTGCGACTCTGGTTTTCCAGATCTGCAAAAGAAAATGACCGCCCAGCCTCACAAACTGACGGTCATTTTCTGATCACAGTATAGGGGCAAACCGCTTATCGGCAGCGCCCTTTTCTACTCTCAGTATAACCGCAAATTGTGGGAATGTCAAGTGAAACCCTGTACATAGAGGGGTTTGTATGCAAGACAGCGTGTCCGAATCGGACACGATTTTTATTTTATCCGCACGCTGGCGGGCGTCAAGCATACATCTCCACGGCCAGGTTGCCATGGGCATACCAGCAGATGGCCTTGCGCATAAAGGGCTCCGTGACGCCGAAGCGGTCCGCCAGGGCCGGGATCGTGTCGCAGCCGTCCGCCACGGCGGCATCCAGCTCTCCGACCGGCACCAGCCGACGGATGGCCCACTTGTCGGCCCGGTTCTCGTGCCTCTCAACGACATCCAGAGCGGCCTTCCGGTTATAGAAGCTGCCGGTCTGACAGTGGCCCAGCTCATGGGCCAGAGAAACAATCTCCTGGGCGACGGTTTCCATTTTCCACGGATCAATGGCAATGCCGTAGGTGTCGCCCGGCAGAGGCATGGACAAAGAAGCGGTTGCCATCATGGGGAACCAGTCCACATCAATCCCCTGCTCTTCCGCAAAAGCATACAGTGAAATCAGCTTATTCTCCATCCCGCTGCTTTCTTCTCCTCTGAGCTATTTTGAAGCGGAAATACTCCTGTGCATCCTCCCACATGGCGTCCCGCTCCTCGGGCGTCAGCGTGGGATCGGCTCCGTTGAAGAAGGCGGCCTTGATGTCCTCCTCGGTGATCGTGCCCTCTCCGCTCCCGGAGGGGGCTTCTTTTCTCTTGGGGCCTTCGCCGGTGAGGAGGTATTCCGTGGAGGTATCCAGCAACACAGCGATCTCCGGGAGATATTTGCGGTAAGAGCTGGATTTCCGGTTCCGCCACTTGCTTACTTGTGCGGGAATGACCCCTAATGCGTCTGCAAAATCTTTTTGATCTTTATATTTTTGGTCAACCAACTCAAAAATGCGGTCAATTGCATCCATATGGGGTCACCTCCCAATCTGCATAATTTCCGATTTGGAAATTTGTAAAAGTTGCCAAAATAGAAATATTTCCAAAAAAGCAATTGACAATTTCCAAAATGGCAATTATACTCTTACTTGTAAGGTAAGTTGCCTATGATGCAATCATAGCACAGCCCAGGGCGACTTGCAAGACAGAAAGGAGGCGATCCCTTGAAAAATCGGATCCGGGAGCTGCGGGAAGCGGCCGGCATGACCCAGGCGGACCTGGCGGACCGGCTCCAGGTTTCCGTCCCAACGGTATCCAGGTGGGAGAGCGGCGTAATCCGCCCCAGTGTGGGCAATCTGATCGAGCTGGCGGAGATCTTCGGCGTCACGACAGACGCCATCCTGGGGCGGGATTCCGCCTGATCATCACGAAAGGAGCGATTGTATGTACATCCCAACCATGACACTGTGCGAACTGGCGGAGCGGATGCGCGCCTTGGGGATCCCCACCAGCAACGACAAGCTGGGGGCCATGATCGAGGCGGGGGCCTATCCCTTTGCCAACTGCGTGCGCCTGCGGCCGGACGGCCCCAGGGTGCTGGAGATCTACCGCAAGCTCTTTGACCAGTGGGTAGCGGAGCGGGCAGTCCCTGAGCCGGGTGAGGCGCAGGCAAGTCCCGCCCAGTAACACAACGAGAGGAGGATCACAATGTATCACATCACCATTACGGATCTGGACACCCAGGAGATAGAAGTCGACATGGACACCAGTCTTATCATGGGAGTAATCGACAACGAACCGGAGGACGCCATCAAGACAATCAGCTATCTTTCCGGCATCGACGGCAAAACATACCTTTGCGCTTTGGAGGCTAACTTGCGCTTGATGATGAGATCTTCCGCAAATCTCTACGAGAAATACGCCCCCGAATCCAGCGGCACCCCCGACTGTGATAATGATACCACAGAGGAGGGCGGCTGACCATGGCGGAACGATACCCGAACATCTACCAAAGGGCCCGGAAAGAGGCCGGATTGACCCAGGAGCAGGCCGCGGAGCGGCTGAGCGTATCCGTGGAAACGGTCAAGGCCTGGGAGCAGGGGCAGCGGGTGCCAAAGCCCGAGGACGCTGAGCGGATGATGCGCTGTTACGCCGCGCCCTGGCTGGGCCTGGCGTACACCCGGGCCACCTGCGGGCGGCTGGGGGCGGTGCCAGAGGTTTCGCCCAGGGAGCTGCCGGCGGCGGTGCTGGCGCTGATCAACAAATCCACGGACCTGGCGGACGACTACCGCCGGCTCATGCGGATCGCCGAGGACGGGATCATCGACGAGGCGGAGGCCCCGGACTTCGACCGGATCGCCGCCTCCATCCAGGGGGTGATCCAGGCGGCCTACGAGGTGCTCTACGCGGAGGCGCCGGAGAGCGCAAAAAGAGAGCGCCCCACGGCGGACACCGTGGGACGCTCCCTCTCCTCAAGTTGCCATGAGGACGATTGCAAGACCATTATACCACAACTCCCCCGGATTGCAAGGGGGAATCGCTACGGAGGCTGACATGGAGGATCGCGTGGTGCGGGCGCTGCGCTACAGCGCAAGTGTGCGCCGGCGGCGCCGGCTGGCGCTGGCGGCCAGGATTGGGGCGGGGCTCTCCCTGGCTCTGGGGCTGGCCCTGGGCCTGGCTATCCAGGCTCGCTGAGGACAACATATAGGAGGAGATCAATATGATGGAACGCACTTTGCGGGCGGAGGCATATATCCGCCGGACAACGAGAATGCGCCGGCAGCGGCGGGAGGCCATGGCCCAGCGGGCGGGCCTTGTCCTGGCGGCTGCCACGGCGGTGGCGGCGATGATCGCCGCCCTGGCATGAAAAAGCCCCGTCCGGTATAGCACAGACTGCCGGCATTTGTAAGCACAGGCGGAAGGAGCGATCCATGGCCAATTTGCAGATTGAGGTCCGCACGTCGGACCCGTATACCCACATCCCCAACTCCCTGATCCGGGACAGCCGCCTGCGGCTGCAGACCCGGGCGGTGCTCATGCTGATGCTCTCCCTTCCCCCGGACTGGGACTACTCGGTCCGGGGGATGGCATCCGTCGCCAGCGTGGGCAAGGACACCATGGGCAGGATCCTCCAGGAGCTGGAGGCCGCGGGCTACCTGCGGCGCCGCCGCCAGCCCCGGGAGGAGGGCGGCCGGTTCGGGCGCACCCAGTACATCCTGACAGACAACCCCTCTGCCCTCTTTGAGGACGAGGAGCCCGGCGGGGAGGAACCGTGTCCGGAAAATGAGGACACGGCGCCCTGTCCCGATTTACCGTGTCCGGAAAATCCGTGTCCGGTAAATCCGCCGCAACAAAGTAAAGAAGAACAAACGAAAGATTATATAGTCCCCCCTATAGTCCCCCCACAGGGGGAGGGGACTGTGGAGAGGCCGGCGCGGAAAAAGCGGGCGGCCCGGGAGGCCCCGGAGTGGAAGCCGGAGCGGTTCGCCGCCTTCTGGGAGGCGTGGCCCAGGGGGGAGAACAAGCAGGCTGCCATCCGGGCCTGGGACAGGCTGCGGCCCGATGACGCGCTCCTTCAGGTCATGGCCCTGGCCTTCCAGCGGCAGATGGCCAGCCCCATGTGGCAGCGGGGCGTGGGGATCCCCTACGCCTCCACCTGGCTCAATGGCCGGCGGTGGGAGGACGAGCCCCGGGCAGCTGAGAGCCCCGGCAGCTGCTGGGCGCCGGATCCGGAGGTGACGTGATGGCGGAGAACCACACCCTCCGGATCCAGTACACGATCCTCGGCACCATGATCCTCCGGCCGGAGTGCGTGGGAGAGGCGGCGGAGCGGCTGCAGATCACGGACTTTGACACGGAGGGGACACGTGCCCTCTTTGCCGCGGTGGTCCGGCTCCACATGGACGGCGCTCCCATTGATCCCATCACCGTGGAGCAGGCCGCCGGGGAGGATCTGGAGCCCCTGATCCGGGAGGTGCTCCCCTACTGCACCGGCGACTTCGGCTACTACTGCGGCATGCTCCGCTCCCAGCAGCAGCTGCGGCGGCTCCAGGGCGGGGCCTACGACCTGGTGTCCGCCCAGACGCTGGAGGAGGCGGAGGCCGCGATGGACCGGCTGAACGCCCTGCTGGTCGCCCGGCGGGACCCTCAGGTGCTCAGCGCCAGGGACGCCGCCTCGGCCTTCCTCAGCCGGGTGGGGCGGGAGGAGCGCCCCGTGTACATCACCACAGGCATCGAGGACCTGGACAAGTTCCTCTTCCTGGACCCGGGGGACTTCCTGGTCCTGGGCGGGTATCCCAGCGCCGGCAAGACCCTGCTGAGCCTGCAGATGGCTCTGCATATGGCGGCGGAGCGCCGGGTGGGATATTTCTCCCTGGAAACCAACCCCCAGAAGCTGATGGACCGCCTCATGGCCCACATGGCCCAGATCCCCCTGTGGAAGATCAAGAAGCGGGAGCTGGAGGAGGGGGACTGGAAGCGGCTGGCCGCGGCCACCCAGGCCCTGGCGGAGCTGCCCCTGGACTTTGTGGCCGCCGGCGGCTTCTCCGTCCGGGATATCCGGGCCATGTCCCTGAGCCGGCGCTATCAGGTGGTCTACGTGGACTACCTGCAGCTGGTGTCGGCCGCGGGGAAGAACCGGTACGAGGAGGTCACCAGCATCTCCAAGGACCTGCACACCATGTCCCAGGCCACCGGCACGGTCGTGGTGGCCCTGGCCCAGCTGAGCCGGCCGGAGAAGACGGGCGGGCAGCTGATCCCGCCCAGTATGTCCAGCTTCCGGGAGTCCGGCCAGATTGAACAGGACGCGGACGTGGCGCTGCTGCTGTGGGCGGAGGACCCCAGGGACAACCGCAGCGGCCGCTCCCTGAAGATCGGAAAGAACAAGGAGGGCGAACGGGAGACCATCCACCTGAGCTTTGACGGCGCTACCCAGACGATGCGGCCCCTGGGGCCGGACGTCCACAGCCAGATGGTGGCCGCCGGCAAGCAGGCGAAGCAGCGGAACAGAGCCTGCCAGAGCGGCCAGGTGACGTTTACGGAGCTGGCGGAGCCGGCGGAGCCGGCGAGGGCTCCCCTGCCCTTTTGACGAGAGAAAGGAGGCCCCATGGACCAACGGAGCAGCAGGCGGATTCTGGCGGCGGAGGCCCTGCGCCACCGCCGTCTGGCGGAGCTGATGGAGGAGGAGCTGCTGGCCAGGGATCACCTGCTGGTGGCGGACGTCCTGGAGGCCGCGATGGAAAAGGAGGACAGCAGCCATGCGTGCGATTGCAATGATGAACAACAAGGGCGGGGTCGGGAAGACCGTCACCGCCATCAATTTAGCGGACATCCTGGTCCGCAGCTGTAAGAGCCGGGTCGTCCTGGTGGACTGCGACGGCCAGTGCAACCTGACCAGCTTCTACGCCCCCTCCCTGGATACGGACGCCGTCCCTACCCTGGCGGAGGTGCTGACCGGAAACAGTGAGCCCCTGTGGAGCGACAACCTCTCCCCTGTCTGTCCGGGGCTTGACCTGCTGCCCGGGAGCCCTGACCTCTACGAGCTGGATCTCCACTCCGTGATCGACGGCTCCGGGGACCGGTACGGGGCCCGGCTGCGGGACTTCGTGGGGTGCGCCCGGGAGGACGGCGACACGGACTACATGATTTTTGACTGCGCCCCCGGATTCACCTGCGCCAGCGTGGCGGCCCTGATGGCCGCGGACGATGTGGTGATCCCGGTGAACCCCGACGGGTTCAGCTTCCGGGGCCTGACATCCATGGCACGGCAGCTCCAGGGCCTGCGGCGCGCGGGGGTGGGCATCCATATCGCCGGAGCGCTCCTGACCCAGTGGCGCTCCAGCGAGGTGGTGCTCCAGGGGGAGGATCTTCTCCGGAGCTCCGGCATTCCCGTGTTCCGGCAGGTGATCCGGCGGACGGAAAAGGTGCCGGAGAGTACCTTTGAGCAGCAGCCGGTGACGCAGTACAGCCCCAACAGCGCCGCCAGCGTGGACTACCGCCGGTGGGTCCGGGAGTATCTGGGGGGTGAGATCTGTGGCCTTTGATATCTCCAGGTTTGCCGCCGGCTTCGGCGTGTCCGATTCGGACACGGAGCTGCGGGAGATCCCCCTGGACAAAATCCGGGAAAACCCGGACAACTTCTACCCGCCCTTGGAGGAGGCGGAGGCTCTGGCCCTGGAGGACTCCATCCGGGCCAACGGGCTCCTGGAACCCTTGCTGGTGGTCCGGGACGGGGAGTCCTACCGGCTGGTTTCCGGCCACAACCGGCTGCGGGCCCTGCGGGCCCTGCCGTCCAAAACCGCCCTGTGCCGGGTCCTGCCGGCCATGGATGCCGACCACGAGATCGCGGCTATCATTGAGGCCAACCGGCAGCGGAAAAAGACGCCGGCGGTGCTCCAGCAGGAGGCAGAGGCCCTGACGGCGGCCTACACCCGGCGTAAGCAGGCCGGGGAAGATCTTCCGGGACGGATCCGGTCCCGGGTGGCGCTGGCCATGCAGGTCAGCGAAACCAAGCTGGCTAACCTCAATGCGATCAAAAACGGCATCCGGGAGCCTGTATTTGCATCGGCATGGGCAAGCGGGAATATTTCAGAGGCCTGCGCCCTGGAAATCGCTCGGATGGATGCAGAAAGCCAGCACCAGCTGGCAGTCTGGCTGGAAGATGAGCGGGAGCCGTGTGCGCTGAGTCTGGTGCGGGAGTTTAACGCAATCTCCCACAAGCTGGACCATGACTGCAAGCTGGCCGGGATGCCTTGCCCCAATGCCCGGGCCATGTATAAGGCGTTTGTACGGCATGGCACCTGGGAAGGTTGTTGCGGTTGCTGCTCCTGTTGCCTGCGGCGG
>CAJFVK010000057.1 GCA_904420435.1 uncultured Oscillospiraceae bacterium
TACTTCTCCTTCAGCAGGTCGCCGGCGGACATGGTGCCGGCGGAGCCGGAGGTGAAGGCGGCGCCGGCGAACCGGTCACCGGGGCGCTTGACGGCCTCGTACACGTCGGAGAGGGCGTTGCCGGTGACGTTATAGTGCCACAGGGGGTTGCCCATCTCCTCGAACTGGTTGAAGATCATGTACTGGGGATCCCGCTTGAGCTCGTTGGTCTTGTCGAAGATCTCCTTCACGTTGGACTCACAGCCGGGGGTGGCGATGACCTCGGCGCCGATCTCGTGGAGCCAGTCGAACCGCTCCTGGCTCATCTCCGCCGGCAGGATGGCCACGCCCCGGGCCCCCAGCAGCGCCGAGTTGAAGGCGCCGCCCCGGCAGTAGTTGCCGGTGGAGGGCCACACGGCCTTGTGTTTGTCTACGTCGAACTGGCCGGTCACCAGCCGGGGGGCCAGGCAGCCGAAGGAGGCGCCCACCTTGTGGCACCCGGTGGGGAACCACTTGCCCACCATGGCCACGATCCGGCAGGGGACGCCGGTGAGAGCCGGGGGCAGCTCGATGTAATTGGGCACCGCCTGGAAGAGGCCGCCGCTCTCCTTGGCCTCGTTCTTCCAGGTAATGCGGAACAGGTTCAGGGGGTTGACGTCCCAGAGGCCCACGGTCTTCAGCTTCTCCCGGATCTTCTCGGGGATGGTCTCCGGGTGCTCCATCTGGGCGATGGTGGGGATGATGATGTTGTTCTCCCGGGCCTTTTTGATATTGTGCGCCAGGCCCTCCCGGTGGATGGTCAGATCGATTTTACCCATTCGTCTTTTCCTCCTGTTTGGTGTCTGTGTCGGTTTTGGCGTCAATATAGGAATATAAGGTATACTTGGAGATGCCGAAGTATTTTGCCACCTTGTCGCCGGACTTGATGATGAGGAAAGCACCGTGCTTGTTGAGGAACTGGATGGCCTTCACCTTGTCCTCCTTGTTCATCAGCGCCACGGGCTTCCCCACCAGGGCCACGCTCTGCTCGATCAGGTCCTCCAGCAGGTCGTTGACGTTGATGACTGTGATCCGCTCCTCCCGCTTGTTGGCCCGGTCCGGCACCGAGGTGATGCTGGAGATGGCGTGCTCCACCATGAGGAGGGAGGAGATGTCGAAATTGATGGCCATGATGGCCGTCACCTTGCCGCTGTAGTTGCGGATGTAGATGGTGGAGGATTTGAGGATCTTCCCGTCCGGGGTCCTGGTCAGGTAGGCCAGCTGGTCCTGGGGCGAGTCCTGGCCGGAGAGGATCTGCTCCATCACGATCTTGCTGGGGCCGTCCCCCACCCGCCGGCCGGTGACGTGGCCGTTTTCAATATGAACGATGGAGTGCTCCAGCTTGGAGGCCGAGAGATCGTGGATCACCACCTCGCACTGGGGCCCAAACTGCGCCGCGATCCCCGCGGCGATCTGCTTTAGAGTTTCCAGCTTGCTTGCTTTCAATAGACACCCCTCCCCCGCCCGCCGCCGCGGCCTCTCCGCGGCAGATCGTCCTTCTGACTCCTTTTTATCATACCATATCGAATTCATAAATCAATGGGTTTTCTAAAATTTTATTTGACATCCACCTTTTCTATGCTATGATAGGGGTAGAGAACCCCCTGCGGACAGGCAGCGGACGAAAAAAGCGGAAGCTGCCGGAACAACAGGACGTGTGGATGGAGGTATACCGCTATGAATTTTGACGCGATCAAGGCAGCTGCCCAAAACTACAAGCAGGATATGAGCCGCTTTCTCCGGGATATGATTTCCCACCCCAGCGAGAGCTGCGAGGAGAAGGAGGTGGTCGCCTGCATCAAGGCCAAGATGGAGAAGCTGGGCTACGACAAGGTGGAAGTGGACGGCCTGGGCAACGTGATCGGCTGGATGGGCGACGGGGAGAAGATCATCGCCATCGACTCCCACATCGACACTGTGGGCATCGGCAACCGGGACAACTGGGAGGCCGACCCCTATAAGGGCTATGAAACCGACGACATCATCTACGGCCGGGGCGGCAGCGACCAGGAGGGCGGCATGGCCTCCGCCGTGTACGGCGCCAAGATCATGAAGGATTTGGGGCTCATCCCCGCCGGCTACAAGATCATGGTGGTGGGCTCCGTCCAGGAGGAGGACTGCGACGGCATGTGCTGGCAGTACATTGTCAACAAGTACTTCAGCGGCCCCGAGGACGCCCGCAGCAAGATTGAGTTCGTTATCTCCACCGAGCCCACCGACGGCGGCATCTACCGGGGACACCGGGGCCGCATGGAGATCCGGGTGGACGTTCACGGCGTATCCTGCCACGGCTCCGCCCCCGAGCGGGGCGACAACGCCATCTACAAGATGGCCGACATCCTCCAGGACGTCCGGGCCCTGAATGAGAACGGCGACGGCGAGGATGTGGAGATCAAGGGCCTTGTGAAGATGCTCTCCCCCAAGTACAACCCGGAGCACTGGGAGGACGCCCGCTTCCTGGGCCGGGGCACCTGCACCACCTCCCAGATCTTCTACACCTCCCCCAGCCGCTGCGCCGTGGCGGACAGCTGCGCCATCTCCATCGACCGGCGCATGACCGCCGGGGAAACCTGGGACAGCTGCCTGGAGGAGATCCGCCAGCTGCCCAGCGTGAAGAAGTACGGGGACGACGTGAAGGTCAGCATGTACATGTACGACCGGCCCTCCTGGACCGGCGAGGTCTATGAAACCGAGTGCTTCTTCCCCACCTGGATCAACAGGGAAAGCGCCGCCCACGTCCAGGCCCTGGTGGACGCCCACCACGCCCTGTGGGGGGACAAGCGCATCGGCCACGCGGACGCGGATCCCAAGTACGACGCCATGCACCTGCGCCAGGGCCGCCCCCTCACCGACAAGTGGACCTTCTCCACCAACGGCGTTTCCATCCAGGGCCGGTACGGCATCCCCTGCGTGGGCTTCGGACCCGGCGCGGAGAGCCAGGCCCACGCCCCCAACGAGATCACCTGGAAGCAGGATCTGGTCACCTGCGCCGCCGTGTACGCCGCCGCTGTGAGCCTCTACAGGGAGGAGAACAAGACCGGCGATGTGGCCCAGTTCCGCCAGAGCCTGACGGACAACGACATCAAGTAAGCTTCGAAGGGGGACTGCTTCCCCCCTCGACCTCCCCTCTCCCCAGTGACGTCGGTCACTGGGGCCGCCGCCCAAGGCGGCTGGGTCAATGTATTTTTGTCAGGCGCATGTCCTGACAAAAATGATTGAAATTCCTGCATTCGCCTCTGGCGAATGAACCGGGAAAAAACCAGGTTTTTCCCTGGCCCCTTTTCCTGCCGCCGCGGCGGGAAGGGATGAAACTGCCATACCATTCGATACTATGATGATAAGGAGTGCTGACTATGTCCAAGACCACCAAGCTCGCCCAGCATCTGGAGACCCTGAAAATCAACAACATGTACAAGAGCGACTTCTACTGGACCTGGGACAAGACCGACGACGAGATCGAGGCGGTCTTCACCGTGGCCGACGCCCTGCGGGACCTGCGGGAGCGGAACATCTCCACCAAGGTGTTTGACAGCGGCCTCGGCATCTCCATCTTCCGGGATAACTCTACCCGCACCCGCTTCTCCTTCGCCTCCGCCTGCAACCTGCTGGGCCTGGAGGTCCAGGATCTGGACGAGAAGAAGAGCCAGATCGCCCACGGGGAAACCGTCCGGGAGACCGCCAACATGGTGTCCTTCATGGCCGACGTGATCGGCATTCGGGACGACATGTTCATCGAGGAGGGCCACAAGTACCAGAAGACCTTCATGGACGCCCTGGACGAGGGCTACGGAGAAGGCATCCTGGAGCAGCGGCCCACCCTGGTGAACCTCCAGTGCGACGTGGACCACCCCACCCAGTCCATGGCGGATATGCTCCATGTGATCCACCACTTCGGCGGCGTGGAGAACCTGAAGGGCAAGAAGATCGCCATGACCTGGGCCTACAGCCCCTCCTACGGCAAGCCCCTCAGCGTGCCCCAGGGTATCATCGGCCTCTTCACCCGGTTCGGCATGGACGTGGTCCTGGCCCACCCGGAGGGGTATGAGGTTATGCCCCAGGTGGAGGAGATCGCCGCGGAGAACGCCAAGAAGTCCGGCGGCTCCTTCAAGAAGGTCAACTCCATGCAGGAGGCCTTCCAGGACGCGGACATCGTCTACCCCAAGAGCTGGGCTCCCTTCAAGGCCATGGAGAAGCGCACCCAGCTCTATCGGGAGGGGGACCAGGCCGGCATCGACCAGCTGGAGAAGGAGCTTCTGGCCCAGAACGCCCAGCACAAGGACTGGGCCTGCACCGAGGAGATGATGAAGCTCACGAAGGACGGCAAGGCCCTCTACATGCACTGCCTGCCCGCGGACATCACCGGCCTCTCCTGCAAGGAGGGCGAGGTGGACAACAGCGTCTTTGACCGCTACATTGTCCCCCTGTACAAGGAGGCCTCCTTCAAGCCCTATATCATCGCCGCCATGATCTTCCTGAGCAAGGTGAAGAATCCTGTGGACGCGCTGATGGATCTGGAGCGCCGGGGCGACAAGCGCAAGGCCTTTTGATGATTGCCGGGGGGAGCTGGCTCCCCCCCGGATTTTCCCCCCGCCGCCAGTCTGCGGACCGGTATGCGCGTCCACGGCGCGCAGATCACAGGATTTTTGTCAGGCCCGTGTCCTGACAAAATATGAATGGGACGGGCCGCCGGGGGAAAGATAGGATCAGGAATGGAAAAGGAGTACCGGCGGTACTCCTTTTCTGTCAAGGGCCGGGAGGGCGGCGGATGGCAGTCCCTCACCCCGCTCCCGCCGCTCTCCCGCTTCCTATTTGATGAAGGAGAAGAGATTTCATGGGTAAACGAATTGTCATCGCTCTGGGGGGCAACGCCCTGGGCAACACCCTGCCGGAGCAGGCCCAGGCGGTAAAGATCACCGCCCGTGCCATTGTGGACCTGATTGAGGACGGCAACCAGGTGATCGTGGCCCACGGCAACGGCCCCCAGGTGGGTATCATCAACAACGCCATGGCCGCCCTTCAGAAGGAGGACCCCAACCAGGGACCCACTCCCCTGTCCGTCTGCGGGGCCATGAGCCAGGCCTATATCGGCTACGACCTGCAGAACGCCTTCCGGGAGGAACTGCTGGACCGGGGCATCCGCACCATCCCGGTGTGTACCATCGTCACCCAGGTGGAGGTGGACCCCAAGGACCCGGCCTTTGACGACCCCTCCAAGCCCATTGGCAAGTTCATGACCGAGGAGGAGGCCAAGGACTACGCCGCCAAGACCGGATATCTGGTCAAAGAGGACGCGGGCCGGGGCTGGCGGCGCTATGTGGCCTCCCCCAAGCCCAAGCACATCATCGAGGCCGGCGCCATCCGGAACCTGACGGAGGACGGCCACCTGATCATCTGCTGCGGCGGCGGGGGCATTCCCGTCTACCGCACGGAGAAAAACCATCTGAAGGGCGCCGCTGCAGTGATCGACAAGGACTTCTGCTCGGAGCTGCTGGCAGAGCAGCTGGATGCAGACATGCTCATCATCCTCACCGCCGTGGAGAAGGTGGCCATCAACTTCCGGAAGGAGAACGAGCAGTGGCTGGACTCCATGACGCCGGAGGAGGCCCAGACCTATATCGCCCAGGGGCAGTTCGCCCCCGGCTCCATGCTGCCCAAGGTGGAAGCGGCGGTGAAGTTCGCCCAGTCCAAGAGCAGCCGGGTGGCCCTGATCACCCTGCTGGAGAAGGCCCGGGACGGCATCGCCGGGCGCACCGGCACCCGGGTGCAGCAGTAGAATCGATCAGAGCATCTGACAGGCAGGGGCGGCACGCGCAGCGCGTGCCGCCCCTCACTCCGTCCGAAAAGGCGGGGCGCCCGTCCTTCATCCAGCCGGTGTCCCGCCCCAAAATTGGCTCCGCAGGGCGTACGGCATGTATAGCGGGGTTTTCCCGCGGCTTCTGCAGCGGATCCGCAGCGGTGTGGTTCCGTCCGCGCAAAGGCCCGGCAAACCTTTTAGACAGGCAAAAAGGCGTCAGGCGCATGGTGCGCCTGCCGCCTTTTTTCTTTCTTCGCGGCGCAAAGCGCCGTCCGCCTCAAAATCAGAAGTCGCCCAGGCCCATGTCGCCGCCCAGGTCAATCTCTTCCTCGGGCTCCTCAGTGACCAGGGGGACAAACTCCGTCAGATATGCCTCCTCCGGCAGTCCCTCCAGGTAGGCGGGGAGATTGATGACGATCCCGTCCATGTTGTAGGGCAGATCAATGGTATAGGTGGCGGGGTCCGCCTCCTCTCCCCCGTCCTCCGGGGTGATCACCAGGGTGAGGGTCATGCTCTGTCCAACCTGGGTGGCCATGCCCCGCTCCTGGTCGTACAGCCTGGCCACGGCCTCACCCTCGGCGCTGCCGCCCAAATAGACCTCGATCTTGTAGAGGGAGTCGTAGTTCGTCCCGTTATACTCCAGGGAGCGGTTGTCAAAATACACCGTGTGTCCCCGGCCAATGACCATCATGACAGCGCCGATGGCCACCAGAACCAGAACCAACAGCCCCTGGAAGAGGAAATTGCGCTTCTTCATTTCCCTCTCGCCTCCTCTTCCTTCTGGGCCAGGGCCAGCAGATAGCCGGTCTGGCTCCTGTTCCTGCGCTTCCTGGTCTCATACATGATCAGGGCCACGGTGATGACGCCGTAGGAAACAAAGGTGCGGAAGTACTCGCCGATCATGGAGTCCCCGGTGATGGTGGTGGCGGCGTCGGGGGCCATGATGAACATCATGTGGAACAGGATCACGCCCAAAAAGGCGTTCCCGATGGAGGCCTTCTCCACCGAGGCCCCGCCCACCAGCAGGGCGGCGATGCTGAACATGCCGATCTGGGAATGGGCGTTATAGGTGGAGAAGTTGCCCATGTTCTGCAGATAGATGATCATGCCGAAGCCTGCCACCACGGTGGAGATCACGATGGCCAGAACCCGGGTCCGGTCCACGTTGATGCCCGCGTCCCGGGCCACCTCCATGTCCTGGGCCACAGCCCGCATGTCCTGGCCCAGTTTGGTGCGCCGGAACCAGATGATCACCAGGCACAGCACCCCGATGATAAGGAAGGTGAGCACCGGGATCTTGACGCCCATCACGTTGATGGCCAGCAGGTTGTCCAGCGCCTGCCGCATGTTCAAAAGGCTCACCGTGTTCCGGATGCCGAAGCCACGGGACAGCTTCAGGCTGTCGTGGGCGATGGGGATGATGGGCCCCATCATGAAGAGCACCACCAGCTGGTACACGCCGGTCATGAAGAAGGCGATGATATAGCTGGTGATCATCTCCCGGCCCTTGGCCTTGTTCAGCATGCTGCCGCAGAAGACGCCCAGGAGGATGGAGATGGGGATGGAAACAATCATGGCGAGGATAATGCCGGGGATGCCCCAGATCTGCCAGTCGGCCACCAGGATCAGGCCGATCTGCCCGGCCATGGCCCCCAGGGTCATGGCGAAGTTCATACCCATGCCCGCCATGACGGGGATCAGGAGGCTGAGCACCAGGAAGGTGTTGCGGCCCAGGCGGGTGACCAGCTCATTGAGCAGGTAGGCAGGGCTGCGCCCCGACAGAGGGAAGCAGACGATGCAGATGCCCAGGAACATGATGGGCACGATATTGTTCTGCAGCAGTCTGCCCAAGTTGAATGTTCCGCGCTGTTTTTTCTTCATCTTGAGCCCTCCCCCTTCATATCTCTAGTCAGTGCATAGAGGATCATGCCGTTGGAAACGATCATGCGGATGACCTCGCTGATATCCGTCTGGATGATGGCTGTCGCCACCGTGGGCGTCATGGTGACGATGCTCTGGTAGAGGATGGTCCCGATGATGACGTTGGGAATCGACGCCTTCTTCACCGCGGCGCCGCCGATGAGGATGGCGGACACCGTGGGCAGGGTCATATTATTGGGGGCCATATACAGCTGCATGAAGCCGAAGCCCTGCTGGTAGACCAGGATGCCCACCGCGCCCAGCCAGGTGGACATGATCACCGACAGCAGGCGCATCCGGTCCACGTTGATGCCGGAGGCCCGGGCAAACTGGGGATTGGAGCCTGCGGCCGTCATGGCAGTGCCCGTCTTGGAGCGGAAAAATGCCCAGATGCCAAAGGCCAGCAGAGCGAAGAACAGGATGCTCCCGGTGGGGAAATACAGCCCGTTCTCCGGGTCGATGGGAATGGCCAGGAAACCGGCCAGTGCCTCGCCGTAGAAACCGTCCAGGGAGATGGTGGTCCGCAGGCCCTCGCCGGACAGGCCCCACACCATGGTGGGGCTGGTATAGGGCAGCAGCAGCCACATCATGCACATAAATGCGATGGCCGACAGGCCCACGTAGGTGGCGATCATCATCTCGCCGCCCTTGATCTTGTTGAGCAGCCAGCCGTAGCCGCCGCCGGCCAGCACGGCGAAGGGGGTGGCCAGCAGGATGGCCGCGAAGAAGCAGCCCATCACCCCAAACCGCTCAAAGCCCAGCTGGATGGACAGGGTGCCCCCCAGCAGGCCGGCCAGGATACCCAGGGGAATACCGAAGTTCAGGCTGCAGCCCGACTGAATCATGGGAACCAGCGCCAGCACCAGAACAGCGTTCCAGCTGAAGCGGTTGATCACGTTGCCGATCTGCATCGTCAGGTCCACCCCCACGATGGGGGCCGTGATGAACAGCAGCAGGACAAACCCGGTGATGATCAGCCGGGGCGTCCCGAAGCTGCGTACATAGCCCAGGAGGCGGTTTTGATTTTCCAATGTCTTGCCCATGATGCCCTCCTTATATCACCTGGCTGACCATCAGAGCGCCGAAGGCCTCAGAGGGCTCGCTGGCCGGCAGGATGCCGGCGATCTTCCCGCCTGAAACGATGGCGATGCGGTCGCAGGTCTGGCGCAGCTCCTCCAGCTCGGAGGAGATGACCACCACCGTAACCCCGTTCTCCCGGTTGAACCGCTTGAGCGCCTCCAGCACCAGCGCTTTGGCGCCCACGTCGATGCCCCGGGTGGGCTCGGATACGAACAGGAACTTTGGCTCCAGGGCGAATGCCTTGGCCAGGCACACCTTCTGCTGGTTGCCGCCGGACAGCTCCTTAGCCTTCTGCTTGGAGCCGGTGCACTTGATCTGCAGATCGCTGATATATTTGTTGGTAACAGACCGGATGGCGCTCTCGTTGCGCCACTTGAACAGGCCGAAGTCATACAAGAACTTGTTCTGGATCTGCATGGCGGAGAAAGCCACGTTCCACTCCAGGGACTCGTCCAGCAGCAGGCCAACGCCCCGCCGGTCCTCGGAAACGAAGGCAAGGGACGCGTCCAGACACTTTCTTGGGCTGTTCAGGGGGATGGGCTTGCCGTCGAATTCCACGGTCCCGCCCGCCTCATAGAGGCCCATAATCCCGTTGGGGATGCCCAGCTTGCCCTGGCCGGCCAGGCCGCCGATGCCCAGGATCTCCCCCTCCCTGACGTCCAGGTTGACGTTGCGCACCGTTTCGCCGGGCATGTCCACCCACAGCTTGCGGACGGAGAGGATGGTCCGGGCGCCGGACAGGTCCCGCACCTCGGCGGCGGACCCGGCCGCCACCTCCCGCCCCACCATCCACTTGGTGATCTGGGGCACGTCGATCTCCTTGGCCGGGCTCTCCTTCACCACGTAGCCGTCCCGCATGACGACCACCTTGTCGCAGACGGCCAGGATCTCGTGGAGCCGGTGGGTGATGAAGATCACCGAGATCCCCTGGGCCGCCATGCTGCGGATGGACTGGAGCAGGGACTCGGCCTCCTTCTCCGTGAGCACCGCGGTGGGCTCGTCCAGGATCAGCAGGCGCAGCTGCTCCTTGCTCAGCTCCCGGGCGATCTCGGTAAACTGCTTGTGGCCGACGGGCATGTCGCTGATGGTCATGTCGGCGCTGATCTTGACGCCCATCTTGTCGATGGCCGCCTCCGCCCGCCGGTTGATCTCCTTATAGTCCAGGGTGTTCAGCCGGGGGCCGAAGGCCTCGGCCGCGATGCCCTTTTTGGTGGGCTCCCGGTTGAGGAGAATGTTCTCAGCGGCGGTAAAGCCGGGGATCAGGGAGAACTCCTGGTGGACCATGCCGATGCCTGCCACCAGGGCGTCAAAGGGGGAGTTGAACTTCACCGGCTGCCCGTTGAGCAGGATCTCCCCCTCGTAGCCGCCGGTCTCCCGGATCACGTCCATGCCGAAGAGGATCTTCATCAGCGTGCTCTTGCCCGCGCCGTTTTCCCCCACAAGGCCCAAGACCTCACCGGGCTGAAGGGTGAGGTTGATGTCGGTGAGGACCTGGTTGCCAAAGAAGTCCTTTTTGATGTTCCGCATCTCCAGTAGCGGTGCGTTGTGATTTTCCATAGCAAATTCCTTACCTTTCTCCTGCTTGGAAAACAGCAGGGGGAATTCCTCCCCCTGCTGTTTTTTCGATGAAGCGTTGGAGAAATATTTTAGGCGGTGGTGAAGTACTCCTCAGGCACCTCCACGTCGGTGGAGCCCATGTAGTAGCCGGGATCGCCCATAATATAGGTGTCCTGATACACCAGGAAGATGTTGTCAGACTTCACACCGGTGGTGGCGTCCGTGTAGCCGGAGCCGTTCCACTCAGCGCCGGGGGAGAAGACCTCGTAGGCCTTGGCGATATCGTCCATATCAGTCAGCTCGCTCTCGCCGTTGAGGACGTTCATGGCGTGCTGGGCCAGGCCGGCGGAGGTGGTGTAACCGTAGGAGTAGGCCCAGGTGCCGAACCGGCCGGCGCCGCCGGCCTCGACCACGGCGTCCTCCACCTTGGCCAGGATGGCCTCAAAGTCACCGGCCTCCTCGGTCAGGTCAAGGCCCAGGGCGCCGGGATAGCCCATCAGCGGGGAGGGCAGGTCGGCCTCGATGAAGTAGCCGCCGTACTCGAACAGCTGCTTCAGCAGGGGCTCGGTGTGCGCGTCGTTGGTGCAGAAGTAAGCGGTCTGGGTGCCGTACTTGTCCACCCACAGAGGCACGTTCTCCAGGATATAGGCCTGAGCGCCGGGGATGCCGACGTCAGAGGTGGGGTCGGGAGCGGTCTCCTGATGGAAGGTCATGCCGAACTCCTCACAGGCCTTCTGCATGACGGCCACACGGCGGCTCATGGTTTCATAGGCCATGTGGCGGGGGAATGAGATGTGCACGAAGTCGGTGCAGCCCAGCTCGTGGGCAGTGCGGATGATCAGGTAGCCGCGGGCCACGAAGTCGTTGTTGCAGACCAGGTCGGCGGCGGCGCTGATCACAGGCAGGTCCTCATGGGACTCGCCGGCGATGCACAGGATGTCGGGCCGGCGCTCCTTGATCTGGCGGAAAGCCTCGGTGGTGCCGGGCACGGCCTGGTTGACGACGATGGCCTTGATGTCGGGGTCGTCGGCAAGGCCCGCGATACGCTGGATGGTGGTTTCCACTTCCTCAGTGAAGTTGTCGGGGTAGGTGGCCAGGACGACGCGGTCCTCGCCGTACATCTCCTGAAATGCCTCGGCGCCGCGGCGGTCGTCCTCGGACTGGGAAACGGTGCCGGTGACGATGCCGATCTTGAAGGTGTCGCCGGCGGAGTCGGAACCGTCGCCGCCACCTTGGTTGTTGGAATTCGGGGTAGTCCCACCGCAGGCGGTGAGCGCCAGCAGCATGAGCGCTGCCAGCAGGATGCTGATTGCTCTTTTCATACAAATCCTCCTAAATATTTCAGCTTGGTAAAAGCTACCATCTATTTTATCAGCCGTTCACAGTTTGTCAATACTTTTCACATCACTTCACTTCTTTATCGCTTAAAAGAAAAGAAGCGATAAAAATGGTTTTCCCGGTCTGCAAAGGGCCCGAGGCATGCTGGGATGCCTCGGGCCCTCTCTGTTCGCTTTATGCGGGACAATCCTGCCGTTTTCGGTGGGACGGCGTCAAAAAGTCCTCTTACTTCAGCATGGAGGCGATCTCCGCGGCGAAGTTCTCCTCCTTCTTCTCGATGCCCTCGCCCTTCTCGAAGCGGACGGCGTTCTTAAAGGTGACGGTGCCGCCCAGGGCCTTGGCGGAGGACTCGATATACTTCTCCACGGTCATGGAGTTGTCCTTGACGAACTCCTGCTGGAGCAGGCAGTTCTCCGCGTAGAACTTGTTGAGCTTGCCGGCCACGATGTTCTCCTTGACCTTGTCGGGCTTGCTGGCCATCTTGGGATCGTTGGCCATCTGGGCCAGCATGATCTTCTTCTCCTCATCCAGCACATCCTGGGTGACCTGGGACTTGTCCCAGAAGCGGGGGTTCAGGGCGGCGATCTGCATGGCCACGTCCTTGCCGATCTCGGTGGCGTCGATGCCGCCGGAAACCTCCAGGTTCACCAGCACGCCGATCTTGCCGCCGGCGTGGACATAGGGAACGGAAACACCGTCGGTGAAGAAGGCGAAGCGGCGGACCTTGATGTTCTCGCCGATCACCAGCACCATCTCCTGCTGCTGCTGGAGCACGGTCAGGTCGGTGCCGTTGTACTTGCAGGCCATCAGGGCATCCAGGTCAGCGGGCTTGTTGGCGGCCACGGCGGCAGCCACGCCCTTGACGAACTCCACAAACTTCTCGTTCTTGCCCACAAAGTCGGTCTCGGCGTTCACCTCGACCACCACGCCCACGCCGTCGATCACAGCGGCGTAAGCCATACCCTCGGCGGCGATGCGGCCGGCCTTCTTGGCGGAAGCGGCCAGACCCTTCTCCCGCAGGATCTCCACAGCCTTGTCCATGTTGCCGTCAGCCTCGGTGAGGGCCTTCTTGCAGTCCATCATGCCCACGCCGGTCATTTCCCGCAGGTTTTTTACATCAGCAGCAGTAAAAGCCATCTTTACTTTCCTCCATAGAATCTCTAGTATTCATCTATTCATCATAAAAAGGGGCGGGACCTGCCCGCCCCATAGGGTTTGCCAAAAGCCGTATTCTTACTCGGCAGCGGCCTCTTCCGCCTCAGCAGCGGCCTCGGCCTCCTGGTTCTGCTCGCCCTGCTTACCCTCGATCATGGCGTTGGCCATAATGGAGGCGATCAGCTTGATGGCGCGGATGGCGTCATCGTTGCCGGGGATGGGGTAGTCGATCTCGTCGGGGTCGCAGTTGGTGTCGGCGATGGCCACCACGGGGATGTTCAGCTTGTGGGCCTCGGCGATGGCGTTGCGCTCCTTGCGGGTATCCACGATGAACAGGGCACCGGGCAGCTTCTTCATCTCCTTCACGCCGCCCAGGTATTTCTCCAGCTTGGCAATCTCGCCCATGAGCTTGATGACTTCCTTCTTGGGCAGCATGTCGAAGGTGCCGTCCTCCTGCATCTTCTTCAACTGGGCCAGACGGTCCACACGGGTGCGCATGGTCTTGAAGTTGGTCATCATGCCGCCCAGCCACCGGGCGTTCACATAGAACTGGCCGCAGCGGGTGGCCTCCTCCCGGATGGCCTCCTGGGCCTGCTTCTTGGTGCCCACAAACAGCAGGGACTGGCCGCTCTCCGCCAGCTCACGGACGAAGTTGTAGGCCTCCTCCAGCTTCTTCACCGTCTTCTGCAGGTCGATGATATAGATCCCGTTGCGCTCGGTGTAGATATAGGGAGCCATCTTGGGGTTCCAGCGGCGGGTCTGGTGGCCGAAATGGACACCGGCTTCCAGCAGCTGCTTCATGGATACGACGTTGTTTGCCATAGTTGTGCTTTCCTCCAAAATTTCAGTTTCTTACCTCCAGCCTCTTCCCATCCCGGCCAACCCCGCCGCGGCGGAGCACCCTCCGGGTATCCAAGGCTGTGCGTAATGCTGAAATATAATACCACAGGGCTTTTGAAAAAGCAAGATGAATTTGGAAGAAATTTGTCTTTTTCCCCGCCGGACCGGCAAAAAGCCGCCCGCTTACAAAAGCGGGCGGCTTTTCCGCGCCGGCGGACGGCCATCAGAGCCGGCAGCGCCCTCTGGCCCGGCCGCCCCGGTAGGGCTCCCGGCGCTGAAAGGGCTTGTCGATCAGGATGATGTCATCCCCGATCTGCCGGATGCAGTCCCAGGGGATGTAGTAGT
>CAJFVK010000058.1:0-8148 GCA_904420435.1 uncultured Oscillospiraceae bacterium
CGTGTTGGGCCACGTGGCCCAACAAATTTTGCGGCTGGAGGGTTTCCTCCGGCGGCGAAGGGGCGCGTTTTCCAGGCACGGACTCCCCCGCCGCCGGAGCCAGCTCCGGCAGGGTTCAGCGAGAAATCAGAGTTTGGGAGCAGAAAGGAACGAACAGTCATGAAAATCACCGGCAGCTTTATCGACAGCTTAGGGCCCTCCGCCATCCGGGCCGTCACCATGAAGATCGACGCCAAGGCCGCCGCCGGCATCCCCGTGGTGTCCTTCGCCGGCGGGAAGCCCGCCCCGGAGCTCTTCCCCGTGGAGGACCTGCGGCGGCTGACCGACAAGATCTTTGAGGAGGAGGGCGGCCAGTGCATCCAGTACGCCCCCTCCAGCGGCTACGGAAAGCTGCGCGGCACCCTGGCCGAGTTCATGAAGCGCTTCCAGGTCAACGACGCCAAGCCAGAAAACATTCTCCCCTTCTCCGGCTCCGCCCAGGCCCTGAACTCCATCTGCCGGGCCCTGGTAACGGCGGAGGACACGGTGCTGGTGGAGGCCCCCTGCTACACCGGCTCCCTGGACATCTTCCGCAGCTACACCCGCAACGTGGTGGGCATCCCCATGGAGGAGGACGGGATGGATCTGGACGCCGTGGAGTCTGTCCTCAGGGAGAGGCCCGTGCGGCTGATCTATGTGATCCCCGATTTCCAGAACCCCTCCGCCCGGGTCATGTCCCTGGAGAAGCGCAGGCGCCTGGTGGCCCTGGCCCAGCAGTACAACACCCTGGTGCTGGAGGACGCCCCCTACTCCCTCCTGGGCTTTGACGGCACGGTGATGCCCGCCGTCAAGAGCTTTGACACCCAGGACAACGTGGTCTACATGGGCTCCGTTTCCAAGATCATCGCCCCCGGCCTCCGGGTGGGCTGGATCGTGGGGCCGGCGGACTTCGTCCAGAAGATGGTCTATGTGAAGATGATCGACGACCTGCAGGTCAACAACATCGCCCAGCGGCAGGTGGACCGGTTCTTCACCGAGTGCGACTTTGACGCCCACCTGAGCCGGATCCGCGAGACCTACCGGGTGCGCGCGGCCAAGATGGTGGAGGGCATCCGCGCCTCCTTCCCGGAGGGGTGCACCGTGGTGGAGCCCAAGGGCGGCATGTTCCTGTGGGTGGAGCTGCCCCAGGAGATGGACGCCATGGAGATGTTCGACTACGTCTTTGAACAGAACATCGCCTACGTGCCCGGCTCCTTCTTCTACCCCGACGGCTCCGGCCGCAACACCATCCGCCTGAACTTCTCCACCAGCTCCCTGGAGGATATCTCCGAGAAAATCCCCGAGATGGGCCGGCTGATCTGCGCGTACGCCGCCCAGCACCGCCGCTGAAACCGGGATCTTACAGCGGGAGAGTCCGCTTGAGATAAAAATTTAGGAGGAAATATCGATGAAAAAGTTTTTGGCCCTTTTACTCGCACTGGCAATGGTTTTCTCTGTCACCGCCTGCGGCGGCGGAGGCGGCGATGACGGTGAGAAGGTCATCAAGATCGGCCTCTGCCAGCCCATGACCGGCTCCATGGCCGCCTCCGGCACCTACTCCAAGCAGGGCGTGGACCTGGCCATCCAGCAGATCAATGACGCCGGCGGCCTGGACATCGGCGGTGAGAAGTACACCGTGGAGCTGGTGGTCCAGGACAACGAGGGCAAGACGGACGTCACCATCAACGCCTTCAACAAGCTCATCGGCGATGACAAGGTCACCGCCATTATCGGCACCAACTCCTCCGGCACCACCAAGGCCGCCGGCCCCCTGGCCACCGAGGCCAAGGTCCCCGTGGTTGCCACCACCGCCACCGCCGCCGATGTGACCCAGGTGGGCGGCGAGTACGTATTCCGCTCCTGCTGGATCGACCCCTACCAGGGCTACCTGGCCGCCAAGATGGCCTATGAGCTGCTGGGTCTGCGCAAGGGCGCGGTTCTCTTCAACAACGCCGATGACTATTCCACCAGCATCAAGGACGTGTTTGTGGAGTCCTTTGAAGAGATGGGCGGCGAGGTGATGACCCAGGCCTACGCCGGCGCGGACGTGAAGGACTTCAAGGCCCAGCTCACCGCGATTGATGAGTTTGACGGCGAGTTCATCTTCATCGAGGCCCAGGCCGCCGAGATCCCCCTGCCCATCCAGCAGATCAAGGAGCTGGGCATGGACGAGATGCTGCTGGGCGCCGCCTCCTGGGACAGCGAGCTGCTGCCGGAGCTGGCCGGCGCGGACAACATCGAGGGCAGCTACTTCATCTCCACCTTCTCTCCCCAGAGCCAGGATCCTCTGGCCGTGGAGTACGTGGCCGCCTTCCAGGAGGCCTATGACAACCTGCCCAACAACCAGAGCACCATGAGCTACAACGCCATGATGATCATTGCCGACGCTCTGGAGCGCTGCGGCACTCTGGACGACCCGGAGGCCCTCCGGGACGCCATCGCCGCCACGGACATCGACCTGCCCAGCGGCCACCTGGTGTTCGACGAGAACCGGGATCCCCAGGTCACCGGCAACGTGCTGACCTACGAGAACGGGACCCCCGTCTTTATCCAGACGATCAGCTGATCCGCCTGTTTCACCGACACCCTTTCACCTTCGGGGGGAAGGCCGGGCCCGCCCAGCCGGGCAGGCCCGCGCCGCCCCTCCCGGAGGCCGGAATCCCCTGACATTCCGGTCCCCGGGAGGGGCGGACACGCTTTCAACACTGTCCGCGGCTTCTCCGGCGGGGGCGTCTTCGCCCGGGGAGGGCCGCGGCGCCTAGAAAAGGATGTGAAACCATGTCGCAGCTTATCCAACTTCTGATCTACGGACTGCAGCTGGGCGCCGTCTACGCCCTGGTGGCCCTGGGATATACCATGGTGTACGGCATTGTGCGCCTGATCAACTCCGCCCACGGCGATTTTCTGATGCTGGGCGCCTACACCGCCTTCTTCATCAGCCTGCTCAACGGCGCCGGGCTGGTGGCCTGCATCCTGGGGGCCATGCTGGCCTCCGGCATCATCGCGGTGACCGCGGACCTGCTGGCCTTCAAGCCCATGCGGGACCAGCCCAAGTTCACCGCCCTGATCACCGCCCTGGGCGTGTCCACCTTTATCCAGAACCTGAGCCGGGCCCTCCCCTTCATCGGGCCCATCCCCAAGCCCTTCCCCACCCTGCTGGAGAGCCGCCCCTTTGAGGTGGCCGGCATCACCGTCACCACCGTGCAGATCTTCATGATCGTCCTGGCCACCATCCTGCTGCTCCTGCTGAGCTACATCGTGGGCAAGACCAAGATCGGCCGGGCCATGCGGGCCGTGGCCCTGGACCGGGACGCCTCCGCCCTCATGGGCGTGGACATCAACCGGGTCATCACCATCACCTTCTTCATCGGCGGCTGCCTGGCCGGCGTGGGCGGCGTGTTCTACGGCATCATGTACCCCACCCTGGAGGTGAGCATCGGCTCCTTCCTGGGCAACAAGGCCTTTATCGCTGCGGTCATCGGCGGCATCGGCAACATCAAGGGCGCCATGGTGGGCGGCATCCTGATGGGCGTCATCGAGATCTACGCCACCAGCATCAACGCGGATGTGGGCTTCGGCGTGTTCTACCTGTTCCTGATCATCATCCTCCTGGTGAAGCCCGCCGGCCTCTTCGGCAAGCTCACCACGGAGAAGGTCTAAGGGGGTGACGGTATGCAGCAGATCAAGAAGCTCTTCTACCGCAACGGGAAGTCCTACTTCAGCTATGTGATGATCCCGGTGCTCTTCCTGGTGCTGATGGCGGCCTTCCAGCTGGATCTCATCAACACCTACTGGCAGACCATCATCCTCCTCTCCGGCATCAACGGCATCGTGGCCATGAGCCTGAACCTGATCAACGGCATCACCGGCCAGTCCTGCCTGGGCCAGGCGGGCTTCATGTCCATCGGCGCCTACGTTTCCGCCATGTGCACCAAGCTGGTGTTCGACGGCTTCATGACCAGCGGCTTCTCCTCCTACCTGTTCTTCATCATCTCCCTTCTGATCGGCGGGGCGGCTGCCAGCCTGATCGGCCTTCTCATCGGCATCCCCTCCCTGCGCCTGCGGGGCGACTACCTGGCCATCATCACCCTGGGCTTCTCGGAGATCATCCGGGTGGCCTGGCGCGTCATCCCCCCCGCCGGCCGGGCCATGGGCCTGAACACCATCCCCAAGCTCTCCACCCTCCCCATGGTGTTCATCTCCGTGGTGATCGTCATGCTGGTCCTCCGGAACTTCACCAACTCCCGGTTCGGCCGCTCCTGCATCGCCGTCCGGGAAAACGAGCTGGCCGGGGAGACCATGGGCATCAACACCACCCGGATCAAGGTCCTGGCCTTCGTCCTCTCCGCCTTCATCGCCGGCGTGGGCGGCGGGCTCTACGCCCACATGATGACCTTCATCAACCCCGACACCTTCAACCAGATCAAGTCCACCGACATGGTGCTCTACCTGTACGCCGGCGGCGTGGGCAGCTTCAGCAGCGCCCTGCTGGGGGCCACGGTGTTCTCCTTCCTGCCGGAGGTGCTGCGGAGCCTGGGCGAGTGGCGTCTGGTGATCTACTCCCTGTCCCTGGTGCTCATTATGATCAACCGGCCCAAGGGCATCTTCGGCAAGCACGAGTTCGGCTTCATGCGCTACGGCGAGCCGGAGAACATTCACATGAAGGCGGAGAACTCCGGCATTCTCTCCAGCCTGTTCCAGAAACTGGCCTACCGCCGGCGGAAGGCCGAGCGCGCGCCGGCCGCGGGAAAGGGGGATCAGTAACCATGTCTCTTCTGTCTGTTGACAATATTTCCATTGAGTTCGGCGGTCTGAAGGCCGTGCAGAACTTCAGCCTGGAGCTGGAGATGGGGGAGCTGGTGTCGGTGATCGGCCCCAACGGCGCCGGAAAAACCACAACCTTCAACATGCTCACCGGCATCTACCGGCCCAGCCACGGCACCATCACCCTGGAGGGGGAGCTCCTCAACGGCAAGTCCCCCCACGAGTTCACCGCCCACGGCATCGCCCGGACCTTTCAGAACATCCGCCTGTTCGGCTCGGTGAGCGTGCTGGAGAACCTGACCATCGCCATGGAGCTGCAGGCCAAGTACTCCCTGCTGGACGCCTTCCTCCGGACCAAAAAGTTCAAGGCCCAGGAGCAGTCCTTCCGGGAGCGGGCCATGGAGCTGCTGCGGTTTTTTGAGATGGAGGACAAGGCCGACTACCAGGCCAAGAACCTCCCCTACGGCGAGCAGCGCCGCCTGGAGATCGCCCGGGCCCTGGCCACCCAGCCCAAGATCCTCTGCCTGGACGAGCCCGCCGCCGGCATGAACCCCAAGGAGGTGGAGGAGCTGGTGGCCCTGATCCGCCAGATCCGGGAGAAGTTCTCCCTGGCCATCATCCTGATCGAGCACCACATGAACATGGTCATGGCCATCGCCGACCGGATCAAGGTCCTGGACTTCGGCCAGACCATCGCCGAGGGGCTCCCTGAGGAGATCCAGAACGACCCCAAGGTCATCGAGGCCTATCTTGGAGAGGAGGAAGAGGAGGTATGCTAGAGGTATCCCACCTGACGGTGCAGTACGGCGCCATCCGCGGCGTGGACGACATCTCCTTCTCCGTGAAGGAGGGGGAGATCGTCACCCTGATCGGCGCCAACGGCGCCGGCAAGACCAGCACCCTGCGGGCCATCTCCGGCCTGAACAAGACCTCCCCGGAGACGTCCATCAAGTTCATGGGCCAGGAGATCAGCAACCAGCGGGCCCACAACATTGTCAAAATGGGCCTGTGCCACGTGCCGGAGGGCCGCCGGATCTTCTACGATATGACGGTCAGCGAGAACCTGTACATGGGGGCCTACACCTCCTCCAACAGCGCCCAGGTCAAGAAGAACCTGGAGCGGGCCTACACCCTGTTCCCCCGCCTGAAGGAGCGGGAGCACCAGCTGGGGGGCACCCTCTCCGGCGGCGAGCAGCAGATGCTGGCCATCGCCCGGGCCCTGATGACCGGCGGCAAAATGGTCCTCTTCGACGAGCCCTCCATGGGCCTGGCCCCCATCATCGTCCGGGACATCTTCTCCATCATCAAGGAGCTGCGGGAGGAGGGGGTCACCATCCTCCTGGTGGAGCAGAACGCCAACATGGCCCTGACCATCGCCGACCGGGCCTATGTGATGGAGACCGGGAAGATCACCATGTCCGGCGACGCCCGGGACATCAAGAACGACGGCAACGTGAAAAAGGCCTACCTGGGCGCCTGACCGCCGTCTTTTCCCCCGCATCCATACCGCCTGCCCCCGGGACGGGTTTCCTCCAATTCCCCTCCCGCGGCATACAGGCCGGGGACGCCGCAATTTTCCCGCGCGGCGTTCCCGGCCTCTTTTTCTCTCCGCCCCTTTGTCCGCTCCGCCGTTGACGGCGGGGCATAATTCCTCTATACTGTCCTTACACACTCCGCCGGGGCCCTCCGGCGGACAGACGGTTTGCCGTCCGCCGGCCGGGGCGGATCAGGGAGAGGAGGCGTGCCATGAGGGAGCTGCGGGGCAGGGATCTGCTGCTGGTGGGGTTCACTCTGTTTTCCATGTTTTTCGGGGCGGGAAACCTGATCTTTCCGCCCTTTCTGGGCGCCCAGGCGGGGAGCGGCACCTGGTACGCCATGGCGGGCTTCTGCCTCAGCGCCATCGGCTTTCCCATCCTGGGGGTCATCGCCGTGGCCCGCTGCGGGGGGCTGGGGCAGCTGGCCGGCCGGGTCCACCCGGCCTTCGCCTCGGTGTTCACCATCCTGATCTACCTGTCCATCGGCCCGGGCCTGGCCATCCCCCGGACGGCCAGCACCTCCTTTGAGATGGCGGCGCCCCTGCTGGGGGGCGCCAGCCCTCTGCTCCAGGCCCTCTACTCCCTGGCCTTCTTCGCCCTGGCCGTGGCCGTCGCCCTGCGGCCGGAGAAGCTGACGGACCGGCTGGGGAAAATCCTCTGCCCCATCCTGATCGCCCTGATCGCGGCGCTCTTTCTGGGCTGCGTCCTCCGCCCGGTGGCCGGCGGCTACGGTTCGCCGGAGGCGGCCTACCAGTCCGCGCCGGCCATCCAGGGCTTTCTGGGGGGCTACAACACCATGGACACCATCGCCGCCCTGAACTTCGGCGCCATCATCGCCCTGAACATCCGGAGCCGGGGCGTTACGGAGGAGCGCCGGGTGGTCCGGGGCACCGTCCGGGCCGGATGGATCGCCGGGGCGGTGCTGCTGGCGGTCTACGCCATGCTGGCCCACGTGGGGGCCCTGTCCGGCGCCGCCTTCCCCGGCGCCGCCAACGGCGCCCAGGTGCTGACCCGCCTGGCGGACGCCCTCTTCGGCCCGCCGGGGAGCGTCCTGCTGGCGGCTATCTTTCTGATCGCCTGCCTGAACACCTGCATCGGCCTGCTCTCCAGCTGCAGCGACTACTTCCACCGGCTCCTCCCCCGGCTCTCCTACCGGGCCTGGGTGGTCTTCTTCGCCCTTTTGAGCATGGTGATCTCCAACATCGGCCTTACGGGCATCCTGCGCCTCTCCACCCCCATCCTCAACGCCATCTATCCCCCGGCCCTGGTGCTGATCCTCCTGTCCCTGGCCGGGGAGAGGCTGGCGGAGCGGCGGCTGGTCTACCCCCTGGCGGTGGGGCTCACCTGCCTGGAGAGCGTGGCCGCCGCCCTGCAGGGGGCGGGCCTCCTCCCCGGCCTGGGGGCCCTGCTGGACCCCATCCCCCTGGCGGACCTGGGGCTGGGCTGGCTGCTGCCCGCAGCGGCGGGGCTCCTTCTGGGGCTCCTCCTCTCCCCCAGGTCCCGCCGGGCCGGCTGACCGGCCCCATTTTCCGGAACCCTCCGGCGGATTTCCCCGGAAAAAAGACGCGCCTCCCAAATGGGCGGCGCGTTGGCGTGTCGAGGAACTTCCTTCCGAAGGAAAAAGCTGCACAGGGCAGCAGGACAGGGGGAGCTCGAGGGGGCGAAGCCCGCCTCGCATTCAATCCAATGCCCCGCAAAGCCCTGCCGCGCAGGGCGTGCGGCCCGCGCAGCGGGGACTTTCCCACTGCGGAGCGGTGGGAAAAGTACGGCATTTAAGGCTGCGAAAAAGACGCAGTCTTTTTCCGCAGCCAGACGCGCCTCCCGGAAGCGG
>CAJFVK010000058.1:8173-22193 GCA_904420435.1 uncultured Oscillospiraceae bacterium
CCCGGAAGCGGATCGCTTCCGGGAGGCGCGTTTCTGTTCTGCTTTTTCTGAGAAGCTTACTTCCGGCCGGAGAGCTTCCCCAGCAGGCGGCGCAGCAGGCCCTGCCGGGGCTGCTCCGCCGGCTCCGCCGGGGCCTCCTGGTCCTCCACCGCCTGGTCCATCAGCAGCTGCTGGCTGTCCACCGGCGCTCCGGAGCGCTCGGGCAGGCGGTAGGTGCCGTCGCTGAGGAGCTCCCGGGCCTTGGTGTTGTCCGCCAGGCAGGCGTCCAGGATCCGGTGGAGCTTTTTCCGCACGTCCGGGTCGAAGATGGGGCAGGCCACCTCCACCCGGCGCTGGGTGTTCCGGGTCATGAAATCCGCGGAGGATATGTACATGCTCTCGGCGCTGCCCGCGCCAAAGCAGTAGATCCGGGAGTGCTCCAGGTAGCGGCCCACGATGCTGCGGATGTGGAGGTTCTCCGTCTTCCCCGGCACGCCGGGCAGGATGCAGCAGATGCCCCGGACGATCATCCGGATCCGGACGCCGGCGCAGGAGGCCTGCTTGAGCTTCTCGATCAGGTCCACGTCGGTGATGGAGTTGATCTTGATGGTGATGCGGCCCTGGTCCCGCTTGGCGATCTCCTGGTCGATCTTCTGGATGATGGTGCTCTTCAGGGACACCGGCGCCACCAGCAGGTGCTTGTACTGCCCCTCCAGGTTGCCGATGGACATGTTCTTGAAGAACTCCGCCGCGTCCTCCCCGATCCGCTGGTCGGCGGTGAGCAGATGCACGTCCGTGTACTGCTCGGCGGTCTTCTCGTTGTAGTTGCCGGTGCCCACCTGGGTGATGTAGTGGACCTTCCCGTGCTCCTGGCGGGTGATGAGGCAGATCTTGGAGTGGACCTTGTAGCCCTCAAAGCCGTAGAGCACCGTGCACCCCGCGTCCTCCAGCCGCTCGGACCAGTCGATGTTGTTCTGCTCGTCAAACCGGGCCCGCAGCTCGATGAGCACCGTCACGTCCTTGCCCCGCTCCGCCGCGGAGCACAGGTAGTCCACCAGCTTGGCCTTGCTGGCCAGGCGGTAAATGGTGATCTTGATGGACACCACCGCCGGGTCCTCCGCCGCCTCCCGCACCAGGTTCAGGAAGGGGGTCATGCTCTCAAAGGGGTAGGACAGGAGCCGGTCCTTCCGCAGCACCTGCCGGAGCACGCTCTCCCCCTGGCGCAGCTCCCCGGGGATGCAGGGGGTGAAGGGCGGGTAGGTCAGGGCCTTGCGCTTCATCTCCGGCAGCTTGGATGCCAGGGAGAACACGTAGCCCAGCTGCAGGGGCGCGGAGGTGACCAGGATCTGCCGGTCCGTCACCGGCAGGCGCTCCTTCAGGTAGTCGGCAAAGGCGGTGCTGATGGGCTGGGACAGCTCCAGGCGCACCGGGGCCAGGCGCATGCGCTGCTTGAGAGCCTTCTTCATCTTCTTGCGAAAATCCTCCAGATCCCGCTTGCCCATCTCGTCGCTGTCCGTGTCGTAGGCCTCGTCCACGGGGTTGATGTCCGCGTTCCGGGTGACGCAGAAGATCACCTTCTCCCGCACGGTGTAGTTGGGGAAGATCTGCTCCACAAAGGCCAGCAGCAGCTCCTCCATGTGGATGTACCGCAGCTCCCCGCCGGGCAGGAACAGCACCGGCGGCAGGGCCTCCGGCAGGGGGATCACCGCGAACACGTCCCGGTTCTTGTACTTGACCCAGGCCCCCACGTGGAGCACCTTGTTGCGCAGATGGGGGAAGGGGTGGTGGGTGTCCACGATCTGGGGGGACAGGATGGGCTCCACGGAGCTCTTGAAGTACTGGACGCAGAACTTCTGCTCCGAGGCCTCCAGCTCCCCGTAGCTCAGGCGGCAGATCCCGTGGAGCCGCAGCTGCCGCTCCAGGGCGGCGCAGATGGCCTCCCGCTTGCGGTACAGGGGCCGCACGGCGGTGTAGATGGCCTCCAGCTGCTCCGCCGCCGTCCAGCCGGAGCGCTGGTCCCGGCTGTCGGGCTGGACGTTCATCATGTCAAAGAGGCTCCCCACCCGGATCATGAAAAACTCGTCCAGGTTGCTGGTGAAAATGGACACGAATTTCATCCGCTCCAGCAGGGGCACGGTTTCATCCGTGGCCTCAGAGAGCACCCGGTCGTTGAAGGCCAGCCAGGACAGCTCCCGGTTTTGGGTAAAGGTATAGTCCGTCATCTTTCTCCTCCCCGCGGGCCCGGCGGATAGAGTCCGCCCGCCCGCGCCGCCTTTCCCGGGCTCTGCCGGGCAAAGGGCAATATGATGTCCTGCCAATTATATCGGAACAGCCGCCGTTTTTCAACAGAAATTCCGTTAAAATCCGGTAAAATCTCCCCAAAAAGTTCCCATCACGCTGGAATGTTTGCCCGGCTCAGGGCAGCACCCGGAAGTCCCCCCGCTCCGCCGCCTCCGCCCGGCGGAGCTTATCCCGGCCCAGGGCCTCCCACAGGGAGGCGATGATGGTGTTGGACACCAGGAAGCCCTCCGGCGTCAGCCGCCAGCCCTGTTCCGTCCGCCGGGCCAGGCCCATGGCCTCGTAGCGGATGAATTCCGCCTCCAGGGGGGCGAAGCGCCGGCGGAAGCGGTACTCGAAGGTCCGGCGGCTGATGCCGCTGGCCAGGCGCAGGGAGAGCATGATATACTCCGTGTCCCGCTCCCGCAGGGGCAGCTCCTCCCGCTCGGACACCCGGAGGGTCCCGTCCATCACCCCCCGGATATAGCCCTCCAGGTCCCGGCCGTAGGCGTAGCGCACCTCCCCGAAGTCCGAGTGGGCCCCGGGGCCGAAGCCCGCGTACTCCGAGAGGGTCCAGTACTTGGTGTTGTGCCGGGAGGCGAAGCCCGGCCGGGCGAAGTTGGAGATCTCATACTGGCCGTAGCCCAGCTGCTCCAGCCGCTCCACGGTCCACAGGTACATGTCCGCCTGGCAGTCGTCGTCCGGCAGGTCCATCCTCCCGGCCATGGCCGCCAGGGGCGTCCCCTCCTCCACCTTCAGCCCGTAGCAGCTCAGGTGCTCCGGCTCCAGGGCCGCGGCCTTCTCCAGGGTGTCCTTCCACTGGTCCAGGCTCTGGCCGGGCAGGCCGTAGATCAGGTCCAGGGAGAGATTGCGGATGCCCGCCCGCCGGGCGGCGGCCACCGCCGCCTCCACGTCCGCCCAGGTGTGGACCCGGCCGATGGTTTTGAGCAGGCCGTCGTCCGCCGCCTGGACCCCCAGGCTCAGCCGGTTGACCCCGCATCGCCGCAGGGCCCGGAGGGAGCGCCAGTCCCGGGCGCTCTCCGGGTTGGCCTCCAGGGTGATCTCCCCCTCCCGGTCCAGCCGGTAGCGGCTGCGGACCGTGTCCAGCAGACCCAGCAGCAGCCGGGTGGGCAGCACCGTGGGGGTGCCGCCGCCGATATACACCGTGTCCACCCGGTGGTTTGCCGCGCTGGGGGCGACCTCCTCCAGATGGCGGCACAGGGCCTTGATGTACCGCGCCTCCGCCTCCTCCCGGCCCGCCAGGGAGTAAAAATCGCAGTAGATGCACTTGTGCCGGCAAAAGGGGATATGGAGATACAGCCCCAGGGGCCGCCGCTGCTCTTTCAATGCCATCACCTCTCTCCTGCCCATTGTACCCGATTTTTTCCGTTTGGCAAGCCTGGATCCGCAAATCCCGGGGCCGCCGCCTCTCCGGAGCCGGGGCCGCCGCGCCAAAAGCCCCGGCGGCCACCGGAAAAAACCGGGGAAGCGCTCATCCGCTGGTATGGTTTCCCCAAAACGGCAGATACTATGCCAGGAAAAGGAGCTGATGAACTTTGGACATGTCCAACCAGGAGTACAACGCCTATGTGATGCAGAAAGCCGAGAAATCCCCCATTGTGAAAAACACCCTGCTGGCCTTTCTGATCGGCGGCGCCATCTGCACCCTGGGCCAGGCCATCTATTCCCTGGCCGCCGCCCAGGGGCTCCCCCAGACCGACGCCAGCCTCGTCACCACCATCTCCCTCATCGGCCTGTCGGCCCTCTTCACCGGCCTGAACCTCTACAACAAGCTGGCCCGGTTCGGCGGGGCGGGCACCCTGGTGCCGGTGACGGGCTTTGCCAACGCGGTGGTCTCCCCGGCCATCGACTTCAAGGCCGAGGGCATGGTCACCGGCATGGCGGCCAAGATGTTCCTGGTGGCGGGGCCGGTGCTGGTGTACGGCACCGTGGCCGGCGCCGTCTACGGCGTCATTCTGATGCTGCTGCGGTAGGGGCGGAAAAAGGGGGCGCGCCGCCAGGCGCACCCCCTTTCGCTTCTTCCCTATTCGTCCGCCCCGGCCCTGCCGGCCTGGGTGCTGAAATAAAAGGTGATGATCACCGTAAAAACCGTCATAAACTCGCTGGCGGACACCATGCCGGTGACGGACAGGTAGGAGAACACCCCGGTCAGCGCCAGGGTGATGATGCTCTTCACGCTCAAGAGCTTCCTGAGCCTCTCCCCCATAGACAATCCCCCCTCTCACAGGGAGTATATGCCTCAGCTGCGGCCGTTGATCTTCCCGCCGCACCGGGGGCAGGTGATCTCGATGCGGCCCTTCCCCCGGGGCACCCGGCACCAGATGCCGCACTGGCGGCAGCGGAAATATTTGTGGCTCCTGTCCCGCCCCCGGGCCCGCCTGGCCCGCCAGGACCGGGAGAGGGGGCCCCACCAGTCCAGAAACCACTGGTTCTCCCGCCGCCGCTTCTCCAGGTTCCGGGAGAAGATCCGGAACAGCAGGAAGATGGCCACCGCCCACAGCAGGATGCTCCACAGGGTGCTGATCGCGCCGGCCGCCTGGTAGGGGACCAGCATGATCACCACCGTCTGGAGCAGGGCCAGGATCACATACAGCACCAGCAGGGCCACATTCAGCTGGTCGGTGCCGTTCCGGCCGTACATAAACCGCTCCAGAGAGCAGCGGACCTTATAGAAAAAATTACCCATGCACAGGTTCCTTTCCTGTTTTCTACCCCCCAGTATACTGGCCAATTATGAACAAATATAGGCCACGCCGGAAATTTTCTTGTGAAAGAGAACGGGATTTGGTATACTGGAGCCAGAATTTTTGAGAGAGGGGATCCCTATGACATTTTCCTTTGCCCACAACAACCTGAACGTGCTGGATCTGGAGAAATCCCTGGCCTTTTATCAGGAGGCCCTGGGCCTCCGGGAGGTCCGCCGGAAGGAGGCCGCCGACGGCAGCTTCACCCTGGTCTACCTGTCCGACGGCAGCCGGCCCCACCAGCTGGAGCTCACCTGGCTCCGGGACCGGACGGAGCCCTACGACCTGGGGGACAACGAGATCCACCTGGCCTTTGAAACCGACGACATGGACGCCGCCCACCAAAAGCACCAGGAGATGGGCTGCATCTGCCACGAGAACCCCGGCATGGGCATCTACTTCATCAGCGACCCGGACGGGTACTGGCTGGAGATCGTGCCGGCCAAGCCGGCCAAATAATATTTGGCCGGTGGAAAAGGCTGCGCCTTTTTCGCCGGGTCAGGTGCAGAGCGCCGCAGCGCACGAACCGGCCGCCAAAGGCGGCCGGTTCGCACGTTTGCGCTCTGAGCAGTGTTTTCGCCCACGCGCATGTCGCGGGCGAAAACGGATTTCCATTTCTTCGCGCCTGCGGGCGCGAACTCTGCGAGGCTTTTCCGCGGATAGACGGCAGAGCGGATGGCTCAGATCTCCCGGCGGCCCTCCAGGGCCCGCATGAGGGTAGCGTCGTCGGCAAACTCCAGGTGGCCCCCCACGGGGATGCCGTAGGCCAGGCGGGTGACCTTCACGCCGAAGGGCCGCAGCAGCCGGGCCAGGTACATGGCCGTGGCCTCCCCCTCGGTGTCCGGGTTGGTGGCCATGATCACCTCCCGGATCTCCCCCTTCCCCACCCGCTCCAGCAGGGACTTGATCCGCAGGTCGTCGGGCCCCACGTGGTTCATGGGGCTGATGACCCCGTGGAGCACATGGTAGAGGCCGTTGTACTCCCGGGACCGCTCCATGGCCACCACGTCCCGGGGGTCCGCCACCACGCAGACGGTGGTCTGGTCCCTTCTGGGGGAGGCGCAGATGGGGCAGAGCCCGCCGGCGGTCAGGTTCTGGCACACCGGGCAGCAGGTCACCGTCCGCTTGGCCTCCAAAATGGCGTTGGCGAAGGCCTCCGCCTCCTCCATGGGCAGGCTCAGCACGTGGAAGGCCAGGCGCTGGGCGCTCTTGCCGCCGATGCCGGGGAGCTTGGCGAACTGCTCCACCAGCGCTTCAAGGGGTGCGGGAAAATATTCCATGGGTCGTTCACTCTCCTGTCTATCCTCTCAATGTCCGGATCCGGCCGGGGATGTCTGCCGCGCCGTAGACGGCGCTGCCGGCCACCAGCACGTTGGCCCCGTTCTCCGCGGCGATGCGGCAGGTGTCCGGCCCGATGCCCCCGTCCACCTCCAGCTCGCAGCCGGGATTCCTCTCGTCGATATACCCCCGGACCTCCCGGAGCTTGGGCATCATATCCGCCATGAACTTCTGGCCCCCGAACCCCGGCTCCACGGTCATCACCAGCACCAGGGAGCACAGCTCCAGGAAGGGCAGCACCGCCCGTGCCGGCGTCCGGGGCTTCAGCACCACCCCGGCCCGGCGGCCCCGGCCGCGGACGATCTCCAGGCAGCGGCGGATGTTCTCCTCCGTGTCCGCCTCCACATGGGCGGTGACGATGTCCGCTCCGGCGGCGCAGAAGGCCTCCGCGTAGCGCACGGGCTCCTCAATCATCAGGTGCACGTCCAGGGGCAGGTCCGTCACCTTCCGGATGCTCTCCACCACCGGAAGGCCGATGGAGATGTTGGGGACAAACCGCCCGTCCATCACGTCCACGTGGAGGTAGTCCGCCCCCGCCGCCTCCACGGCCCGGATGTCCCGGCCCAGGTTGGCAAAATCAGCGGAGAGGATGGATGGCGCGATTTTGATCATAGTGGACACGTCCTTTCTTTCAAAGGCGGGAGCGCCGGCCGGAAAGGCCATCCCCCGCCCCGCTCCGCCGCCGGCACAGGGGCGGCGGCTCTCACATAGGATACCGTACGTGGCGCTGCCGGCGGGAGGTCACCACCCTCCCGCGCAGCCGGGCCCCGCCCTTCCGCCGGGCCGGCGCCACATCAGATAGGGGGCCGGCGGCTCTGCGCCGGTCCCCATTGTGGTTTATTATAGAGGATTTGGGGAGAAAATACAAGGGTGGGGCGCGGCCTCCCGGCCCGCCTCTGCCCGCCGGCCCGGACATTGACAGAAGCGGGGTTTTTCCTTATAATAGGGGCAGCATTTGGTCTGTCCCCGGCTCGGGCCGGAGACCGCCGAAAATTTTGCAGAATTCGAGAAGGAGGAGCCCGGCCCATGCGTGGGATTCCATCATCCGTTACCACCATCCGCAAGAAAGTGTTCACCGAGGTCGCCCGTCTGGCCTATGACGGGGACCTGGAGCGGATGGAGGACCTGCCCTATGTGATCGTTCCCGGCGAGGAGGCCAAATACCGGGAGTCTATTTTCCTGGAGCGGGCCATCGCCGGGGAGCGGGTGCGCCTGGCCATGGGCCTGCCCCTGCGGCCGGTGGACCAGCGGACCCTGCTCAGCGAGGGGCTCAGCGACAGCGCCATCGCCGACAAGTACTACGAGCCCCCCCTCATCAACATCATCAGCTACGCCTGCCACGCCTGCCCCACCAAGCAGTACCGGGTGACCGAGTACTGCCAGGGCTGCCTGGCCCACTCCTGCCAGCAGGTGTGCCCCAAGGACGCCATCCGCTTTGTCAACGGCAAGTCCTACATCCGCCAGGACGCCTGCGTCAAGTGCGGCCGGTGCGCCGAGGCCTGCGCCTACAACGCCATCATCAAGCTGGAGCGCCCCTGCGCCAAGGCCTGCGGCGTGGACGCCATCGGCGTGGGGGACCACGGCGTGGCGAAGATCGACTACGACAAGTGCGTCTCCTGCGGCATGTGCCTGGTGAACTGCCCCTTCGGCGCCATTGTGGACAAGGGCCAGATCTTCCAGCTCATCAACGCCATCAAGCGGGGGGACCGGGTGGTGGCCATCGTGGCCCCGGCCTTCCTGGGCCAGTTCGGCCCGGAGGCCACCCCCGAGCGGCTGACGGCCGCCATGAAGCGCCTGGGCTTTGCTGACGTGGCGGAGGTGGCCGTGGGGGCTGACCTGTGCACCATCCAGGAGGCCCTGGACTTCCTGGACGAGGTGCCGGACAAGATCCCCTTCATGGGCACCAGCTGCTGCCCCTCCTGGTCGGTGATGGCCAAGAAACTCTTCCCGGAGTTCAAGGACAACATCTCCATGGCCCTGACCCCCATGGTGCTCACCGCCCGCCTCCAGAAGCACAAGGACCCCAACTGCCGGGTCTGCTTCGTGGGCCCCTGCGCCGCCAAGAAGCTGGAGGCCAGCCGCCGCAGCGTCCGCAGCAACGTGGACTTCGTTTTGACCTTTGAGGAGCTCCAGGGGATGTTTGAGGCCAAGGGCGTGAACTTCGCCGACATCCCCAAGGAGGAGGAGGTCCCCCTCAGCGAGGCCACCGGCGCCGGCCGGGGCTTCGCCGTCACCGGCGGCGTGGCCAACGCGGTGGTGGAGGCCATCAAGCGGATCGACCCGGACCGGGAGGTTAAGGTGGTCAGCGCCGAGGGCCTGGACAACTGCAGGAAGATGCTCATGGCCGCCAGGAGCGGCAAGTACAACGGCTACCTGCTGGAGGGCATGGCCTGCCCCGGCGGCTGCGTGGCCGGCGCGGGCACCATCCAGCCCATCGCCAAGACCGCCGCCGCCATCGGGCGGTACAAGCAGAGCGCCGATCAGCAGAACGCCATGGACTCCCGCTACGAGTTCGTGCTGCCGGAGCTGGAGGAGTAACCGGCCCGGCGTGCCCTGATTCTGCGCCGTGATCCGGGACTGGCCCCCTTGGGGGGAGCCGGTCCCGGATTTTTTCTGTCCTTCCCCCCTTCCTTCTCCCGCCCGGGCCCGCATATTGCGGAGAAATCCGCATATCTTAATATCCGACGCCAAAAAAGGAGGGATCGCCGTGGGCCGCCTGGCCGCGCTTCTGCTGGCGGGGCTCTTCCTGCTCAGCGGCTGCGCCGGGGAGCGGGGGACCATCGTCGCCATCTCCCGGGAGGAGGGGTCCGGCACCCGGGGGGCCTTCACCCAGCTCACCGGCGTCGCCGACCACACCGGCGACCGCACGGCCATCACCTCCGAAATCACCAACTCCACCGCCGTCATGCTGGCCACCGTGGCCGGCAACCCCTACGCCGTCGGGTACGTCTCCATGGGGGTGCTGGAGGGCGCCGGGGTGAAGGCCCTGCCCATCGACGGCGCTCCCCCCACCCCGGAGGCGGTGGCGGAGGGGTCCTATCCCCTGAGCCGGCCCTTCTATGTGGCTGCGGCGCCGGACCTCTCCCCCGCCGGGGAGGATTTCCTCCGCTTCCTCCTCAGCGACCAGGGCCAGGCGGTGGTGGAGGAGGCGGGGTACATCTCCCCCGGCTCCAGCGGCCCCTACCGGGGCGGCGCCAGCGGAAGGGTGGTGGTGGCCGGCTCCTCCTCCGTCGCCCCGGTGATGGAGCGGCTGGGGGAGGCCTACACGGCCCGGAACCCGGCGGTCTCCATCGAGCTGCAGCAAAACGACTCCACCACCGGCCTCTCCGCGGCGGCGGAGGGGATCTGCCACCTGGCCATGTCCTCCCGGGCGCTGACGGAGGAGGAGCTGGCAGCCCTGGGGGAGCCCTCCGTTCTGGCTGTGGACGGCATCGCCGTCATCGTCAGCCCCGACAACCCCTGCCAGGGGCTCTCCACCCGGCAGGTGCGAGGCATCTACCTGGGGGAGATCACCCGGTGGGAGGAGCTGGCGGAGTCCTGACCGGGGCCGGCCGCCGAAACCAAAACCGAAAGGAGCGCTCCCTGTGCACCCTGACAAGGAACTGGCCGCCCGGTTGGGCTTTCTCCTCTGCGCCTGCCTGTCCGTCGCCGCCCTGGCGCTGATCTGCTTCTTTCTCCTCTCCGGCGCCCTGCCGGCCATCCGGGAGATCGGCCTGATCCCCTTCCTCACCGACACGGTCTGGCGGCCCAGCCAGGGGCTCTACGGCATTCTCCCCATGATCCTGGGGAGCCTGTGCGTCACGGCGGGGGCCCTGGTCCTGGGCGTCCCCGTGGCCATCCTCACCGCCGTCTACCTGACCCGCTTCTGCCCCCGGCGGCTGCGCCGCCCCCTGCGCTGGGCGGTGGACCTGCTGGCGGGGATCCCCTCCATCGTCTTTGGCTTTTTCTTCCTGGCGGAGGTGGTCCCCCGGCTCCAGCGGCTGCTCGCCGGCGGCGGGAAGGGGATTCTCACCTCCTCCCTGCTCCTGGCGGTCATGATCCTGCCCACGGTGATCACCGTGGCCGCCTCGGCCCTGGACGCGGTGGACGGCAGCTGCTATGAGAGCGCCCTGGCCCTGGGGGCCACCCACGAGCGGAGCGTCTTTGCCGCCGTGGTCCCCGCCGCCCGCTCCGGCCTTCTGGCCGCCTCGGTGCTGGGCATGGGCCGGGCCGTGGGGGAGACCATGGCGGTGACCATGGTGGCGGGCAACCAGGCCATGATTCCCTCCGGCTTCCTCTCCGGCGTCCGGACCCTGACCGCCAACATCGTCATGGAGATGGGCTATGCCGCCGGCCTCCACCGCCAGGCCCTGATCGCCACGGGCCTGGTCCTCTTCTGCTTCATCCTGGCCATCAACCTGGCGGTGGCCGCCCTGCGGCGGAGGCGGCGGCCATGAGGGACCGGTTTCTCCGCCTGCTGACCACCTTCGCCGCCCTGCTGACCCTGGGGGTGCTGCTGGCCCTGGCGACCTATATCCTGATCCGGGGGATTCCCTGCCTGCGGCCGTCCCTGTTCTCGCCGGTGTACACCAGCGAGAACGTGTCCCTGCTGCCGGCTCTGATCAACACCCTTACCGTGACCGCCCTCTCCCTCCTCTTTGCCCTGCCGGCGGGGGTGGGGGCGGCCATCTACCTGGGAGAGTACGCCCGCCGGGGCAGCCGCCTGGCGGCGGTGGTCCGGCTGGCCGCGGAAACCCTCCAGGGCATCCCCTCCATCCTCTACGGGCTGTTCGGCTACCTGCTGTGGGGCCTGCGGCTGGGCTGGGGCTTCTCCATCCTGGGGGGCGCCCTGACCCTTGCCGTCATGATCCTGCCGGTGATCCTCCGGACCACGGAGGAGGCCCTCCGCTCCGTGCCGGACAGCTGGCGGGAGAGCTGCCTCGGCCTGGGGGCCGGGCGGCTGCGGACCATCACGCGGGTGGTGCTGCCGGCGGCGGCGCCGGGGATCCTGGCCGGGGCCATCCTCAGCGTGGGGCGGGTGGTGGGGGAGACCGCCGCCCTCCTCTACCCCGCCGGCACCGCCACCGGCGTGGCGGAGAGCCTTTTCTCCTCCTGCCGCACCCTCTCCATCCACATGTACGCCCTCCTCAGCGAGGGGCTCCACACCGACGCCGCCTACGCCACCGCGGTGGTGCTCCTGGTCCTGGTGGCCGGCATCAACACCCTCAGCGCTATTCTCGCCCGCCGGGCGGTCAGGAGGCGATGGTCCTGAACCTGATTTCCATTGACGGCCTGCATCTCTGGTACGGCGCCGTGCAGGCCCTCCGGGGCATCACCATGGCCATCCCCGCCGGGCAGGTCACCGCCCTCATCGGCCCCTCCGGCTGCGGAAAATCCACCCTGCTCAAGTGCCTCAACCGGATGAACGACCTGGTGGAGGGCTGCCGGGTGGAGGGGACGGTCCGGCTGATGGGGGAGGACGTCTACCGGGACCTGGAGCCCACCCAGCTGCGCCGGCGGGTGGGGATGGTCTTTCAGAAGCCCAGCCCCTTTCCCATGAGCATCTTCGACAACGTGGCCTTCGGCCCCAGGACCCACGGCCGTCCCGGCCGGGGGGAGCTGGAGGAGATCGTGGAGCGGTCCCTGCGGCAGGCGGCTTTGTGGGACGAGGTGAAGGACCGGCTCAGAAAGGGCGCCGGCGGCCTCAGCGGCGGGCAGCAGCAGCGGCTGTGCATCGCCAGGGCCCTGGCGGTCGGGCCGGAGGTGCTGCTGATGGACGAGCCCACCAGCGCCCTGGACCCCATCTCCACCTCCCGGATCGAGGAGCTGGTGGACCAGCTGCGCCGCCAGGTGACCATCGTCCTTGTGACCCACAGCATGCAGCAGGCCGTCCGGGTCTCCCAGCGGACCGCCTTCTTCCTCGCCGGGGAGCTGGTGGAGTACGCTGACACGGGCCGGATCTTCACCATGCCCCGGGACCCGCGGACCGAGCGCTATATCACCGGCCGGTTCTGACGCCCCTCCCCCGGCCCCGGATCCGGGGCAGAAGGGATGAAATAGCCCCATTTTCGGTAAATTCTTCTTTACAACCGGAATTTTGTATGGTATATTCTTTGAGTACGCACAGCGTATGGTTCCCTGGCCTCGCCGGCGGTGACACCTACCCCGGCCGCGGCTTGCGGAGAATTTTTTGGAAAGGTGGAACAACAACCATGATGCAGAAAGAGCAGAAGACCTCCATCATCGAGGCCAACCGCACCCATCCCACGGACACCGGCTCTCCGGAGGTCCAGGTCGCCATCCTCACCGAGCGGATCACCCAGCTGACCGCCCACCTGAAGGAGCATCCCCACGACAACCACAGCCGCCGGGGCCTGCTGAAGATGGTCGGTAAGCGCCGGAACCTGCTGGACTATCTGGCCAAGAAGGATATTGAGCGTTACCGTGCTTTGATTGCCAAGCTGGGCATTCGTAAGTAACTGGCGCGTCTGCAGGGGGAAATCTCGGTTTCCCCCTGCATTTCGTATCGTTCTTCCCCCCGAAGGGCCCGAAAGCACTTGAAACCGTTTCCCCAGCGCCGGGAGTATCGCACCTTTTTAGCAGTTGATTTTGCCGCTGAAGCCTCGGCGGTGAAATCAAGTGCTAAAAGGGCGGCTCCCAACCAAATACAAATGAAAAGGAGCCAAGCCATGTCAACCATCATCAAGAAGAAGACATTCCCCAACTACCGCAAGTACACCATGGATCTGGCCGGCCGTCCCCTCTCCCTGGAGGTGGGCAAGCTGGCGGAGCTGGCCAACGCCGCCGTGATGGTCACCTACGGGGAGACCTCCGTGCTGGTCACCGCCACCGCCGCCCCCCGTCCCCGGGAGGGTATCGACTTCTTCCCCCTGAGCGTGGACTTTGAGGAGAAGATGTACGCCGTGGGCCGGATCCCCGGCAGCTTCATGCGCCGGGAGGGCCGTCCCGGCGAGAAGGGCATCCTCACCAGCCGGGTCATCGACCGGCCCATCCGCCCCCTCTTCCCCGGCGACTTCCGCAACGACGTGGCCATCATGGCCACCGTTATGAGCGTGGACCGGGACTGCTCTCCCGAGATCGCCGCTCTCATCGGCACCAGCGCCGCTCTCGCCATCTCCGACATCCCCTGGAACGGGCCGGTGGGCGCGGTGAAGATGGGCCTGGTGGACGGCAAGCTGGTGGTGAACCCCAACGCCGAGCAGTCCAAGGTCAGCGACTTGGACGTGACCGTGGTGTCCACCGCGGGCAAGGTGGTCATGATCGAGGCCGGCGCCAACGAGGTGCCCAACGACGTGATGTTCGAGGCCATCCAGACCGCCCACGAGGAGAACCAGAAGCAGGTGGCCCTCATCAACCAGATGGTCGCCGAGATCGGCAAGCCCAAGTTCGACTATCCCCACGCGGAGTTCAACCAGGAGCTCTTTGACAAGATCGTCGCCGAGTACATGGACGAGGCCAAGGCCGCCATGGACACCGACGACAAGAACGTCCGGGAGACCCGCTGGAACGCCATGATCGACAAGTGGCTCGCCCAGTACCAGGAGCAGTATCCGGATATGGAGAAGTACCTGGAGGAGTTCACCTACAAGTTCCAGAAGAAGATCGTCAAGGCCTGGCTCCTGGAGGGCCACCGGGTGGACGGCCGCGCCAAGAACGAGATC
>CAJFVK010000059.1 GCA_904420435.1 uncultured Oscillospiraceae bacterium
TGCTGAATCTTCCGCTGTGGGCGGTGGATTCAATTTTAAGGTGCGAGGTGTGATATGGAAAAATCAGAGTATTCTTTTGGTGCATATCGCTATTTTATCGTTCCCAATGACCAAATATCTTTATTCGATGCAATAGAAGAAAAGAGAAAGAAAGCAGTACAAAATTTCTTCTCTGCCCTTGTTGAGGAAAAGAAAAGAAGTTGGGAAATTAAGGGACGAAAACATTTGTTAGTCTTTAATCGCCAGGTATCATCCTCCGTTTTTATTTGCAAATTTAGTATGGAAACGAAAAAGACCATCTTTATAGAAAGTGAGTCAGATATTGAAAATATAGACGAGATTGACTATCCATTTATTTATGTTATTATTGACACTTCACATCAAATTGTGCTTTTCGAATTAAAACCTTCCGTTTTTTCAAGTCTTAATGTTTCCAAAGACAAATTGAAGATTTGTTTTGAGAAAATCTTCTCACTTTACGGATTTGAGGTTTTGTTCGAAGAAATAACAGATTCTAATACTTTTTGGACATTTGTTAATGATTCGCGTGGCATCTTTGAAATTTCAATGACACTTAATTCTCCAAATTTATTTGGAGGTTTTAACAACACAAATGAGATGCTAAAAGAAGTTCAAGAAACATATAATAACAGTCAAACTACAATAAAACTTACAAGCAAAAAGCCAATTCTCCACAATATTAAACCAGATAACAAACCTTTGGCTGATGCTGTGGAGTATGTATCTGGAGGAGGCGGCGAATGGATTCTTACCGTTGCATCTAAATCCGGTGAACGAAAAAAATATAAAAGTAAACATAATATTAGAAAAGTTTCTATTCGACACATTAATAGTAAAAGCCATCAAAATGAAGCGAAAACGGAAATACTCCATGCATTGGACAGTTTAGAAACTATTCTCAAAAAGGAGCACACCGATGAAGAAACGGACTAAAGGGCTCTTTCTTGTAGCCAGCTTTTTTGTTCTTGGTTTCTTGCTTGTACATTTTTTCTTCACTAATTCTGATGCATTGCTCCTTGATAACGAATTTCTTATTACTTTTGTTGGCGTGGTATTAGGCATATCAGCAACCATTGTGACATTTATTTTTTCTTCAACAGAGAAAATACAAAAAGTCATTTCTAATCTCTCTCACGAAAAAAATCGCACAGATAAGATAAATAAAATTTTCAAGACTGCTTATGCTGAATTAATTGAAGACAGTAGTTTTATTTTTATAATTTTTATACTGCTGATTATCTGTGTCCTATTTTCTGCGATAGATATTCCGTATATTTCATTTCCTGCTTTTATGCCAAAAAGTCAATTTTTAGATTCAATTAAAATTGGTCTTTTTCTCAATTGCATTTTTTCGATAAGTGACCTATTCTTTTCTCTCTCTAATATTTTGAGATTAGTTTTATATGAAAACTCTACTAAGCAATAATTTTGAGTGCGTAATATATATCTTTTCTTAAAAGCAGCCCCGTATTATTACACCCCAACAGATGACCACATGTCTGTTATAATCCCCAAACCGGGCTTGTCCACTGCTACACCAGATCGTCTTTCCTTTTGCTTTATCCCATAGTAAATCCCGCAAAGCCGCGTCGCCGCTGGCCTTGCGGGATTTCTTTCCTTCCGCATCAACCGTTCTTGATGATATGCGCCACCAGGCGGAGGTTTCGTTCGATGAGGATATTGCGGGCCTCCAGGTCCCCGGCGGCATACCGCTCCAGGTACATCCGCTCCTCCGCCGCGGTCAGCGGCTTTGGAAAGGAGCTGATCCCGCCCGTCAGGTGCAGTGTCAACAAAAAGCTGCTGCGCAGCAGGAGCATCGCGGTTCCCAGCATGGCTTCCATCACCTCCGTCCATCTCTATGAGGGGACGGAATGTCCTTATGCGCAAAAAGCCGCAGGGACGGCGGTCTTGAGTCCCTGCGGCCTTCTATGCAAAAATCATACCACGGCACGGCGTACCAAGGGTACGACCCGAGAGCCTTCTGTGGTGTTTCGCTTGTCATCGCCTCCTTCTGTCTTCGATCCGGTTTGATTTGACATCTTTAGAATAGTCTGCCAGTTTGAACGGGATATGAAGGCGTTGTGAATGGATTGTTAACTTCTATCCTGCACAACTTCCTAGTGGATTTTATCGCCAGGATTTGCTATAATGCCTATAAACATATGCTCCTGCCCCTCTGGGGACAGGGGGAGGAGGACACCTATGAAGCGCTATATCATGGCCTTTGATGCCGGAACCACCAGCAACCGCTGCATCCTGTTCGACCGGGAGGGGAACATCTGCAGCATGGCCCAGAAGGAGTTCACCCAGATTTTCCCAAAGCCCGGCTGGGTGGAGCACAGCGCCCACGAGATCTGGGCCACCCAGCTGGCGGTGGCTCTGGAGGCCATGGGGAACATCAGCGCCACGGCCGCGGATATTGCCGCCATCGGCATCACCAACCAGCGGGAAACCACCGTCGTCTGGGACCGGCACACCGGGGAGCCCGTCTGCAACGCCATCGTCTGGCAGTGCCGCCGGACCAGCGAGTACTGCGACGAGCTGAAGGAGCGGGGGCTGACGGAGCTCATCCGGCAAAAGACCGGCCTGGTCATCGACGCCTACTTCTCCGCCACCAAGCTGAAATGGATCCTGGACCAGGTCCCCGGCGCCCGGGAGCGGGCGGAGCGGGGGGATCTGCTCTTCGGCACGGTGGAAACCTGGCTGATCTGGAAGCTCACCGGCGGGCGGGTCCATGTGACCGACTACTCCAACGCCTCCCGGACCATGCTCTTTAACATCCACACCCTGGAGTGGGACCAGGAGATCCTGGAACTGCTGGACATCCCCCGCTCCCTGCTGCCCCAGGTTATGCACAGCAGCTGTGTCTACGGGGAAACCGATCCGGCCCTCTTCGGCGGCGCCATTCCCATTGCCGGGGCCGCCGGGGACCAGCAGGCCGCTCTCTTCGGCCAGACCTGCTTCGCCCCCGGCGACGCCAAGAACACCTACGGTACCGGCTGCTTTTTGCTGATGAACACCGGGCACACCCCGGTCGCCTCCCAGAACGGCCTGGTCACCACCATCGCCTGGGGGCTGGATGGGAAGATCACCTACGCCCTGGAGGGCTCCATCTTTACCGCCGGCGCCGCGATCCAGTGGCTGCGGGATGAGATGTTCCTCATTGAAACCGCCGCGGACTCCGAGTTTTACGCCGCAAAGGTGCCGGACACCAACGGCTGCTATGTGGTGCCCGCCTTCACCGGGCTGGGGGCCCCCCACTGGGACCAGTACGCCCGTGGCGCCATCGTGGGCCTCACCCGCGGCGTCAACAAAAACCACATCATCCGAGCCACCCTGGAGTCCATCGCCTACCAGGTCAACGACGTGCTGAAGGCCATGCAGAGCGACAGCGGCATCCGCCTGGCCGGCCTCCGGGCCGACGGCGGCGCCAGCGCCAACAACCTGCTGATGCAGCTCCAGGCGGACATCACCCAGGCCCCCATCCACCGGCCCCGGTGTGTAGAAACCACCGCCATGGGCGCGGCCTATCTGGCAGGCCTGGCTGTGGGGTACTGGAACAGCCCGGAGGAGGTCCGGCAGAACTGGGCCGTCGACCGGACCTTTACTCCCCAGATCTCCCCGGAGGAACGGGACCGCCGGGTGAAGGGCTGGAACCGGGCAGTCACCCGCTCCTTTGCCTGGGCGAAATAGCGCAGGCCTACGCTCCCCTCCCCCTGTCCGGAGAAAAGTGAGAACCCATCGCCGTCAGAACGTCCTGCCAGCCTTTCTGACGACAAAAGGAAAAGGCGGACACTTTCGTGTCCGCCTTTTCCTTTTGAGGATGTATTGTGAGAGAGAAAGGAGTAAGTAAAGTTAGTTATTGGGCGGCAAATTCTCCGCCAAAGCTGCGGCACTGTGCAAGGCCGCTGTCATCCGGGGCCTCGTTGACCATCAGGCCCTCTCCACGGAAGAGCTGGCCGCCGGCTTTGATCACCCGGTCCTGCCAGTCCCGCATCCACTGGCCGTCACCCCAGCCGTAGGAGCCGAAGATGGCGACCTTTCTGCCGGAGAGCCTGCCCTCGATCTGGGTGAAGAAGGGGTCAAACTCGCTCTCCTCCAGCACCTCATCGCCCATTGCCGGGCACCCGAGGGCCAGCAGATCGCAGTCCAGGGCGGCGTCTGCGCCAATGTCGGAAACCTGGCACAGCTTTACGTCCGCGCCGGCGGCCTTCGCCCCTTCGGCGATGGCGTTGGCCATGGCCTCCGTGTTGCCGCTGGCGGACCAGTAGATGATATTCATACGACTCATGGGTTCAACCTCCACTTGCAATCTGATGATCTGAATGGCGGGCGCTCAGGCGCCCTGTTCCCGTAGCGGGCGAAACATTTCCATCAGGGGACACTGCCCCAGACGCCGGCAGACGGCCTTCCGGCACCGGTCATACCGGTCAAAGCACCGGCACGCCGCCTCCTGGTCCCCATAGACCTTCCAGCAGCCGCAGATTTTGAAGTTCTGCCCCTTGTGGCGGCAGAAGCCCTCCACGTCCTCCGGCGGGTAGCCCAGGAACAGCCCGATCTCGTGGGGAAAGGAGCTGCCGTGGAGCCGCCTGGAGAGAATGGTCAGCAGCTCCTCCAGGGTGGCCTCCGGCGGATACCCGGCCCGGTCCAGCAGGCGGCGGACCTCCGCTCCGTCCAGCGTTTCCGCCAGACGCTCCGGCCGGTACACCAGCAGCAGCATCCGCTCCGCGCCCCGGCGGAGCACCCGCAGGCAGATCCCCCGGTCCGCAAAGGCCCGGGCGTAGTCCGCCACCCGGCTTCCCGGCTCTACAGGCCAGGAGAACAGGTCCGCTGCCTTGATGCCCACCAGGGAGGGGGCGCAGTGATAGGCCAGGGCGCACTCAAAATCAGCCCAGTGCTCCATCTGTTCCTCCTTAAAGTTAGTTTTAGCTAACGTCTATTTCTGGAAAAAGCGGGGCCGGACCAGCTCCGCTTGTTAGTTTCTCCTAACTACGCTGTTACTGTACCATAAGCGGTGCGGTTTGTCAACAGAGAATTTGAAATTTCCTTGGATTTTTTTACCGCAGGACGTAGCAGGACACCACCCACGGCGATGTTTCTCGCTTCCCGTCTATTCCTCTCCAGGCGCAGTTCCCCTCCTGTGGCAGCATTTACAGCTTGCCCTCCCCCTCCCCTTCCTGTATACTCCGAGCTGTATCCCACGTGAGAAAGGAGGAAGCGATATGAGAGGAAAAATGCTGGTCTGCCTGTTCACCCTGCTGCTGATCTTCCTGGCGGCCGGGCGGGCGGAGGCCATGGATCTGACCGTGGGCGGGAAGACCGTCAGCACCTCGGTCAAGGTCACAGGCGGCACCGCCTACGCCCCCCTGCGTGACGTGCTCAACGCCCTGGGGGACTGGGAGTTTACCTGGGACGGCTCCATCCGCACCGCAAAGGCCCAGGGAGAGCTCTTTACCCTGGCCTTCCCGGTGGGCAGCAAGACCGCCCTGGTGGACGGATACGCCTTTCAGGTGGGTTCCATCTATCTGGAAAACGGCACCACCTATGTGCCTGTGCGCGCGGTAGCCAATCTGGCCGGTGCGGACGCCGTCTGGAACGGCACCCAGCGGCCCATCCAGCTGGTGCCTCGGACTACATACCGGTCCCACTCCGCCGACGACCTCTACTGGCTCAGCCGCATCATCAGCGCGGAGAGCCAGGGGGAGTCCCTGCTGGGACAGCTGGCGGTGGGCCATGTGGTCCTCAACCGGGTGGAGAGCCTGGAGTTCCCGGGCACCATCCGGGATGTGATCTTCGACGTCAAGTACGCGGTGCAGTTTGAACCCGTTTCCAACGGGACCATCTACCAGGAGCCCACGGAGCGCAGCGTCCTGGCTGCCAAAATGGTCCTCAACGGCACGGAGGCTGTGGGCGAGAGCCTCTACTTCTACGCCCCCGCCCTCTCCCAGGGCGCCTGGATCAACCAGAACCGCACCTACTACACCACCATCGGCTGTCACAAATTTTACTTGTAAATTGGTTCGTCTGGGGCTACAATAAAGACAATGCTCTGTAGGAGGTTATCGCTATGCTGCGTGCCCATAAGCCCCACGTCCACTACGGACGGCCCCAGCTGCGGGAGGTCATCTGCCAGCTGCGGTTCCCTGCCATCCTCTCCATCGGCTCCCATGAGCCGGCGGATTTCCAGGAGGCGATCCGCCAGGAGTTCCCCCGGTATGCCCTGCGGCAGGACCGCCTGCCCCCCAAGGTGACGGTGGTGAACGGGAACACCCAGGTGGAAACCCCGCCGCCGGTGGCGAACCACACCTTTGTATCCGAGGATGGGAAGTGGAAGCTGAACCTGACCAAGGATTTCATCTCCCTGTCCACCCTGTCCTACGACGGGTGGGAGTCCTTCGCCCAGCGGCTGGATCTCCCCCTGGCCCAGTTTATCCGGGTCTACAGCCCCGCCTTCTTCCAGCGGATCGGCCTTCGCTATGTGAACATCTTCAGCCGCAAGGCCCTGGATCTGGAGGGGGAGCCCTGGAGCGCCCTGTTTACGTCCCCCTACCTGGGGATTCTCTCCCAGGAGGATGTGGACGAGGAGCGCACCGGCAAGTGCAGCGTGGACTTTGACACCGCGCTGGACAACAGCTGCCGGGTCAAGGTCCACGCCGGTCCCGGACTTTTGAAGCAGGCCAACCCCAGCGCGCCCCAGGACAAGGAGCCCAAGTTTGTGCTGGACATGGATCTCTTCATGCCCGGCGAACTGCCCCCCTCCCTGGCGGCAGGCGCTCTGGAAACCCTCCATGCCCACTCCACGGACCTGTTCCAGGGGGCAATCACCCAAAAGCTCCACGAGGCCATGGACCCCCAATAAGGTTCCGAAGGGAAAAGACAAGCCCCGGATGGCAGATCTGCCATCCGGGGCTTTGCTGTCCCAGATCAGGCCGCATCCGCGGCAGGGGGTCCGCTTACGGCTTCTCCGCGGGGATGGGGTAGACCCAGCCGTAGGGGTCCTTCACCCGGCCCCACTGGATGCCGGTGAGGGTGTCGTAGAGCCACTGGGCGCAGGGGCCGTTCTCCTCGCCGATGGTGTAGCAGGTGTCCTGGTAGCAGAACTTGCCGATGGGGGAGATCACCGCCGCGGTGCCGCAGCCCCAGGCCTCCTCCAGGGCACCGCTGGAGAGGGCCGCCACCAGCTCCTCCACGGAGAACAGGCGCTCCTCCACCTCGTAGCCCTTGTCCCGCAGCAGCTGGATGCAGGAGCGGCGGGTGATGCCGGGCAGCACGGAGCCGGTGAGGGCGGGGGTGACGATCTTGCCGTCAATCTTGAACATGACGTTCATGCCGCCCACCTCTTCGATGTACTGCTGGTGGACACCGTCCAGCCAGAGGACCTGGTCGTAGCCCTTGGCCTCCGCCTTGGCGGCCGCCCGGTTGGCCGCGGCGTAGTTGCCGCCGCACTTGGCGTAGCCCGTGCCGCCCCGGACGGCCCGGACGTCGTGGTCCTCAATGAGGATGCTCACCGGCTTCAGCCCGCCAGCCAGATAAGCCCCCACCGGGGAGAGGAGGATCATCAGCTTGGCCTTCCCGATGGAGTGGAGCCCCAGGTCGATGTCCGTGCAGAACTCCACCGGGCGGATATACAAAGAGGTGCCAGGGGCGGAGGGCACCCAGTCCTGGTCCAGGGCCACCAGCTTGGTCATGGCCTCCAGCAGGAAGTCCGGGTCAAAGTCCGGCAGCTGGATCCGCTCCGCGGAGTCCCGCATCCGCTGGACATTGTCCCAGGGGCGGAACAGCTGGACCGTTCCCGCGTCGGTGCGGTAGGCCTTCAGGCCCTCAAAAACCTCGGCGCCGTAGTGGAACACCGCCGCGCCGGGGTGGATGGACAGGTTCTCCAGGGGAGCGATCCGCGCGTCGTGCCACCCCTGGCCGGGGGTGTAGTCCATCTCAAACATGTGGTCGGTGAAAATAGTGCCAAAGCCCACCGTTCTGGGATCCGCCGGCTTCTGGGCGGGGTGGCTGGTTCTGGTAATGGTCAACTCCATTCTGACTGCCTCCTATACCTCGCTTGCATCTTGCTGCAATTTTTGGATGGTTCTATTGTATACTCCTCCCGCTCCCCTGTCAATCGCCCCGCCGGGATGGTGGCGGAAATCCCGTCGGCGGCTCTAAATGCTCCGCTGGGTCTTCCGGCGGAGCATCCGCTCCTTCACGGCCCGGCCCGTGGGCGTCACGGCCAGGCCCCCCTGGGCGGTTTCCCGGAACTCCACCGGCAGGCGGCGTCCCACATCCCCCATGGCGTCGATGACCTCGTCTACAGGGATGCGGCTCTCCACGCCGGCCATGGCCATATCCGCTGCGGAGATGGCGTTCATGGCCCCGATTACGTTGCGCTTCACGCAGGGGACCTCCACCAGGCCCGCCACCGGGTCGCAGATCAGGCCCATGAGGTTTTTCAGGGCCATGGCCACGCTGTGGCAGATCTGCCGGGAGGTACCCCCCTGGAGATAGGTCAAAGCCCCCGCCGCCATGGCGCTGGCGGAGCCGATCTCCGCCTGGCAGCCCCCGGCGGCGCCGGAGATGGACGCCCGGGAAGCGATGACGCTGCCGATGGCACAGGTCACATACAGGGCCTCCAGCATCCGCTCCTCGGGGATCTTCCTTCGCCGCCACAGGGGGATCAGCACCGCCGGCAGCACCCCGCAGGCCCCCGCCGTGGGGGCCGCCACGATCCGCCGCATACAGGCGTTGTTCTCCCCCATGGAGAGGGCCGCGGCGATCACCTCCCCAAGAAACGCCCCGCCGATACTCTCGTGATCGGCGTAATAGGCGCGCATCCGTTCCCCGTCGCCCCCCACCAGGCCGCTGAGGCTGCGGCGGTCGCCGTCATACCCCTCCGCGCTCTCCACCATGGCCCGCCAGGTGGCGCGCATCTTCTCCATGGAGGCCTCCCGGGTGGTCATCCGGTTCTCCACGTCCGCGTCCAGGACGATCTCCCAGATGGGCCGTCCCTCCGCCGTGGACTGCTCCAGAATCCGCTGCATGGAATCCAGATCCATTTACCCGTCCTCCCTCTCGTAGTAGGTGATGTGGATGATGCCGGCAAACTGCCGCAGGAACTCCCGGACGATATAGGGCACCTTCTCGTCGGTTTCCAGCACCATGATGGCATTGCCGCCCCGCTTGTCCCGGCAGAGGCTCATCCGGGCGATATTCACGCCGCCCCGGGACAGGGCGGTGGTCACGTCTGCGATGTAGCCCTTGTCGTCCCGGTTGTGGATGATCAGGGTGTGGTAGTCCCCGGAGAAGTCCACATCCACCCCGTCCAGCTTCGTCACCTGGATCCGTCCGCCGCCGATGGAGCAGGCCTGCATGTTCAGCGTGGAGCCGTCCTCCCCCAGCAGATTCAGCAGCACGCTGTTGGGGTGGGCGTTTTTCAGGGTGATCTCGTCAAAGGTCACGTGCATCCCCCGCTCCTCCGCCAGGGCGAAGCTGTTGGGGATCTCCAGGTCGTCCGGCTTCATCCCCAGGAGCCCCGCCACCAGGGCCTTGTCCGTCCCGTGGCCCACGCCGGTTTCCGCGAAGGAGCCGTGGAGGTGGATCTTCGCCCCCTTGGGCTCGCTGCCCAGCAGTGTCCGGGCCATGTTGCCGATCCGCACCGCGCCGGCGGTGTGGCTGCTGGATGGTCCCACCATCACGGGGCCCAGCATATCAAAAATGTCGATCATCAGTTTCTCCCTCGTTGGTACTGGGCTCTCCCCGCCCCAGGAGCCGGCGGCGCAAGATCGCCGGCATCGGGAGCACTGCGGGCGCAGCCCTCGTGGGTTATTGTACCATATTGCGGCGGAAATACAAGAAAAAATCCCTCCGCCTTTTCCCGGGAAACGAAACAGCGGCGGGCCGTCTGCCGGTCCGCCGCTGTGGCCCTTATTTGGTGATCGTCACAATAAAACCATCTACGTTGTTGCCGGAAACGGTGTACTCCCCGCCCTCCGGCACCGGGACCTCCAGCCCCTCCACAAAGTAGATCTCATACTCCTGGTCCCCCACCGTGTAGAAGAGGTGCTCCCCGTCAAAGGGGAACTGGCGGAGGTAGTCGATATACTCCTCGTAGCAGAAGTCGTTCTCCACCACAATGTAGGAGTGGGGAACGCCCACATAGCGGAAGTGCCAGCTCTCCGGCCCGATCTTGGTGATGGGCTCCTTCTCCTCCGTGTACCGGAGGATGAAGCCGTACTCGTGGCAGTGGTCGGTCACCCAGGCGTACTCGCCCACGCCCTCAAAGTAGTCCCCGTTGTTGGTGCTGTAGAGGTCCACGGCGTAGCCGGTGTGGTGCTCGCTGCCGCCGGCCTGGGCCACATAGCGCCGGGCGTTCTCGATGCCGTTTCTGGCGGCGTTCCGGTCAAAGAGCCCCTGCTGGAAGTCGTAGGTCCGGTAGCCGGACACCACCATAATGTCCGTGGCTCCGCCCTGGGCCACATAGTCGTCCAGCATCTGGTTCAGATGCTCCACCGCCACCGGCAGGATCAAGGTGTCGTTGACATTGGAGGTGTAGGAACTGCTCTTGTTGTCCACCAGCAGCACCAGCTGGCTCTCCGCCGCCTCCGGGAAGCTGTACATATGCTCGTTGCTCACCAGAATCTGCTCGCCGACGGCCATGTCCTCCTCGGTCATGGTGAGGATCTCGTAGCCATCGTAGGGGTCGGCGGGGACCTCCGGCTCCTGGGCGCCGGTTTCATCCTCCGGGGGATCCTGCTGGTCAGTGCCGCCGGCGTTGCCGCTGTCCGCCCCGTTATCTTCTCCGCCGGCCGGAGCACCCCCGGCATTGCCGTCATTTCCCTGGTCCTGCCCGCAGCTGTTCAGCAGCAGGGCCATCGCCGCCACCAGCACCAGCAGCAGTACCAGCAGCAGCGGCCCCATATTTCTTCTGCGGCGTCTGCGATGCCGCCGTCTATCTCTTGGCTCTTCTCTTCGGCCCATAGTATCTTACCTCGCATCTATCTTTGGAAATCTGGTCCGGGTTATGTCGACCCCGGGCCATCCAGAGTATAGCACAGTTCTCCGGAAACTACAACAGAAAATCCGCCCTTCTTTTCCCCGGCGCTTCCCTGCCCCTCACATCCCATGTCCGCCCGGCTGCCCGCCTTTCCTGCCGCCCCGCCGGGCGGACACAATGAGCATCATGGGCCGGCGCAGCTCGTCCGCCATGCCGGGGACCGTCCGCACCATCTCCTCGGTAGGCTGGGGCTCCACCACGTGCTCCAGGGTGTAGCCCCGACGCAGGAGGCCCTCCAGATAAGTGGTCAGCGTCCGGTGGTATTTGGTCACATGCTCCCCCAGGAACACCGCGTCCCGCTCTCCCTCTAAGTAGTACCGGTCCACCGGGAAGCATCGGATGGCGCCGGTGGTCTCGTCGTACTCCCAGTCCTGGGAGCCGGCGGCGGTAAAGACCGGGTGCTCCACCGTGTAGATCAGCTGTCCCCCCGGCTTCAGCCAGCGGGTGACCTTGTCGAGAAACTGGTCGTAGGAGCTGAGGTAGTGGAGCATCAGGGAGCAGAGGACCACGTCGAAGCCGCCCGGGCGGTACTCCGCGTCCTCAAACGCCTCCTGCCGGTAGAAGATGGTGGGGTGCCGGTTGATCTTCCGGGCCCGCTCCAGCATCCTCCGGGAGATATCGGAGGCCACCACCCGCCGGGCGCCGTGGTCCGCGGCGTACTTGGCGTGCCAGCCGTAGCCGCACCCCAGATCCAGCACCGCCTTTCCCCGGAAGTCCGGCAGCAGGGGCTCCAGGGCGCTCCACTCCCCCGCCGCCTTCAGCCCCTCCCGGCTGCGGGACATCTGGCTGTATTTTTCAAAAAACACCGGGTCGTCATAAGGCGAGGCTCCACAGGGGTATCATCTGAACTGTTCAGAGCAAAAGGAACTGCTACTTTTTGTGGCAGTTCCTTTTATTCTTAATGATTCCTGCTGAAAAGGAAACGGTGGGATGGTTCTTTACTGGTAGTGGCAATTCGCCTTTCGCTACTCTCGCCGATTTCATTGGCGGCCGGATCTGCTAATGCCCTGCACCAGTATCTGAAGGAGTGGTCAGGTAGCAGTGATGAACAGTTGCTGGTCCTTGCAGCAGATGGTCAGTCTTATACTACGTTCGACTTTTGGCCAGAACAGACGGAATATAATATCTATATCTATCTTTCGGATGGAGTGGCAACCGTAGTCGACAGACAGATTTCGTTTTCTGCTTAATTGGGCAGCGCATATTGGGAAAGCGAGCAACTTGCGGGGAAACTTAGTTATTCATTTCAAGTTGTATTTATATCAAAAGTATCAATTTTACACAGCCAAAAAGAAAAAGGGTCTTCAATATCTTCTGGGATACAGCAATTTTACATTTGAACTGTGGATGATTCTGCACAAGCAGGACTGTAGCGGCCCGCTTACAAGTCGGGCACAGTATCTTCAGCGTATCAGCAGGGCATTCGGAGAAAATTTTGAGAGTTTCGCAAAATATAAGTCGGAGCCCAACTTCAAGCGGTGTTTATCAAAATTGACCCTGCAAAATGTCCGGGATGCTGTCAGCCGTTCAAAAAACATCATGAATGCCAAGAAGGAAAATGGAGATAGGAAAATATCTCACTGTGGTTTTAAGTATTATCGGGAGAACCCGTCGCTCACAATTTGGGAATCGATTGAGGAGATCTTAAAAGCCTGCAATCTCATGCCCTGAGTTCCTGACATATCGACGAAACGCCTCCAGTGGTAAAAACCACTGGAGGCGAAAGTTTATGCGTTGCGGCCAGGCAAAGATTTGGCAAAGTCCGCTGCCGCCAACCCGGCTACCGCTCCGTCGGCCACAGCCGTAGTAAGTTGCCGCACGGCCTTTTTTCGGCAGTCCCCGGCCACAAAGACGCCGCGCAGCGCTGTTTTGCAGTCCTCCCCTGCGAGGAAATATCCTGCCTCGTCCACGGCTACCTGCGCGGCAAACGGCGCAGTGCCCGGTACCTGCCCCACGGCGATAAACACACCGTCCAGCGGCAGCAGGGTTTCCTCACCGGTGTCGTTTTGGCGCAGACGCAGCCCAGTGAAACCCCCGTCCTCCTGGCACAATTCCTCCGGCGTATACCCTAGTAAAAATTGTATATTCTCCCGCCCGCGGACCTGGGTCACCAGACGGAGCTCCGCGCGAAACTCCTGACGGCGGTGGATGACCGTCACCTTCTCACAGATTTCTGCCAGAAACAGGGCATCCCGGAGCGCCGTGTCGCCGCCGCCGACCACCGCCACCTGCTTTCCGGTATAAAACGCGCCGTCACACACAGCGCAATAGGATACCCCGTTTCCTACGAGATTTGTTTCACCGGGAAGGCCCAGCGCCCTGTGGCTCGCCCCCGGTGCCAAAACCAGAGCCTGGCCGCAGTATGCGCCGGCATCTGTTTCCACCGCAAAACCATCTTCTACGGAGTGGAACCCTGTCACAACGGCATAGTCCACTTCCACCCCCAGGTTTTCCACCTGGCTCTGGAGTTGTTCCGAAAATCCGCTCCCGTTCATGCTGGGCATTCCCGGGTAGTTCTCGATCAGCGGGGCATATAAAATCTGTCCGCCTGGGGCGTCCTGTTCCAGGACCAGTACCCGCCCCCCAGCCCGGGCAGCATAGAGCGCGGCAGTCAGCCCAGCAGGGCCTCCG
>CAJFVK010000060.1 GCA_904420435.1 uncultured Oscillospiraceae bacterium
ACGGTGAGCAAGAGCGGCACGATTGGCGGCCCCGATCAGGGGCCGGGAATCGTTGCGCCGCAACGGTGATCAAGCCCCTGAGCCAACTTTTGGTGACTTTTGTTTGGCGACAAAAGTCACTCGCGCCCGGGGGCGCGGAACGCCCCAAATAAAACCCACCGGCATTGGCAAATGCCATACCCTCCGCCCCGGGAAGGGGCAACGAAAAAGGAGACCCCTATGGACCCAAGAGATCCCAACAAGCAATACCGGTTCCGCCTGCGGGGGCTGTTCGCCCTGTTCTGCGCGTGCATGCTGCTGTTCTTCTCCGTGCTGTACGACGCCCAGGTGATCCACGCCCAGGACTACTACCGGGAGTCCGCCAGCCAGATCCCCACCACCCAGACCGTGGAGGCCAGCCGGGGCATTATCACCGACCGGAACGGCAAGGTCCTGGTGACCAACCGGCAGGTATATACCATGACCTTCGACCCCTCCCTCCTGGAGGAGGACGAGGATGAGAACGAGGCCATCCTCCGGCTGATCCGCCTGTGCGAGGAGCGGGGCGTGACGTGGACGGACACCCTGCCCATCTCCTCCTCCGCCCCCTATGCCTGCACCACCGGCGAGACCACCTCCACCCTCCGCAGCCGGTTCCAGCAGTTCCTCTCGGCCCTGGGCTGGTCGGACAAGGAGCTGACGGCGGAGGACCCCAACCCCTCCCTGACGGCGGAGGCTATGGAGGACTACGGCCTGACGGACGCCGACGTGTCCGCCCTGGAGCTGCTCAACATGCTGCGGACCTACTACGAGATCCCCGCCGGCCTCTCCATGGGCGACGCCAGGAAGGTCATCGGCGTGCGCTACGAGCTGTCCCTGCGGAGCCTGAGCAGCACCTACATCCCCGCCTACGTGTTCGCCGAGGACATTGACGCGGAGCTGATCTCCCTGCTCAACGACGGGGATTACGCCGGCGTGGTGGTGGACACGGACAGCGTCCGGGAGTACACCACCGACTACGCCGCCCACATCCTGGGTCGGGTGGGGGACATCCCCGCCGGGGAGCTGGAGGCGTGGCGGGAGCAGGGCTACCGGGGGGATGAGCTGGTGGGCATCGACGGGGTGGAGCGGGCCTTTGAGTCCTATCTCCGGGGCACCGACGGGGAGCGGGTGATCACCACCGACGAGAGCGGCAAGATCACCGGGGAGGTCTACTCCGAGGAGCCCCAGCCCGGCGGCACCGTGGCCCTGACCATCGACATCGATCTCCAGGCCGCCCTGGAGGACGCCCTGGCGGAGACCATCCAGGGCATGATCGCCGAGGACGGCTACGAGGACCGGGGCGGCGCCGCGGTGGTCATTGAGGTGGGCACCGGCGAGGTGCTGGCCATGGGCTCCTACCCCACCTACAGCCTGAGCACCTATCTGGAGGACTACGCGGAGAACGCCTCCAACACCGCCAGACCCTTCTTCAACCGGGCCACCCAGGGCACCTATCCCCCCGGCTCCACCTTCAAGATGGTGACGGCGGTGGCGGCCCTGGAGAGCGGGACCATCACCCCCTCCACCCGGATCACCGACCGGGGCGTCTACACCTACTACGCCCCCAGCTACACCCCCGCCTGCTGGGTCTACCGGTCCTACGGCACCACCCACGGCACCATCAACGTGTCCCAGGCCCTGCGGGACAGCTGCAACTACTTCTTCTACGAGGTGGGCCGCCTGACGGGCATCGACACCCTGAACGAGTACGGCAGGGCCTTCGGCCTGGGCCAGGCCACGGGCATCGAGCTGCCCGAGCGGACGGGCATCCTGGACGGCCGGGAGTACCGGGCGGAGGCGGGCAAGGCCTACTACGGCGGCGACCTGCTGCAGATCGCCATCGGCCAGGGCGACAACCTGTTCTCCCCCCTCCAGCTGGCCAACTATGTGGCCACCCTGGTGGACGGGGGCACCCGCTACGCCGCCCACCTGCTCAAGAGCGTCAAGACCTACGACAACAGCCAGGTGGTCTACACCCAGGCCCCGGAAATCCTCAGCCAGATCGAGATCAGCGGCTCCACCCTGGAGGCGGTGAAAAACGGCATGGGCATGGTGGTCACCGGCATGGTGGCCTCCTCCTTCCGGGACTGCGTGGTGTCCGCCGGCGCCAAGACCGGCTCCGCCCAGACGGGCAACAGCACCGACAACGGCATCTTCGTCTGCTTCGCCCCCTTTGACGACCCGGAGATCGCGGTGGCGGTCTCCGTGGAGCGGGGCGGCTCCGGCAGCGCCCTGGCCTCCACCGCCGTGAAGATCATCAACCAGTACTTCTCCACCTCCGGCACCGCCCAGACCGTGCCCGAGGGGTCCCTGATCCCCTGAGCCGCCCCCGCCTTTTTTCCGCCGGGGCCGGCCTCCGGCGCGCCCGGACAGGGCGGCGCCGCATATCCTGTAAGAGCAGAGGTTTTTATGGATCGGATCATCTTAGCCTCCCAGTCCCCCCGGCGGCAGGCCCTGCTGCGGCAGGTGGGGCTGACGGATTTCTCCATCTTGGTTCCCAACGCCGACGAGTCCTTTGACCCGGCCCTTCCGCCGGAGGAGATCGTCTGCGGCCTCAGCGGCCGGAAGGCGGCTGCCGCCGCCGCTCACTGCGGGGCGGGGGACCTGATCATCGCCGCGGACACCATGGTCTTTCTGGACGACCAGCGCCTGGGCAAGCCCCGGGACCGGGCGGACGCCTTCCGGATGCTCTCCGCCCTCTCCGGCCGGACCCACCGGGTCTGCACCGGCCTGACCGTCCGGCGGGGGGACCGGGCGGACACCCGGTGTGAGTCCACCCTGGTCCGCTTCCGGCAGCTGGAGCCGGAGCAGATCCGCTCCTATATCGCCACCGGCGAGCCCATGGACAAGGCGGGCTCCTACGGCATCCAGGGCCGGGGCGCCCTGCTGGTGGAGTCCATCCAGGGGGACTATTTCAACGTGATGGGCCTGCCCCTCCAGCGGCTGAGCCGGATGCTGGAGACCTTCGGCCTGGACCTGTTTGCCCGGGAGGTGGCCCTATGAAGCGGTTTTTCACCCGGCACGGCATCATCATCCTCTCCGCGGCCGCGGCGGTGGCGGTGATCCTGGCCCTGGTGTCCTTTTTCTCCAGCAACACGGACCTTCTGACCAACATCGTCAACACCGTATCCTCCCCCTTCCGGTCCGCGGCCTCCTCGGTTTCCGGCTGGTTTGAGGGCCAGCTGCGCTACCGGGAGGAGTTCGACGCCCTGAAGGAGGAGAACCAGGCCCTCCGGGAGCAGATCGCCCAGATGGAGGAGGACCTGCGCCAGGCCCAGGAGGACAGCCAGGAGAACGAGCGGCTGCGGCAGCTGCTGAATCTCCAGGAGCAGGAGCGCAGCTTCACCTACCGGATCGCCAAGGTGACCCAGCAGGACAGCTCCAACTGGTCCGCGGTCCTCACCCTGGGGGTGGGGGCGGACCAGGAGGTGGAGATCGGGGACTGCGTGGTGACGGAGACCCACCAGCTGGTGGGGGTCATCACCGACGTGGGGTCCAACTGGTCCAGCTGCACCACCCTGATCGACACGGACTTCTCCATCGGCGCCGCCATCTTCCGCACCGGGGACGCGGGCCTGGCCCAGGGGGACTTCAACCAGATGCAGGAGGGCCTGCTCCACCTGAACTATCTGGACGCGGACGCCGCCCCCCAGGTGGGCGACCTGGTGGTCACCTCCGGCGTGGGGGGCTACTACCCGGACCAGCTGGTGATCGGCCGGGTCCAGGAGGTCATGACCGACGACGACGGCCTGGCCCAGTACGCGGTCCTCGCCCCGGCGGCGGACCTGGACGCCCTGCAGCAGGTGTTCATCATCACGGACTTCACCATCGTGGAGTGATCCCAGGCCTTTCCGCCTGTTCAAAAACCCCGGCCTCCGGGCCCGGGAATGCAGTCTTTGCAAGCTGAGGAGGTGCGCCTATGCCCAAGCGGTATCTGGTTTTCAAATGGGCCGTCTACGGCCTGGCCACCCTGGCCCTGGTGTTTCTCTCCAGCCTGCTGCTGGGCCGCCTGACCATCGGCGGGGTCCACTTTCTGCTGCTGCCCATGTTTGTGGGGGTGGTGGCCAGCTACGAGGGGAGCCTGGCCTCCCCCATCTTCGCCCTGGCCTTCGGTTTCCTCTGCGACCTGGGTGGCGCCGGGCCCCTGCCCGGCTTCTACACCTTCGCCCTTACCCTGGCGGCCCTGATCGCCGCCCTGCTGGCGGAGAACCTCTTCTCCCCCGGCTTTCTCTGCAGTCTGGTCTCCACGGCGGTGTGCTACCTGATCTGCGGCCTGGGCCGGTGCCTGGTCCACGTGTCCGACGGCGCCGCCCTGCCCACGGTCCTGCTGCTGGCCGCCAGGGAGTTTCTGATCTCCCTGCCCCTGCTGCTGGCGGTGTTCCCCCTGTACCGGTGGCTCCACCGGAAAACCACGGTGGATTACTAGCCTCGGCCGGGGCTCCCGCCCTTCCCCGCTGTTCTCCGGGCTCCCGCCCCTTCCCCGCTGTTCTCCGGGCGCCCGGGCGGCGCCCTTTTTGATCCCAAACCATAGGAGCTAACGTATCATGCTGGACAGATCCATCTTCTTTTCCCGGGACACGGCCTATAAATCCCCCTTTGGCGCCGTCCCCCGGGGCACGGCCGTCACCTTTACCCTCCGGCCCCACAGCTGGGAGGGCTTCACCGCCTGCACCCTGCTGACCTACCGGGAGTTTGCCGCCCAGAACCAGGAGACCGAGCTGGTCCGGACGGGCTTTGAGGGGGACCGGGCCGTCTTCACCGGCGTCTACGCCGCCCCGGAGGAGCCGGAGCTGATCTGGTACACCTTCCGCTTCCGCCGCCAGGACGGCAGCTTCCTCTACGCCGGCAAAAACGGCTTCTGCGGCCAGCACGAGGCCCAGGCCTGGCAGCTGACGGTCTACGACGACGCCCTGTCCACCCCCGCCTGGTTCGGGGAGGGGGTCACCTACCAGATCTTCCCGGACCGGTTCCACCGGACGGCGGTCCCGGACCCCGCCGGCATGGTGGGTGACCGAAAAGTCCATGAAAGCTGGGAGGAGCCCATGGACTATCTGCCGGAGAACGGGGAGATCCGGAACCGGGATTTCTTCGGCGGGAATCTGGCCGGCGTCCTGGAGAAGCTGGACTACCTCCAGTCCCTGGGGGTCCGGACCCTGTACTTCTGCCCCATCTTCGAGTCCGACAGCAACCACCGGTACAACACCGCCGACTACAGCCGGATCGACCCCATGCTGGGCACGGAGGAGGACTTCCAGGCCCTCTGCCGGGAGGCCCGCCGCCGGGGCATGCGGATCATGCTGGACGGGGTGTTCAACCACACCGGCAGCAACAGCCGGTACTTCAACGCCAACGGCTTCTACCCCACCCTGGGGGCGGCCCAGAGCCAGGACTCCCCCTACTACGGCTGGTACCACTTCCAGCACTGGCCGGACCAGTACGACGCCTGGTGGGGCATCCGCACCCTGCCGGCGGTGAACGAGGGCCACCCGGACTACGTCCGCTATATCATCGACGGGGAGGACTCCATTGTCCGCCGGTGGCTCCGGCTGGGGGCCGACGCCTGGCGGCTGGACGTGGCCGACGAGCTGCCTGACTGGTTTATCCAGAAAATCCGGGAGGTCATGGCGGAGGAGAAGCCCGACGCCTTCCTGCTGGGGGAGGTGTGGGAGGACGGCAGCAACAAGATCGCCTACTCCCAGCGCCGCCGCTACCTCCTGGGCCATGAGACCCACGGCCTGATGAATTACCCCTTCCGCACCGCCGCCCTGGCCTATCTCCAGGGGGGGCCGGCCCGGGACTTTACGGAGGCCATGGAGACCATCCGGGAGAACTACCCCCGGCCGGCCTTCTACTCCGCCATGAACCTGCTGGGCACCCACGACAACCCCCGGATCCTCACCATGCTGGGGGCCCGGCCCTCGGAGCCCCTGGAAACCCGGACCCAGCGCGCCCAGTACCGGATGTCCCCGGAGGAGCGGGGCCTGGGGGTCCGCCGGCTGATGGTGGGGTCCATCCTGCTGTACACCTTCCCCGGCTCCCCCACGGTCTACTACGGGGACGAGGCGGGCATGGAGGGCTTTGAGGACCCCTTCAACCGGGGCACCTACCCCTGGGGCCGGGAGGACCAGGCCCTGCTGCGCCACTTCCGCCTGCTGGGGGAGCTCCGCAACAGCCATCCGGCCCTCCAGCGGGGGGAGATCTCCTACGTCCTCTCCGAGGGCTGCGGCCTGGGGTACTTCCGCTCCTGGGGGGAGGAGCGGCTGCTGATCCTCCTGAACACCGGCGACAAGCCCCTGGACGTGTCCTTCCCCTGGCCGGCCTCCAGCGCCACGGACCTGGTGCTGGGCCAGAAGTTCCTCGTCCAGGAGGGGCAGCTCCATCTGACCCTCCCCCCCATCGACGGGATGATCCTGGCGTGATGACGGATTTCTCCTGGTCTGTCCGCTCTGCCCGGGCTGTTTCACGTGAAACAGCCCGGGCTTTTTTGCGCGCCGCTCCGGGCCGTTCCGCCCATCCGCCGGTCCGGCGGCGGGATTTCTCCGGTGATCTGCAACAATGCTTTCCCTGACTCAAACAAATTTTTGGTTGCAGAAATCCGGAATTTATGTTGCAAAGCGGGACAACTGTGATATAATTGTTTTTGCTAGTGCGGGGGGTCCGTCCCCTGATGGAGGTGCTTCGTGGCAAAGATCATCGCGATTGTCAATCAAAAAGGAGGCGTGGGGAAATCCACCTCCTGCGTCAACCTGACCGCCGCTCTGAAGGAGCGGGGAAAGTCCGTCCTTCTCTGCGACTTTGATCCCCAGGCCAACGCCACCTCCGGCATGGGCGTGGACAAGACCCTCTCCCAGGGGGTCTACGACGTGGTTATCAACGAGGTGCCCGCGGAGAAGCGGATCGTGTCCACCCGGTTCGGCGACGTGCTGCCCTCCAACAAGGTGCTGGCCGGCGCCGGCATTGAGATGATCGGCCTGGACCGCCGGGAGTTCCGCCTGCGGGACGCCCTGGAGCCGGTCCGGGACCGGTACGACTTTATCTTCATCGACTGCCCCCCCTCCCTGGAGCTGCTGACCCTGAACGCCCTGTGCGCCGCGGACTCCCTGCTGGTGCCGGTCCAGGGGGAGTACTACGCCCTGGAGGGGCTCAGCGACCTGATGAACACCGTCCGGGTGGTGAAGCGGGGCATGAACCCGGGCCTGGAGCTGGAGGGGGTCATCATGACCATGTTCGACAGCCGGACCAACCTGGCCCTCCAGGTGGCGGAGGAGGTCAAGCGGTACTTCCCCGGCAAGGTCTACGCCACGGTGATCCCCCGGAACGTGCGGCTCAGCGAGGCCCCCAGCCACGGGAAGCCCATCAACTTCTACGACCGGTCCTCCCGGGGGGCGGCGGCCTACAGCGCCCTGGCGGACGAGTTCCTCCGGAAGCTGCGCTGAACCGGCAGCTGATACCTTATTATATATAATATCTATTAAGATCGCGGAAACCTGTCTATACTGAAGACATGCGGAAACCTGTCAGAAAGGAGTATGCGGGATGGCAAAACCCTCCGGCTTGGGAAAGGGGTTGGGGGCCCTCCTGGGGGACGCCTATACCCAGGACGCCAACGCCTCCATTACCTCCCTGCCGATTTCGCAGATTGAAAATTTTGCCGGCCAGCCCAGGAAGCACTTTGACGAGGAGAGCCTGGCGGAGCTGGCGGAGTCCATCCGGGAGCACGGGATCATCCAGCCCCTGACGGTGCGGAAGCTCAGCTCCGGATACTACCAGATCATCGCCGGCGAGCGCCGGTGGCGGGCCGCCAAGCTGGCCGGCCTCCGGGAGATCCCGGTGGTGGTCATCGAGGCCGACGACCGGAAGGCCATGGAGCTGGCCATGATCGAAAACCTCCAGCGGGAGGACCTGAACCCCATGGAGGAGGCCGAGGGCTACCAGGCCCTGATCGAGCAGTACAACATGACCCAGGAGCAGGCGGCCAGCCGGGTGGGCAAATCCCGCAGCGCCGTGGCCAACGCCCTGCGCCTTCTGAACCTGACCCCCGCCGTGCGGAAGCTGGTGGAGGAGAACCGCCTGTCCGCCGGCCACGCCCGAGCCCTGCTCCCTCTGGACGCCCGCAGCCAGGAGAAGGCCGCCCAGACCATCCTGTCCACGGACCTGAGCGTCCGGCAGACGGAGATGCTGGTGAAGCGGCTCCAGGCGGAGCAGTCCCAGGAGGAGGATAAACCCAAGCCCCCCTCCCCCGCCGTCAACTATGTGGCGGAGGCGGAGAAGGACCTGTCCCAGCGGCTGGGCCGGGCCTGCCACATCGCCCACGGCCGGAAGAAGGGCCGGATCGAGATCGAGTACTACGGGGTGGACGACCTAAACAACCTGCTGGACGCCCTGGGCGGCATCCGGTGGAAGAAGTAGGGCGGGGATTGTTTCACGTGAAACGTCGTCGGGGCAAAGTCCGCTCCGCTCCGTCCGGCGCGAGCGCCGGGCATCCGCTCCGCTCCCTTGCCCCTCCTCTTCCAACGAAAAACGCTCCGCTGGTTTTCCGTTGGATTTTGGGGACGGGGGCTGCGGCGGCCAAAGTCCGCTCCGCTCCGTCTGGCGCGAGCACCGGGCATCCGCTCCGCTCCCTTGCCCCTCCTCTTCCAACGAAAAACGCTTCGCTGGTTTTCCGTTGGATTTTGGGGACGGGGGCTGCGGCGGCCAAAGTCCGCTCCGCTCCGTCCGGCGCAGGCGCTGGGCATCCGCTCCGCTTCCTTGCCCCTCCTCTTCCAACGGAAAACGCTCCGCTGGTTTTCCGTTGGATTTTGGGGACGGAGGCTGCGGCGGCCAAAGTCCCCCCTCCCCTGCCGGGCCGCCGGCGGGATCTGCCTGCGCATGGGACAGCCCCAGGCAGACGCTTTCTGCGCGCTGTCCCCTGAAGAAAGACAACAACATGAGGTGAACAGACCATGCTGGATTTGAAGTTCGTCCGGGACAACCCGGAGGCTGTAAAAGAGAATATCAAGAAGAAGTTCCAGGACCAGAAGCTGCCCCTGGTGGACCAGGTGCTGGAGCTGGACAAGGAGAACCGGGCCGTCATGGCCGAGGCCCAGGAGCTGCGCACCCAGCGCAACGCCCTCTCCAAGCAGGTGGGGATGCTCATGGGCCAGGCCAAGAAGGACCCCTCCAAGCTGGAGGAGGCGGAGGCGGCCAAGGCCCAGGTAAAGGCCAACGCCGACCGGCTCTCCCAGCTGGAGCAGCGGGAGGGGGAGCTGGCGGAGCAGATCCGCCACATCATGCTCCAGATCCCCAACATCATCGACCCCTCCGTGCCCATCGGGCCGGACGACTCCTGCAACGTGGAGGTGGAGCGCTTTGGGGAGCCGGCGGTGCCGGACTTTGAGATCCCCTACCACACGGAGATCATGGAGCGGTTCGACGGCATCGACATGGACGCCGCCGGCCGGGTTTCCGGCAATGGCTTCTACTACCTGCTGGGGGACATCGCCCGGCTCCACGAGGCCGTCCTGGCCTACGCCCGGGACTTTATGATCGACAAGGGCTTTACCTTCTGCGTCCCCCCCTTCATGATCCACGGCAACGTGGTGGAGGGGGTCATGTCCCAGACGGACATGGACGCCATGATGTACAAGATCGAGGGGGAGGACCTGTACCTGATCGGCACCAGCGAGCACTCCATGATCGGCCGGTACATCGACCAGATCCTGCCGGAGAGCGCCCTGCCCCAGACCCTCACCTCCTACTCCCCCTGCTTCCGGAAGGAGAAGGGCGCCCACGGCATCGAGGAGCGGGGCGTGTACCGCATCCACCAGTTTGAAAAGCAGGAGATGATCGTGGTCTGCAAGCCCGAGGACTCCATGAAGTGGTACGAGCAGATGTGGCGCTACTCCGTGGAGCTGTTCCGGTCCATGGACATCCCCGTGCGGCAGCTGGAGTGCTGCTCCGGGGACCTGGCGGACCTGAAGGTGAAGTCCTGCGACATCGAGGCCTGGAGCCCCCGGCAGAAGAAGTACTTCGAGGTCTGCTCCTGCTCCAACCTGGGGGACGCCCAGGCCCGGCGGCTGAAGATCCGGGTCAAGGGGGCCGACGGCAGGACCTACCTGCCCCACACCCTGAACAACACCGTGGTTGCCCCGCCCCGGATGCTCATCGCCTTCCTGGAGAACAACCTCCAGGCCGACGGCAGCGTGAAGATTCCGGAGGTCCTGCGCCCCTACATGGGCGGCAAGGAAGTCCTGGTCCCCAAGCACTGACGGCGGGTCCCTTTCACATACAGGAGCGAAAAAGAGAGAAATGAAGGCATTTTTTCGGGAATTCAAAACCTTTGCCAGCCGCGGCAATGTGATCGACCTGGCGGTGGGCGTCATGCTGGGCAGCGCCTTCAGCGCCATCACCAACTCCCTGATCAACGATATCGTCATGCCCTTCCTGGGAATCTTTACCAGCCAGATCACCTTCTCCGACCTGACCCTCACCATCGGCGGGGCGGTGATCGCCTACGGCAACTTCATCCAGGCGGTGCTGAACTTCCTGGTGATGAGCTTTGTGATCTTCTGCATGGTGAAGGCCATCAACCGCCTCCACCGGAAGAAGGAGGAGGCGCCCAAGGCGCCCCCCAAGCCCTCCAATGAGGAGGTCCTCCTGGCGGAGATCCGGGATCTGCTGAAGGAGAAGCAGTCCTGATGCGGGCCATTCTGGAGGCGGGCCTGCCCCAGGTGGGGGCCGATCCCGGCTGCATCCCCGCCCTGGAGCGGTTCGCGGACCTGCTCCTGGAGAAAAACCAGGTCATGAACCTGACGGCCATCACGGAGCCGGAGGCCGTGGCCACCCTCCACCTGCTGGACAGCCTGGCGGTGTGGCAGGCGGTGGACCTGGCGGGCAAGTCCCTCATCGACGTGGGCACCGGGGCCGGCTTTCCCGGCCTCCCCCTGCGCCTCGCCCACCCGGAGATCCGCCTGACCCTGCTGGACAGCCTGAACAAGCGGGTGGAGTTCCTCCGGGAGGTCTGCTCCCAGCTGGGCCTGGAGGACGTGAAGTGCGTCCACGGCCGGGCGGAGGAGTTCGCCGCCGGCCACCGGGAGCAGTTTGACGGGGCGGTGAGCCGGGCGGTGGCGGACCTGCGGGTCCTCTCGGAGCTGTGCCTGCCCCTGGTGAAGGTGGGCGGGGTGTTTCTGAGCATGAAGTCCACCGACTGCGAGGAGGAGCTGAACGCCGCCAAGGGGGCCATCCGGGCTCTGGGGGGCCGGACGGAGCGGGTGGTGGACTACCCCATCCCCGCCACCGATGTGGTCCACCGGGTCATCGTCATCCGGAAGCTCTCCCCCACCCCGGCCAGATACCCCCGCCGGTTCGCGCAGATCAAGAAGCAGCCCCTGTAGACCGGGGCATTTCACAAGAACAACGGAAAGGAACTCCCTGCCATGGGTCAGGTGATCGCTGTGGTGTCCGGCAAGGGCGGCACGGGAAAAACTTCATTGGTGTCCCACGTGGGCCTGGCCCTGGCGGCCATGGGCCGCCGGGTCCTCTGCCTGGACTGCGACGTGGGCCTGCGGAATCTGGACATCGCCCTGGGCATGAGCGACTGCGCGGTGATGGACTTCACCGACGTGCTGGAGGGGCGCTGCTCCCTGGAGGACGCCATGGTCCGCCACCCCCGGATGGACCGGCTCTGGCTGCTGACCGCCCCCTCCGCCCTCCGCCGGCCGGTGGACCGCCGGGCCTTCGGGGTCATGGTGGACCGCCTCCGGGGGAAGTTCGACTACTGTCTGGTGGACTCCGCCGCCGGCCTGGGCGCCGGCTTCCGGCTGTCCATCACCGGCTGCGACCGGGCCATCGTGGTCACCACCACCGACCCCACCAGCCTCCGGGACGCCCAGCGGACCGTGATGGAGCTGGACCGCCTGCCCCGGGGCCGGGTGCATCTGGTGGTGAACCGGTGCAAGCGCAGGCTCATGCGCAGCCTCCACCAGACCATTGACGACGCCATCGACGCCGCCGGCCTGCCCCTTCTGGGGGTGGTGCCGGAGGACGAGGATCTGCCCCTGGCCCTGGGCCGGGGGGTGCCCCTGCTGTTTTCCAGCAACCGGTGCGCCAGCGTGGCCTACCGGAACATCGCCCGCCGTCTGGACGGGCAGCGCGTCCCGCTGATGCGGATTCGATGATGGAAGAAGATTTTTTGAAAGCAGATGGAACAAAAGAGGAGAAGATTTGAGGTTTCGGACCGCAAGAAAGGAGTCCCAAGATGTATATCGCATTGATGTCCCACGACAACAAGAAGGATCTGATGGTGCAGTTCTGCTCCGCCTACGCCGGCATCCTCAGCCGGCACAACCTCTGCGCCACCAACACCACCGGAAAGCTGGTTTCCGCGGAAACCGGCCTGCACGTGCACCTGTTTTTGTCCTGCCAGCACGGCGGCAGCCAGCAGATCGGCGCCCGGATCGCCTACAACGAGATGGACATGGTCCTGTTCTTTGTGGACCCCAACGACTCCTCCATGGACAAGGAGCTGCTCTACATCTCCCGGCTGTGCGACCAGAACAACATCCCCTTCGCCAGCAACGTGGCCACCGCGGAGATGCTGGTGCTGGGCCTGGACCGGGGGGATCTGGACTGGCGGAACATCGTCAACCCCAAGAACAAGCTGCTGCGCTGAGCCGCGCCCTCCGGCGGGGAGATTCTGTCCGCCGGAGCAGCGGGTCCCATTGACTTTTCCGCAGAAATTGCGTACAATAACGGCAACGCGATGACCGGACAGGAGTACCCTGGCCGCCGCCGCACAGAGAGCGCCGCCTTCGGCTGGGAGCGGCGCCGGTTCGGCGCGGGGGAAGACAGTCCGGGAGCGTGGGCGGAAACGCCTCCGGCAGACCCCGCCGGGCGAAAACGGGGGGAAAGGGCGCCTTTTGGGGCGCTGAATGTGGGTGGCACCACGAAGTGTGAGAACCTTCACGCTCTCGTCCCGCTGATCTGTGGAGGGACGGGAGCGTGTTGTTGTTTTTTGGGGCGTTTCGCGCCCCGGCGCGGGCCCCTTTTTGGCATTTGCCATGCCGAGGCTTTTTTGCCTCCGGCGGCCCACTTTTGTCACTGAACAAAAGTGGGCAAAAGTCAGCTTAGAACCTGCGGTTCTAAGAACTCCCTTTTGCCCTGACGTGTACTGGTTGTCCTATTTTTCTGGCGGGGCAGATGCCTCTGAGCGCCGTTTGACGTTACAGTTGCCCCCGAGTCCGCGCTTCAGCGCGCTGCCCTGATTTTTTCGGCAGTCCCTGCCGGTGGGAAAGCGGCGACGCGCCGCCGGTGGCGGAGCAAGCGAGCCGCTTTCGAGGAAATCAGCGAAGCGCTGCCGGCGGCAGAGTAAGCGAGCTGATTTCGAGGAAGGGCCCCGGTTGGCAGGCGCGGGCAGCGCC
>CAJFVK010000061.1 GCA_904420435.1 uncultured Oscillospiraceae bacterium
ACGATCTCCAGCTCCCAGCCGTAGGCGTCGCAGATACGCTGGGCCATCATCACGTCATAGCCGTTGGCATAGGAGCCGGACACATTGGAGATGGGCACGGCGCCGTTGGAGTCGTCCATCTGCATCCAGTTATAGGGGGCGTAGGCGCACTCCATGCCCACGGTGAGAACGCCGTCCTCCAGGCCGGGGATGGTGCTGGTGTCCACATCCGTCAGATCCTCCACCGGGGGAATCACGCTGTCGGCGCCGGGCTCGCCGGTGTCGGCGCCGCCGGCGTTGCCGGCATTGCCGGAGTTGCCGCCGTTATTGCTTGTGGTGCTGCCGCAGGCCACAAGGGACAGGCCCATCAGGGCAGCCAGGACCGCCGCAAGGATTCTTCTTCTCATGTTTGCTACCTCTTTTCCAAAATTTTCAAAAAGAAAAGCCATGAACCTGCGTTCATGGCAAACAAACCAACCTCCGGCGGGGCGGAAATCCTGTCCGTCCACCATGATAGCGCTTCACAAATCGCTTTGTGACAGTCCGCCGGATGTTCTCCGGCGACCCAGGAGGGGGGACATGGGCGCTTCCCTTCCACCTTCGGCGGCGACGCCTTTCCCGGACCGGCATTTGCCCAAGCCAGATCCGCTACTCATCGTAACCGCGCCTCTATCATAGCGTTTCAATTTGCATGTATCCTAACACCGCCGGCGCACTTTGTCAAGGAAAATTTTGCGTTTCTGCGTTTTCACGGCATTGGGCCGGCATTTTTTTCAAAATCTGTCTATATAGTCCAAAAAAGAGGGGCCTGTTCCCCAAACAGGCCCCTCTTCGGCGGCGGTATGGCGTCAGCCGATCCCGCCGTAGACCAGGCCGAGGATGAATACGATCACGGCCAGAGGTACATAGATATACTTTCCCAGCGCGCCGAACCAGTTCCCCAGGGGGCGGGGCCGCCCCAGCTGAAGCTCCTGGCGCAGCTCCCTCCAGCCCAGCACATAGTAGATGGAGATGGCGCCCAGCAGCGCGCCGAAGGGGGTAACGATGATGGTGATGAAGTCCATCCATGCCCCGACGGCGTCCCCGTCCTCCAGAAAGAGCCCCGCCGCCAGGGCGATGGCGCCGCACAGGGCAGTAGCCGCCTTGCGGGAGAGGGAGAAGCGGGTCTGCCAGGACTCGGTCACGGCCTCGAACATGTTGATGAGGCTGGTGATGCCGGCGAAGGCCACGGAGAGGAAGAAAAAGGCGGCAAACAGCCGGCTCAGGGGCATCTGGGCGAAGATGGCCGGCAGAGTGATGAACATCAGGGAGGGGCCGCTGCCCGGCTCGATGCCGAAGGCGAAGACGGCTGGCATGACCACCAGGGCAGAGAGCATGGCGGCCAGGGTGTCGAAGACGGCAGTGTTCACCGAGGCCTTGGGGATGTTCTCGTCCCGCTTCATATAGGAGCCGTAGACGATCATCCCGGAGCCGGTGATGGACAGGGAGAAGAAGGCCTGGCCCATGGCCATCACCCAGGTGTCCACGTTCAGAAGCTGCTCCCACTTGGGCACCAGCAGGAACCGGTACCCCTCCAGGGCGCCGGGGAGGAAGGCCACCCGTACCGCCAGGATCAGGAAGAGCACATAGAAGGCGGGCATCATGATCTTGTTGGCCCGCTCGATGCCCCGGGTGGCCCCGAACATCAGCAGGGCCACCGACAGGAGCACTGCCGCCGTGTGCCAGCCGATATTGCTGAAGGGGGCGGACATCTCCGCGAACAGCGCCGAGGAGTCCGTGGTCACAATGGCGCCGCTGAGGCTGTTCCAGATGGACTTGAGCACCCAGCCCACAATGACGGCGTAGCCGATGGCGATGCCCAGGGAGCCCAGCAGGGGGATCCACCCGATGGCACCGCCCAGCTTCTCCTTCCCACGGGTCCGCCAGCAGTAGGCATAGGCCCCCAGGGTGCCCGTGCCGGAGCGGCGGCCGACGGCGAACTCCGCCGACAGGCCCACCAGGCCGAACAGGGCGATGAAGAGCAGGTAGGGGATCAGGAACGCCGCGCCGCCGTATTCCCCCAGACGGTAGGGGAACATCCAAATGTTCCCCATGCCCACGGCGGAGCCCACGCAGGCCAGCACGAACCCGAAGGAGGTCCGGAAGCTGCCGTTTCGGTGGGAGCGCGGGGAGAGAGATTCATTCTGTTTCATAAAGTACCTCCGCTGTCCCGGGGGGCCGGCCCTGGTTATACGCGCTTTTCAAAATAGAGGAAGGTGTCGTCCTGGCCGGCTTTCCGCATGACGGCGGAGAGCATCCGCTCCGAGGCGGCGTTCTCCTGGTAGCACTTGGCCCGCAGCACTGTGAGCCCCAGTTCGTAGAGGCTCCAGTCCGCCGCCCGGGCGAAGGCCTCCGCACCGTAGCCCTTCCCGGCGAACTCCGGCAGGATCCGGCAGCCCATCTCCGCCCCGCCCTTGCAGTCGAAGCGGTAGAGCACCACCTCGCCGATCAGCTGCCCGTCCAGGCGGATGGCGAAGTTGATGGCCAGACGGTTTTTGAAGTCGTTGGCGGCCACCCGGTAGAACCAGCTCTCCCGGAGGGGGCCCTTCAGGTCCTTCCGGTAGTCGTAGCCCCACAGACGGTTGCGCTCGTCGTCCAGGCAGAGCCGGTTATAGGCGGGGATGTCCTCCCGGCGGAGGGCGTCCAGGGTCAGACGCTGGGAGGCCAGGGTGGGGATGTGCTGGAGCTGGCTGAGCTCCGTGGCGGTCTGGACGATATACTTCCGGCCCAGGGCGGTGGGCAGGTACTGGGTCTTGCTGGTGCGCAGGCCCTTGTCCGCCCCGTCGTCCTCCCGGTTGATCCAGGCGCAGCCGCCGGCGTAGTAGGCGGCGAAGGACTGGACCATGGTGGGATAGACCCCCTCATACTGGGGCAGGCCCTTCTCGATGTGGCAGATCAGGGTGTCCCCGCAGATCTCCCCCAGGGAGATGGCGATGAACTCCCCGTCCAGCTCGATGGCCCCCGCCAGGCACCAGGGCTTGCCGATCTGCAGCGTCAGCTTCCGGGCGTAGCACAGCTCTTTCTTGGCCATGGCGTTCTCCTTGTTGAAGGCCAGGTGGAAGGCGTCCCAGAACCGCTCCAGCTCCTCCCGGTCGTCGGGGGTGATGGGGCGGAAGCGGGCGTCGGGGTAGAGCTTTTTGAACTTATTGATGTGGTTGCGCTGGCCGGAGTACTTCCGCCCGGCAAACTCCATCAGGTCCTCCGCCCGGTAGAGGTAGTCGCTCCAGTTGCGGTTGGAGGAGGTCCGCAGGAAGGGATAGCGGGCGGCCAGAAGGCCCAGGGCGTCTTCCGGCACCTGGACGAAGGCGGGGGCGATGCCCTGCTCCAGACAGTAGCTGTCGATGGCGTCCAGGGCGCCCTCCACGCTGGCGCCGGGCTCCAGGGGCACAGGGTAGTCGAAGGTGGTCCGGCCGTGGGAGCGGTTGCGCACGATCAGGCAGCCGGCCTCCTCGGCGAACTGGGGGTCAAAGTGCTGCCGCCACATGAGCTTTACGCCCACGGAGTATTCGCACAGCTGGTAGGCGCAGTTTTTATAGTAGCGGCGGAGTCTGGGGGAATTGCGGACGTTGATGTGCTTGAACTGCATAGAATTTTACTCTCTTTTCTCTCGTTTCTCGGCTTTTTCTTGCTTTTGCCTGCTTTTTCCGCCGTGAATCCGCTTCACGACGGCCTTGGAGTACTCGATCAGCTCCAGGGTGATGGGGGTGGCCTGCTCCAGGGAGAGCAGGGTGATCCCCAGGGAGCGGTGGGCTCCTACGTCCAGGGGCCGGGCGATGATGTTGTCCTGCCGGCCCTGGAGAATCAGCTCCGAGAGGATGCTGAAGCCCAGCCCCAGCTCCACCATGGAGATGACGGTGGCGTCGTCCACGGAGGTGTCCCGCACGTCCGGCGACACGCCGGCGGCGCGGAAGATGGGCAGGATGTCGTAGTCGAAGCCCTGGGAGGGCATCAGGAATTCCCGGCCGGAGAACTCCCGGACCGGAAAGGCCGCCTGGCTGCCGATGGGGTAGTCCGGCGGCAGGATGGCCAGGAGAGGGTCGTCCCACAGGGGGACCCAGTCAAACCCCTCCCGGGGCTGGTGGCTGACAAAGGACAGGTCCACCTTGTCCTCCTGGAGCCAGGTGTACATCTCGTCCACCGTGCCCATGCGGATGTCCACGCTGATGTCCGGGTGGTCCCGGCGGAAGGCGGACACGATGGAGGGCAGCCAGTGCACGCAGATGCTGGAGTAGGCTGCCACGCGGATGCTCTCCTTCTTCATGCTGCCCACCTGGAGCACCTGGTTTTCCAGCCGCTTGCCCGCCTGCTGGAACTCCCGGATGGCCGGCAGCAGCCGCTCCCCGGCGGGGGTCAGGCGCACGCCGTACCGGTCCCGGACCAGGAGGGAGAGCCCCACCTCCTTCTCCAGGGCGTGCATCATATGGGTCAGCCCGGACTGGGTGTACCCCAGCCGCTCCGCCGCCTTGGTGAAGCTCCCCAGCTCCACCGCCGTCAGCAGCGCCTCCCACTTCTTGGTATCCATAATCATTTCTCCTGTTCCATGAGGAAAAGTAATGACAGCGATGCCTATTATAGAGGTAGGATGCCCATTTTGCAAGATATTTTTCTGAAATTTGCGCCAAAAAGACAAAACAAACCAGTCGAAGGGGACGTGGGAAGGAAGGAGAGGCCGGGAAAAAAGGGGTGCCCTGTCATATTCTGTTGCAAATGCGACTTGACAGGAGTAATTCCTACATTATAATAGGAATTACAAACGAGAAACACGGGGGGTGAATCCCGATGAAGGTATCCACCAAAAGCCGCTACGCCCTCCACCTGATGCTGGCGCTGGCGCTCCACGGGGAGCAGAACCTGTCGGTGAAGTCCGTAGCGGAAACGGAGGGGATCAGCGAGAAGTATCTGGAGCAGGTGATTCCTATGCTGGTGCGGGAGGGCTACGTGAAGAGCGTGCGCGGCGCGAGAGGCGGGTATCATCTGACCCGAAACCCGGATGATTACACGGTTGGCATGATTCTGCGGGCTGTGGAGGGCAGTATTGCCCCGGTGGCCTGCCTGGATGACGCTGTCAACCAGTGCGCCAAGTGCAAGGAGTGTGTGACGCTGGATCTGTGGGAGCAGGTGGACCGGGCCATCTCCAATGTGGTGGACCATGTGACCCTGGCGGATCTGGTGGACAAGCAGCGCCGGATGGAAAAGCGCTGCCGGTCCGCGCCGGAGCAGTCCTACGCCTAGGGGCATGGAGCGGAATAAATCCTATTTCACTATGGGAAAATAGGAAATATACGGAGCAAAGGAGTGCGACAGATGTTTGTTTACGCGGATAACGCCGCGACCACGGCGGTCAGCGAGGCGGCCATTGCGGCCATGAACCACGGGCTCAGGGAGGTCTACGGCAACCCCTCCAGCCTGCACCAGAAGGGCAGGGAGGCCTCCGCCGCCCTGCGGAAGGCCAGGGAAACCATGGCCAGGAACTTGAACGCCAAGCCGGAGGAGATCTATTTCACCGGCTGCGGCACGGAGTCGGACAACTGGGCCCTGCGGTACGCGGCCAGGGCCGGCGCTGCCAAGGGCAAGAAGCACATCATCTCCACCCCCATCGAGCACCACGCCGTTCTCCATACCCTGGAGTCCCTGGAGAAGGAGGGCTTTGAGATCACGCTGCTGCCGGTCTACGAGAACGGCATCGTCCGCCTGGAGGACCTGGAGCAGGCCATCCGGCCGGACACGGCCCTGGTCAGCGTCATGTACGCCAACAACGAGATCGGATCCATCCAGCCCATCAGCGAGATCGGGGCCCTGTGCCGTGAGAGGGGCGTCTGGTTCCACACGGACGCGGTCCAGGCGGCGGGGCACCTGCCCATTGACGTGGAGGCCCAGCACATCGACATGCTGAGCCTCTCCGGACACAAGTTCCACGCGCCCAAGGGCGTGGGCGCCTTCTACTGCCGCAAGGGCATCCCCCTGAAGCCCTTCATTGAGGGCGGCGCCCAGGAGCGGGGCAAGCGGGCCGGCACCGAGGCCCTGCCCAGCATCATGGCTATGGCCGCCGCCTTTGACGATATCTGCAGCCACATGGCGGAGAACACCGCCAAGGTGACCGCCCTGCGGGACAAGCTGATCGCCGGCCTGAGCCAGATCCCCTTCTCCCGCCTGACCGGGGACCCGGTGAAGCGCCTGCCCGGCATGGTCAGCTTCTGCTTTGAGGGCATCGAGGGGGAGAGCCTGCTGCTGCGGCTGGATATGGCGGGCATCTGCGCCAGCTCCGGCAGCGCCTGCACCAGCGGCTCCCTGGACCCCAGCCACGTGCTGCTGGCCATCGGCCTGCCCCATGAGATCGCCCACGGCTCCCTGCGCCTGAGCCTGAGCGAGTATAACACCGAGGAGGAGATCGACTACATCCTCCAGCAGGTGCCCCAGGTGGTCCGGACCCTCCGGGAGATGAGCCCGGTCTGGGCCAGGATGATGGAGCACAGCGAGAACCCCTACAAGGACTGAGGCGAAAGAGATAGAAAGGAGTCAGCAGCTATGGCAATGGAATACAGCGACAAGGTGATGGAGCACTTCGCCCACCCCCATAACGTGGGTGTGATCGAGGACGCGGACGGTGTAGGCGAGGTGGGCAACGCCAAGTGCGGTGATATTATGAAGATGTATCTGAAGATCCGGGACGGCGTCATCGAGGACGTGAAGTTCCAGACCTTCGGCTGCGCCAGCGCTATCGCGACCAGCTCTATGGCGACGGATCTGATCAAGGGCAAGCCTGTGGAGGACGCCCTGAAGCTCACCAACCAGGCGGTGGTGGAGGCCCTGGACGGCCTGCCCGCCGTGAAGGTCCACTGCTCGGTGCTGGCCGAGCAGGCCATCAAGGCGGCCCTGGCGGACTACTACAAGCGCCAGGGCATCGAGAATGAGGAGCTCAACGCCCGCCTGGCCCAGGAGGCAGACCACGACCACGGCGTGGATGAGGAGGAATAACCCCGGCAGGGGGCCCAGGGCCTGACGGAGCGGCAAAAGGAGAGAGGACAGCCTCTCTCCTTTTGCGTTTCCCCTACATTATATTATTATATAGTGGGGAAGCGGCAGCGGGCCGGAGAGCGCTTCCTGGGGGTGAAAATATTTTTGCCAGGCTGATAAAAATTTCTATCTGCAACTATTTTTGAAAAAGGATTAAAATATGGGGGGAAACAGATGCGTAAGTGAAACTTGTTGTCCAAAATGGTGACGGATTCATCCAAAAATGCAGTTGACAGCCGGTGGATTTTCTGCTAATATTAACGTAAAATGCGGAGAAGTTGCATTTGCAGGAGAACGCTGCCCTATGAACACCCGCCCGCAGGAAGAAGCCGGCGCGGCCTATGGATGCTGCGGCAGAACGGCTCCCGACTGTCTAAGGAAAGGGAATGAGGAAACTATGATCAAGATTACGATTATCGGCGCGGGCAGCGTAGGTTCCGCCATCGCTAACGACATGGTAGCCATGGGTATCGCCACGGAGATCGTGCTGATTGACGTGAACAGAGAGAAGGCCTTTGGCGAAGCCATGGACATCTACCAGGGCGTTTCCTTCTGCGCCCCGGCCATTGTGCGCAGCGGCGACTATCCGGAGGCCGCCGGGTCCGATATTGTCATCATCACCTCCGGCGTGGCCCGCAAGCCCGGCCAGACCCGGCTGGAGCTGGCCCAGACCAACGTGGACATTTTGAAGGATATCACGCCCCAGATCGTGAAGAGCGCGCCGGATGCCATCTATATTATTGTATCCAACCCGGTGGACGTGCTGACCTACGTCTTCCAGAAGATCTCCGGCATCCCGGAGGGGCGGATCATCGGCTCCGGCACGGCGCTGGATACGGCCCGCCTCCAGGCGGAGCTGGCCCGCCGCTTCCAGATCAGCCCCAAGAACGTCCACGCCTCCGTCTTCGGCGAGCACGGGGACTCCTCCTTTGTCCCCTGGTCCCTGGTGCGGATCGCCAACACCCCCATCGACGAGTACAAGGCCATTGCGCCGGCGGGGGAGAAGATCCGCTGGAACAAGGACTACGCGGAGGTGGAGGAGTTTGTCCGCAGCTCCGGCGCCCGGGTGATCAAGGCCAAGGGGGCTACCTTCTACGCGGTGGCCATGAGCACCTGCCACATCTGCCAGTGTATCTTCTCCGGCGCGGGCACGGCGCTGACGGTGTCCGCCATGATGCACGGGGAGTACGGCGTGGACGACGTGTGCCTGAGCACCCTGTGCATCCTGGACCGGAGCGGCATCCGGGGCAGGATCCACAACGAGCTGACGGAGGAGGAGCAGGCCAAGCTCCGCTTCAGCGCCAGCCAGCTGCGGGCATCCCTGGACCAGATCCAGTTCTGAAAGCGCGGTCGGCCGCCTGAGCGGCATATGGAGCGCCGCCTGGGGCAGGAAAGCCTCGGGCGGCGCGTTTTTTGCCGGCCATCCGCGGAAGCGGCGGAACCAGGCAAAAAGTTTTCCAAAAACACAAAATTATGCTTGACAATCCGGCGGCGATCCGGTATGATAATTGAGCTTGCGTTAGGGGGCTTCTGTGTCCGGACGCCCCTGCAGGACGCGTTTTTTGCGATGATGCGGGAGATTGCGGGCCCTGCCCGGTAACTTCCGCGGAGTATGTCCGATCATCGGGCGGCTGAGGAGACTTCATGCGCTGCGTAGATCGCCGCGCCATGGGGGAATGCCGGCCTTTCGCGCCGGTATTTCTTATGAGCCGGAATGATACGCACGGCAAAGCGTATAAAATCTCCCCGCCGTACAGAGTAAGGTCAAACGCAGCTACTTTGTACAAATTATGGAGGAAACAATCAAATGGCAAAAGAAATGATCCGCATCCGCCTGAAGGCGTATGACCACCAGGTCATTGACCAGTCCGCCGAGAAGATCGTCGAGACTGCCAAGCGCACCGGCGCCACCGTGTCCGGCCCCATCCCCCTGCCCACCAAGAAGGAGGTCGTCACCATCCTGCGGGCCGTCCACAAGTACAAGGACAGCCGGGAGCAGTTTGAGCGCCGCACCCACAAGCGCCTGATCGACATCACCAACTCCACCCCCAAGACCGTGGAGGCCCTGATGGCCCTGGAGCTGCCCGCCGGCGTGGAGATTGAGATCAAGCTGTAAGGCGATTTTTTAGTTTGCTTGTACCCATGTGCCCGCTGACTTGCGTGAGGCGGGCCGGGTCATGTCGGCAGAGCAATGTCCCCGCGGGGGCACCTATGTCGACCAATAACCTGTAAGGAGGAAATAACATTGAAAGCGATCATCGGTAAGAAAGTTGGCATGAGCCAGATCTTCGATGCCGACGGCAAGGTGGTTCCGGTCACCGTGATCGAGGCCGGCCCCTGCGTCGTGGTGCAGAAGAAGACTGAGGAGAAGGACGGCTACAACGCCATCCAGCTGGGCTTTGAGGACGTCAGCGAGCGCAAGCTCACCAAGCCCGAGATGGGCCACCTGAACAAGGCTGGCGTGTCCCCCAAGAAGTATCTGCGCGAGGTAGATATTGAGGGCGAGTGGAACGTGGGCGACATCGTGAAGGCCGACGTCTTTGCGGCGGGCGACCACGTGGACGTCACCGGCATCAGCAAGGGCCACGGCTACCAGGGCGTCATCAAGCGCCATGGCGCCCACCGCCTGAAGGAGACCCACGGCAGCGGCCCTGTGGTCCGGCAGATCGGCTCCCTGGGCGCCGGCAGCCATATGTCCAAGATCCTGAAGGGCACCATCGGCGCCGGCCAGATGGGCGTGGAGCAGGTGACCATCATGAACCTGGACGTGGTCAAGGTGGATCCCGAGCTGAACATGCTGGTGGTCCGGGGCGCCATTCCCGGCCCCAAGGGCGGCCTTGTGACCATCCGCACCACCAAGAAGACCATCCTGGAGAAGCACGGCGAGGCCGGCATCAGCGTCAACCCGCAGAAGGCGTCCGCCCGTGTCAATCCCCAGAAGGCCTCTGCGCGTAATAAATAAGGGAAAGGAGAGTGCTTGAAACATGTCTACTGTAACTGTTCTGAATATGTCCGGCGCCAGCGTCGGCGAAGTAGAGCTGAGCGCCGCTGTCTTCGGCATTGAGCCCAACATGGCGGTCGTTCATGAGGCAGTGAAGAACCACCTGGCCAACTGCCGGCAGGGTACTCAGTCCGCCCTGACCCGCGCCGAGGTTTCCGGCGGCGGCCGCAAGCCCTGGCGCCAGAAGGGCACCGGCCACGCCCGCCAGGGCAGCACCCGGGCTCCCCAGTGGACCCACGGCGGCATCGTGTTTGCCCCCAAGCCCCGCAGCTACCGCTATGTGATGAATAAGAAGATGAAGAGGCTGGCTCTGAAGTCCGTCCTCTCCGCCAAGGCCGCCTCCGGCAGCATCATCGTGGTGGACAGCATCGCCATGGACGCCATCAAGACCAAGACCTTCCGGGGCTTCCTGGATGCGGTCAAGTGCGACGGCAAGGCCCTGGTGATCACCCCCGAGGTCCGGGAGACCGTGGTCAAGAGCGCCCGGAACATCCCCGGCGTCATGACCACCACCGCCAAGATCCTCAGCGTTTACGACATCCTGAACGCCAAGTATCTGGTGATCGACCAGGCTGCCCTGGCCGTTATCGAGGAGGTGTTTGCGTAATGACTGCTTACGATATCATCATCCGCCCCGTGATCACGGAGCGCTCCATGGCCAACGTGGCTGACAAGAAGTACGTCTTCGAGGTTGCCCCCTCCGCGGGCAAGATCGAGATCGGGAAGGCTGTGGAGGAGATCTTCGGCGTGAAGGTTGCCAAGGTCAACACCATCAACGTCCCCGGCAAGGCCAAGCGGATGGGCGCCGCCCGTCCCGGCCGCACCAAGGACTGGAAGAAGGCCATTGTGCAGCTGACCAATGATTCCAAGACCATCGAGATCTTCGAGGGTATGGTGTAAGGGAGGAAACTGAAACATGTCTATTAAAACTTTTAAGCCGACCACGCCTTCCCGTCGGCACATGACGGTTTCCGGCTTTGACGGCATCGACAAGAAGGCCAAGCCCGAAGCCAGCCTGACGGAGGTCCTGAAGAAGAGCGCCGGCCGCAACAGCTACGGCCGCATCACCGTCCGCCACCGGGGCGGCGGCAACAAGCGCAAGTACCGCATCATCGACTTCAAGCGGGACAAGATGGATATGACCGCCACCGTCCTGCGCCTGGAGTACGACCCCAACCGCAGCGCCAACATCGCCCTGGTCCAGTATGAGGACGGCGAGAAGCGCTATATCCTGGCCCCTGCGGGCCTGGGCGCCGGGGACAAGGTGATCTCCAGCGCCAGCGCCGACATCAAGGTGGGCAACGCCCTGCCTCTGGCCAACATCCCCGTGGGTACGGTGATCCACAACATCGAGATGCACCCCGGCAAGGGCGGCCAGCTGGTCCGCTCCGCCGGTACCGCGGCCCAGCTGATGGCCAAGGAGGGCGCTGACGCCCAGATCCGCATGCCCTCCGGCGAGGTCCGCATCGTCCGCCTCAACTGCATGGCCACCATCGGCCAGGTGGGCAACCTGGAGCACGAGAACATCCAGATCGGCAAGGCCGGCCGCAAGCGCCACATGGGCTGGCGGCCCACCGTCCGCGGCAGCGTCATGAACCCCTGCGACCACCCCCACGGCGGCGGCGAGGGCAAGAGCCCGGTTGGACGTCCCGGCCCTGTGACCCCCTGGGGCAAGCCCGCTCTGGGTTACAAGACCCGCAAGACCAAGAACCCCACTGACAAGTTCATTGTCAAGCGGCGCAACGCGAAGTAAGGAGGTCAACTGAAGATGAGCAGAAGCGTCAAGAAAGGCCCCTTCATTGCCCCCGAGCTGTTGAAGAGAGTCGAAGAAATGAATGCGAGCGGCAAGAAGACCGTTCTGAAGACCTGGAGCCGCAGCTCCACCATCTACCCCGCTTTCGTGGGCCACACCATCGCTGTGTATGACGGTCGCAAGCACGTGCCCGTCTACATTCAGGAGGACATGGTGGGCCACAAGCTGGGCGAGTTTGCCCCCACCCGCACCTTCCGCGGCCACACCAAGGGCAAGTAAGTAGGAAAGGAGAATGCAGAATATGGAAGCGAAAGCTTATTTGAAGTATCTCCGCATCTCTCCCCGCAAGGTTCAGATCGTTGCTGATCTGATCCGCGGCAAGGATGTGGGAACCGCCATGGCCATCCTGATGCAGACCCCCAAGGCTGCCAGCGAGCCCATGATGAAGCTCCTGAAGAGCGCCGTGGCCAACGCGGAGAACAACTTCAGCATGGACGTGGAGAAGCTCTACGTCAGCCAGGTGTTCGCCACCCCCGGCCCCATTCTCAAGCGCATCATGCCCCGGGCTCAGGGCCGCGCCTATCGTATCAACAAGAGAACCTCTCACGTCACCCTGGCCGTGGCGGAGAAGGCATAAGGAGGGAGACAGTTTATGGGACAGAAAGTTAATCCCCACGGCATGCGCGTGGGCGTCATCAAGGACTGGGACTCCCGCTGGTATGCCCGCGAGGAGAAGGTGGGCGATCTGCTGGTCGAGGACAAGAAGATCCGCGACTATCTGAAGAAGACCCTCTACGACGCCGGCATCCCCAAGATCGAGATCGAGCGCCGCAACGACGTGGTGACCATCTTCATGCACTGCGCCCGTCCCGGCATGGTCATCGGAAAGGACGGCAAGGCCATCGAGGAGACCCGCCAGGCTGTTGAGAAGCTCATCGGCAAGACCGTGAAGCTCAACATCATCGAGGTCCGCAACCCCGATATGAACGCTCAGCTGGTGGCTGAGAACATCGCCGCCCAGCTGGAGAAGCGTATCTCCTTCCGCCGGGCCATGAAGAACGCCATGGGCCGGGCCATGCGCTCCGGCGCCAAGGGCATCAAGACCGCCGTTTCCGGCCGTCTGGGCGGCGCCGAGATCGCCCGCAGCGAGCACTACCACGAGGGCACCATCCCCCTGCAGACCATCCGGGCCGACATCGAGTACGGCTTCGCCGAGGCTGCCACCACCTTTGGCCGCATCGGCGTGAAGGTCTGGATCTACAAGGGCGAGGTCCTCACCCAGACCCTGCGCACCACCCCCCGCACCATCGACACCAGCAAGCCTTACGAGGAGCGCCAGCGCCGTCCTCGCCGCGATGGTGACCGCCGCGGCGGCGGATTCCGTCGTGAG